>NZ_AP023181.1:0-340113 GCF_013426915.1 Paraburkholderia sp. PGU19
CCGGGCAATGCGGGCGCGATGATCGTCGCGTCAGGCGTCGACATCTGACGCACATAGGGCATCGAAAGCCGTCTGTTGCGCCCGGCCGGAGGGGAATGTCGCGCAATGGAGACATGGTAAGGCTTCGAAATAATGCGCAATCGATGCGCAATCACGCAACAGGCCGACGGTTTGCAGGCTGTCCGAGGCTTGCCGGCACGATGATGGACGACGGGTTGTGTTTTAATCACGGGTACTGTGGTTGTCTTTCAACGTCTCTGTCCTCCATCACCATCAGATGTCCCCGTCGTCAAGTCCGAACTGCTGGAAAAACTGTGGGCGCGCATGAGCGAGCGCGGGGATTTCCCGATGCTCTCGCAGGCGCTGCGCACCACCGTGTCGGCGATGAATAACGACGATCTGGACTTCACGTCGCTCGTGCAGGTCGTGCTTTCGGATGTCGGCCTCACGCAAAAGGTGCTGCGGCTCGCCAATTCGGCGATGTACGTCGCCTTCGGCGGCAACATCACCACCGTGACCCGCGCGCTGATGGTGCTCGGCATGGATACCGTCGGCCATCTCGTGGTCGGGATGAAGATCGTCGATCACTTTCATCACAGCGCGCCGCACCGGATTGACGCGAAGCTCGAACTGAACCGCGCGCTGCTATGCGGAACGGTTGCGCGGCGCATCACCGAAGGCGTCGATCTGCGCGTTGCGGAAGAAGCCGTGGTGTGCGCGCTGATGCGTCAGGTGGGCAGGCTGCTGGTGGCGTTCTATCTGGAAAGCGAATGGGACCGGCTGCGCCGCACGGCGGCGACCGACCAGATCGACGATAGCGACGCCTGCGCACAACTGCTCGGCGTGAGCTTCGAGGACATCGGCAGCGAGGCGGCGCGCCGCTGGCGTCTGCCGGACACGATCTCGGCGGGGATGCAGGCCATCGGCGCGGCATCGGACGAGCCGCTCTCGGAACATGTGCGCTGGCTGCGGGCCGTCAACAGCTATTCGACGGAAGTGGCCAACCTGCTCGTCACCCAGCAGCCGGGCGACGAACTGGAACGCTGCCTCGCCGAACTCGCGAGCCTCTACAGCGACGCGCTGAGGATCGATGCGGCGAGGCTCGACGCGTTGAGCGCCGCGTTGATCGACGAAGAAAGCAACGAAGGGCTGATGCAGGAGATTTCCGAGCTGCGCGCGCACGCCGATGCAATCGTGCGTACCGGCAAGTCCGCGCAGGCGCGGCTTTCGGCGGGTCTTGAAGACTTGCGTGCGCTGCCGTCGAGCAAGGCGCTCCTGCCCGTGCTGACGCTCGCTTCCGAAACCATTCTGGCGGGCCTGTCGATGTCGCGCACGCTCGTGTTCGTGCGCCAGGCCGACGCGCGCTATCACGCGCGCATCGGTTTCGGCCCCGACATGGAACGCATGCTGCCGACGCTCAACTTCGGCGCAGGCTTTCAGCCCGACGTGTTCCATCTGGCCATTGCGAACCCCGTCGGCATCTTCATCGAGAACGCGCACGAGCCGCGCATGGAAGCGCGTCTGCCCGACTGGTTCAAGGCGCATCTCGCCGATGCGCAGGCGTTCGTGCTGCTGCCCGTGAAGGCCAACGACACCACGGTCGCGCTCGCGTACGGCGACTGGACCGACGTGCAGGCCGTGCACAAGATCACGCAACCGGAAATGGCGATCCTCAACGAGCTCACGCGTGAGCTGAGCCGTTTCTTTTTCGGCGCGAATCTCGAAGAAGCTGAAATGCTTTGAGTTTGCCGTGCGCGACGCGGGCGCGCGTCGGCGCCAGGGCGTTCAGCGTTGCCAGCCCGCCAGCAGTGCGGGCAAGTGCGCCATCTCTTCAAATACCTCTGCGACACCGATCGCTCTCAACGCTTCTTTCGAGCTATGGCCTTTTTCGCTGGGACTGTAGCCGAACACCGTCGCGCCCGCCGCGCGGCCCGCCGTGGCGCCCGTCACGGTGTCTTCGATCACCGCGCAACGCGCAGGGTCGACGCCGAGTCCCGCGGCTGCGGCGAGATAAACGTCCGGGTGGGGTTTGTTGCGCGACGTCTCTTGCCCGCTGAAGATGCGTCCTTCGAAGTCGTCGAGCACGCCGGCTTTCGCGAGCTGCAAGCGTAGCTTGACGCGGTCCGCGCCGGATGCGACGGCGATCCGTCCATCGAGTCGCGCATGCAACGCAGCGACGGTTTCGACAATGCCTTCGATCGCCGTCACTTCGCGTTCGAGTGGAGCATTGCGGCGCTCGCGAAAGGTTTCGAGCCAGGTGGGCGTGATACGAACGCCTGTTTTCGCTTCGATCAGCGGCGCCTCGTCCATCACCGTCTTGCCGACGAAGATCGACATCGCTTCGTCGACACTCAGATGCCAGCCCAGTTCGCCGAGCATCGCTGCCAGCACGGTGTTGGTGATCGTTTCCGAATCGACGAGCACGCCGTCGCAGTCGAATAACACGGCGTCGAAGGGAAAAGCAGACATCGCGGTCCTTTTTGGGTCGGTCAAAACCTGTAAGGGTACCGCGATTGGAGACAGGATGCGCTGATGTGGCCGCGCGCCTTCGGCGCAGCGGCCACCCATCACACGATCAGAAGCGGTGACGCAGACCGACGCGCGTCACGAACTGCGTGTTCGCGCCTGCATTGCCGATGAACGACGAAGACGAGCCGATCTCAGCCTGCACGGGCACGTTGCGGCCCGCTACGACGTTGCTGCCCGACGCCTTCTGGTAGATCCCCAGCAGGTAGACATCGGTGCGCTTGGACAGCGCGTAGTCGACCGAACTGTTGATCTGATGCCACTTGCCTTCGAAGCGGTCGTCGAGCTTCGAGAACGTGTAGCCCAGGCCCGCCGACAGCGCCGGCGTAAAGCCCAGCGTCCACCGATTTCATAGTTGTTCAGCTTCGACGATTCGCCCGTGAGCGGCTCGAACTTCGTGTGCGTCCAGTTCGCGAACACGAGACCGGAAGCGATCGCGTAGCGGGCACCGACGCCGAAGGTTTCGAGGTCGCGCAGGCCGAGCGTGTTGATGTTCGCGATGCTCACGCTGAACGCCGGCGTCGCGCCGTTCGGGAAGCGGATGTTCGTGTACGCCGCGCCGATTCCGAACGGACCCGTCGCATAGTTCGCGCCGAAGCTGTACGTGCTCGACGAACCTTGCGTGCCGCCCGTGCCCGTCGTGGTCGGGGTGCCTGCGAACTGCGTCGAGTTCGAGAAGCCGTACATCGCGCCGAACGTCAGGCCCGCGAAGTTCGCGCTGCTGAACTTCACTGCGTTGTTGATCCGGCTCGACGTCAACTGGTCGAGATCGTTGATGTGATACGCGTAGTTGCCGGCGGGCGTCTGGCTACCCATCGTGTAGTTCGCACCGATGTAGTCGGTCGAGAACGAGTACTGACGGCCGAAGGTCAACGAGCCGATGCCGTCCTTCGCCAGACCCACGAACGCCTGACGGCCGAACAGCGCGCCGCCCTGGCCCGACGTGCCGTCGCCCGTGCTGAAGCCGCTTTCGAGCACGAAGATCGCCTTCAGTCCGCCGCCGAGATCTTCCGTGCCGCGCAGGCCCCAACGGCTGCCCGATGCAACGCCGTCGCCGTATTTGACGAGACTGTCATGTCCCGTCGAAGTCGCCACCTTGTTTGCGTACGTGATACCGGCATCGAGCAGGCCGTACAACGTGACGCTGCTTTGTGCCTGCGCAACGATGCTGAAACTCCCGAGAGCCGCTGCGGCCAGGATGGTCTTTTTCATTCTGTTCCTTCTTGTAGTGAATGCCTGCGCGCCCGTTGGCGGCGAGCGCGCGGCATGGTGCGAAAACGTACTGCTAAAGGCGGCACGAAATGTCAAATCGAGCAGGGGCCTCATGCGTGGGCGCACGATTTCGCGTTTCGATGCCGGTGTAATCCTGCTGGCGCGGCGTGTGATGAGACAGCCGCGTGTGTTGCTGACGTCCTGTCTTCCAGTTTTCGTGGAGCGGACGGACTGCTTGATGCACCGCTGGACCGGGAGTTCAGCCGTACCGTTGTGATCCGGGGAATATAACGAGATGTTAGCGGACAGTAAACGTTTGTGAGGTGAGTTGTAGCCTTTTGTCCACAAAACCGTCATAGGCAGATTCAGTGGACGAACTTGAATCGTCTGCTTGACGGATTGTATGACAGGAATATAATCCAACCCATCAACCGGCCGCCTGCGTTCCGACGCAAAACGCAACACGGTATGCAAAAGCGGGCGCACAAGAAAACGCTAACGTCACGGAGGCAGCATCATGCAGATGGATGCCAGTATCGGAGCACGCCTGGACAGACTGCGTCTGTCCGGCTTCCATTGGCGTCTGCTGGGCCTGATCGCGGCCGGCATGTACTTCGATTCGTTCGACATCTACATCGCCGGCACCGTGCTCGCCGCGATGATCCACAGCGGCGAATCCACGCTCAGCCTCAACGCCACGTTCGTCTCCGTCACCTTCATCGGCATGATGACGGGCGCGTGGCTTTCCGGGCTGCTCGGCGACCGCTTCGGGCGCCGCTTCTGCTATCAGTTCAATCTCGGCATCTACGGCTTCGCATCGATTGCCGCAGCGCTCGCGCCGTCGATCTACTGGCTGATCTTCTTCCGTCTCGTGATGGGCGTGGGCATGGGCGCGGAGATCGTGGTCGGCTATGGCACGCTGAGCGAGTTCATTCCGGCCGACTGGCGCGGCCGCTTCGGCACCATCCTCAATCTGATCATCAACACGTCGCTGTTCCTGTCGACCTTCCTCGGCTGGCTGATCGTCCCGCAATACGGCTGGCGCTGGATGTTCGCGATCGCGGGATGCGGCGCGCTGTTCGTGTGGTTCCTGCGCAAGTCGATGCCGGAGTCGCCGCGCTGGCTCGCGTCGCGCGGACGCGGCGATGAAGCGCGGGAGATCGTCGAACGCATCGAGACTGCGTGCGGTACCAGAACCAGTTATCCCGTCAACGCATCCGAACCTTCCACGCGCGAGTTCCATTCGAACGACACAGGCCGTCTCGCTGATCTGTTCTCGCGCCGGCTGCTCACGCGCACGATCACGGCCATCACGGTTCTCGTCGCGCTCTTCACGGTCAACTATGCATTCGTCAGCTGGATACCGACGTTCCTCGTCAAGCAGGGACACAGCGTTTCCAGTTCGCTCGGTCTGACCGCCGTGATGTTCGCGGGCGGCCCGATCGGCTCGCTAATCGCCTTTGCACTCGCCGAGCATCTGGGCCGGAAGTGGGGCATCGTATTGTTTTCGCTCGTGTGCGTGGCCTTCGGCGTTGCCTATCCGTTTGCGCAGTCGGCGGTTGCGATCACGGCGCTCGGCTTCGCGATCACCTGCTGCATCTACGTGCTGTCGTCGTTCAGCGTCGCGACGTATGTGCCCGAACTGTTCCCGACGGAACTGCGCCTGCGCGGCTCGGGCCTTGCGAATACGGTGGGCCGCGCGGTCAGCATCGTCGTGCCTTATGCAGTGGCGAGCGCGTTCATGCGCTTCGGCATTGCGGGCGTGTTGACCTTGATTGTAGGCACGCTGCTGGTTCAGGCGCTGATCGTCGGCGTGCTCGGCGCGGAAACGAAGCAGAGGTCGCTCGAATCGATTGCCGCCGACGCCGATGTCACGAACGCGGAAACCATCGAAGGCGGCGCGACGGCGGCCATGAAATAACCGCCGTGCTGCCTACGCTGCGACGGATCACTGCACAAACAAAGGACACTCGAGACATGTCATCGCCCACTGAGAACTACCGTATCTACGCAGTCAAGTACGCGCATTTCGAGCGACGCTCTCGCGACAACTTCATCGGCGGCGATTCGCATGATGTGCCGATGCCGCTCGATTACTTCGTATGGGCCGTGGTGGGCGAATCGCGCACGTTCATCGTCGATACGGGCTTCGATCAGGCAATGGCCGACAAGCGGGGCCGCACGATCACGAACACGGTGGAGCGCGGGCTGAAGCAGATCGGCATTCGCGCCGATGACGTCGAAGACGTGATCATCACGCACATGCATTACGACCACGCGGGCAATAGCTCGCTGTTTCCGCGCGCGCGTTATCACCTTCAGGATCGCGAGATGGCGTATTGCACGGGGCGCTGCATGTGTCATCACGCGCTGAGTCATCCGTTCGAGCCGGAAGACGTGAAGTCGATGGTTGGCCGCCTGTTCGATGGGCGCGTGCAGTTTCATGACGGCGCGTCGGAGATCACGCCGGGACTGAGCGTGCATTGGGTGGGCGGACATACGAACGGCTTGCAGGTCGTGCGCGTGCATACGGAGCGCGGCTGGGTTGTGCTCGCGTCGGATGCCTCGCATTTCTACGCGAACATGCAGGAGCATCGGCCGTTCCCTGTCGTCTACAACGTCGGCGACATGCTCGAAGGTTATGAGGCTGCACATCGGCTGGCAAGCTCGCCGGAACACGTGATTCCGGGCCATGATCCCGCTGTGCTGACGCGCTATCCGTCACATGATCGCGAGATGGAAGGCTGGATCGTGCGTCTCGACGCGCAAGCGCGCTGAGCGGGCGGCACGCATGATGCTGAATGGCAAAGGCGCTTTGGTGACAGGTTCGTCAAACGGCCTGGGTCTCGCGATGGCGCGAGCGCTCGCGGGCGCAGGCTGCGACATCGTATTGCACGGACTCGAAGCGCCACAGCAGATGACGCAGACCACGGACGAACTGGCATCCGCGTTCGACGTCAACGTCGCCTACGTGCAAGCGGATCTCGCGACGCCCGCAGGCGTCGATGCTTTGATCGGTGCCGCGCACGAACGCGTGAAGACGCTCGACGTGCTGATCAACAATGCCGTCGTACGTCATTTCGCGGGCATCGAATCATTTCCAATCGAGCATTGGAGCAGCGCGCTCGCGGTGAATCTGACGGCCGCATTTCGCGCGATTCAACTGACGTTGCCCGGCATGCGCGAGCGCGGCTGGGGACGCATCTTCAACATGACGTCGGTGTACGGGGCGCGCGCTGTCGCCAATCGCGTCGATTACGTGACGACGAAGACGGCGCTGCTCGGGCTGACACGTTCCGTGGCAATCGAGACAGTGAATCAAGGCATCACATGCAATGCGATCTGTCCGGGCTCGGTGCTGACGCCGAACATCGACGGACGCATCAACGCGTTGATGGACGAGAGCGGACTGAATCGCAGCGATGCAGTGCGCGAGTTCCTCAAGGGCAAGCAGCCGACGGGCGAACTGGTCGAAGCCGCGCATGTCGGCGAGATGGTCGTGTTTCTGTGCGGACCGGCGGCGAGCCAGATCACGGGCGCGATGATGCCGATAGAAGGAGGCTGGCTTGCAGGCTGATTCCATCGATGCCAACGCGTTGCGCAGCGGCGCATTGACTCGCGCACTTGCATGCTTCGTCGCCGGTACGCAGTGGCATGACTTGCCCGCTAACGTACGCAACGAAGCGAAGCGCTCGCTCGTCAACTACTTCGCGGTCGCGCTGGCAGGATCGCACGATCCGACGCTCGACAAAGCCGTCAACGTCTATCAGCGTTTTCGTGCCGATGAAAACGCGAGCATCGTCGGACGCAGCGAGCGCACGGACATGCTGAATGCAGCCGCGCTCAACGCGATGAGCGCGAACGTCTACGACTTCGACGACACACATATCCCGACCATCATTCATCCCACGGCGCCCGTCGCGGCCGCACTGTTCGCGCTTGCCGAATCGCATGCGATGAGCGGCGAAGCGCTGCTGCTCGCGTTCGTGCTCGGCGTCGAAGTGGAATGCCGGATCGGCAACGCGGTGTCGCCGGAGCACTATCAGCGCGGCTGGCACATCACGTCGACATGCGGTGTGTTCGGCGCGGCTGCAGCCGTGGCGAAGGCGCTCGAGCTTGATGAACAACATATCGTTTGGGCGCTCGGCAATGCATCGGTGCAAACGGGCGGACTGGTCGAAACGCTCGGCACGATGTCGAAGAGTATCAGTGTCGGCAATGCGGCGCGCAATGGACTGCTGTCCGCGCTGCTTGCAGAAGACGGCTTTTCGGGCCCCGATGCGCCGCTCGAAGGCGAGCGCGGCTTTCTGCGCGTGACGGCTTCGCAACCGTCATGGACTGCGCTCACGCATGAACTCGGGCATGAGTGGGAACTACTGAAGAACACCTACAAGCCGTATCCCTGCGGCGTCGTGCTGAACCCGGTGATCGACGCATGCCTCGATCTTCGCCGCGACGCGCGCTGGTCGCTCGACGATATCGAACAGATCGAACTGACGGGCCATCCGCTGCTGCGCGAGCGCACCGACCGGGCGGGCGCAGGCACGGGCCGCGAATCGCAGGTCAGTGCGCAGCATGCGGTCGCCGTGGTGTTGTCGCGCGGCAAGGCTGGCCTCGATGAGTTCAGCGATGCCGCTGTCGCCGATCCGTCGCTACGTGCGCTTGGAAGCCGCCTGCGTTTCATCGATAACGCGTCGTGGCCCGTTGAGTCGGCACAGGTGACGATCGTGCTGCGCTCGGGCGAACGCGTCGCGCACCGCGTGCATGCCGCGCGCGGCAGTCTCGCCGCGCCACTCGCCAACGTCGAACTGGCGGACAAGCTGCATCAACTGGCCGCGTATTCACGCTCGGGCGTCGATGCGCAAGCGTTGATCGCCAGATTATGGAAGTTCGAGACCGAGACGGACGCGGCCGCAGTGATGCGTCTCGCGCGTGCGCGCGGTTCGAATTGACGCGGAATTTTTTCATTCATGAGGATTGTCATGTCGAGTAGTCAGGCATCAAGTCAGCAACGCGGGCCATCGCTCGGTTTCGTCGGCGTCGGCACGATGGGGCGGCCGATGGCGCGGCGGCTGATCGAAGCGGGTCACACGGTGATCGTGTACGACCGCGATGAAGCTGCCGTCGCGGAACTCAAGGCGGCGGGCGCGCAAGTGGCCGCGTCGGTGCGCGAAGTGGCCGACAGCGCGCGCGTCGTGTTTACGAGCTTGCCCACGCCCGCGATCTTCAAACAGGTCGCGCTCGGCGACGGCGGCCTGATCGAAGGCAGTGCGATCAAGGTGCTGGTCGATCTGTCGACGGTCGGCTCGCGCATCGAAAAGGAAGTAGCAGAAGGGCTGCTCGCAAAAGAAATCGAAACCGTCGACGCACCCGTGAGCGGCGGCGCAGCGGGCGCGAAGAAGGGCACGCTAGCGATCATGGCGGCGGGCAATCCCGTTGCGCTCGAAGAAGTGCGCGGGCTGTTCGACGTGCTGGGCAAGGTGTTCGTCGTTGGTGACAAGGCGGGGCAAGGGCAGTTGCTGAAGCTGCTGAACAACATGTTGTCGTCGACGGCGTTCGCGATCACGTCCGAGGCGTTCGTCGCGGGCATGCGCGGCGGGCTGGACCCGGAAGTGATGATGTCGGTGATCAATGCGGGCAGCGGCAAGAACGGCGCGACGCTCGACAAGTTTCCGAAGCACGTGTTGCCCGGCACATTCGATTTCGGCTTTCCTGTCGGCAGCGTCTGCAAGGACATCGGCCTTGCCGTCGACGAATGCCAGGCGCTCGGCGTGCCGATGTGGGTGGGCAGCGTCGCACGCCAGATGTGGAACTACGCCGCGATGCAGGACGGCGCCGCGCGCGATATGACGGAACTCGTCAAATACGTCGAACGCTGGTCGTCGGTCGACGGCCTTGAAGATTGACGCAGTACCGAATCGAACACACAACACGGAACACGGAGAACACTATGATCGTTGAAATGCGCATCTATCACTGCGCGCCGACGCGCCTGCCGGCCTTGCTCGACCGCTTCACGACGCACACACTCGGTTTCTTCGAGAAGTACGGCATCCAGCAGATCGGCTTCTGGACCACGTTGATCGGCCCGAGCAATCACGCGCTCACGTACATGATCCAATGGGAAAGCCTGGCCGAGCGCGAGCAGAAGTGGAATGCGTTTCAGGCCGACGCTGACTGGATCGCGACGCGCGCCGCGTCGGAAGCGCAGCGTCCTATCGTCGAGCGCATCGAGAATCATTTTCTGAGCCCGACCTCGTTCTCCGCGCTGCGCTAGGAGACGGATGCCATGACACAGAAAAAGCGCATCGGTTTCATCGGGCTCGGCATGATGGGCGCGCCGATGGTGCAATGCCTCGTCAACGCGGGCTTCGAGCTTTACATCGACGACGCGGACGCGGCGCGCGCCGACACGCTCGCCATGCAATCGGGCGCGCAGCGATTGACGCGGGACAACGCTGCGAAGCTCGACGTGTTGATCACGATGCTGCCGAACTCGGCCATTGTCGAGAACGTGCTGGTCGACGGCGGCAACGACGGTTGGGCGAACCGGCTCGCGAAGGATGCCGTCGTGATCGACATGAGTTCGTCGGAACCGGAACGCTCGCGCAAGCTCGGCGCGGTGCTCGAAGAACGCGGCCTAGCGTATCTGGACGCGCCCGTATCCGGCGGCGTGAAGAAAGCGAAGGAAGGCACGCTGGCGATTCTCGTCGGCGGTCGTGCGGAAGTGCTCGCGCAGTGCATGCCTGTCCTCGAAGCGATGGGCAAGAGCATTTTGCATATCGGCGGCGCGGGCTCGGGGCATGCGGCGAAGGCGCTGAACAACTACGTGTCGGCGGCGGGACTCACGGCGACCGTCGAGGCGCTGCTCGTCGCGCAACGCTTCGGCATCGAGCCGGATGTGATGACGGACGTGCTGAACGCTTCGTCGGGCCGCAGCAATACTTCGGAAAACAAGGTCAAGCAATTCATGCTGAGCGGCACGTTCGGGTCTGGCTTCGCACTGCAATTGATGAACAAGGATCTGAAGATCGCTCATGCGCTCGCGCAGTCGGTCGGTTATCCGATGACGCTCGGCGACACCGTCACGGCACTGTGGGGCGAAGCCGCGCAACGTTCGACGCCCGCCACCGACCACACCGAAATGTATCGCCTGCTAGATCGCGATGCGCTTTGATTCTCGACAGGAACCTGCCATGTCACATGCAGCGCAGTTTTATATCGACGGACGCTGGGTCGAACCTGCGTCCGCCCGCTGGTTCGATATCGTCGATCCATCCACGGAAACACCGTTCGAGCGGCTCGCGCTCGGCAACGCGGAAGATATCGACCGTGCAGTTGCGGCCGCGCGCCGCGCGTTTCCCGCGTGGTCTACGACGAGCGTCGCGGAACGCGTCGCGCTGTTGCGGCGCGTGCTGCAGATCTACGAACGCCGCTACGACGAGTTCGCGGAAGCGATGCGCCGCGAGATGGGCGCGCCCGTCACGTTCGCGCGCAACGGCCAGGCGGCGCGCGGTCCCGCGCATCTGAATGCGCTGATCGACGTGCTGGAGCGCTTCGAATTCGAAGAGCAGCGCGGCAGCACGCGTGTCGTGCTCGAAGCGATCGGCGTGTGCGGTCTGATTACGCCGTGGAACTGGCCCGTCAACCAGATCGTCGTGAAAATCGCGCCCGCGCTCGCAGCCGGTTGCACGATGGTGCTCAAGCCGAGCGAGTATTCGCCGCTGAGCGCGCTGCTCTTCGCGGAAGTGCTCGACGAAGCGCAACTGCCCGCCGGCGTGTTCAATCTCGTCAACGGCGATGGTCCGGGTGTCGGTGAGGCGATCGCGAGCCATCCGGATATCGACATGGTGTCGTTCACAGGCTCGACGCGCGCGGGCGTGCTAGTCGCGCAGTCGGCCGCACCGAGCGTCAAGCGCGTTGCGCAGGAACTGGGCGGCAAGTCCGCGAACATTCTGCTCGACGACGTCGATCTCGAAGAGGCCGTCAAGCGCGGGGTCGCTGCGTGCTTCGTGAACTCGGGTCAGTCGTGCTCGATTCCGACGCGCATGCTGGTGCCGCGTCATCTGATGAACGACGCTGCGCAGATCGCGAAGCGCGCAGCGGAAACGTATCGCGTCGGGCCGACCGACGATGCTTCGACGCAACTCGGCCCGCTCGTCAACCGCAACCAGTTCGAGCGCGTGCAGGCGTTGATCCAGAAGGGTATCGACGAAGGCGCGCGGCTCGTGACAGGCGGCACGGGCTTGCCTGAAGGCATCGATAGAGGCTATTACGCAAAGCCGACCGTCTTCGCCGACGTCACGCCCGACATGACGATCGCGCGTGAAGAAATCTTCGGGCCGGTGCTGTCGATGATCCCGTACGACAGCGAAGCGGACGCCATCGCGATCGCCAACGGCACGGACTATGGTCTCGCCGCGTACGTGCAATCCGCGGATATTGCGCGTGCCCGCAAGGTGGGCCGTGCATTGCGCGCGGGCGGCGTGCATCTGAACTATCCGCCCGCCGATTTTCACGCGCCGTTCGGCGGATACAAGCGTTCGGGCAATGGCCGTGAATGGGGTGAAGCGGGCTTGCGCGAGTATCTGGAAACGAAGGCGATGGTTGGTTACGGCACGTAGCGAGCCAGGCCGGCCAAAGCGGCCAAAAAATTTTGCATGTTTAGATTGTCGGACAATCATCGCGTCAGGCAGTCGTAACGCGCGAGCAACTGAACGGGTTGAAGCAACAAAGAGGACCTCAAGATGGACAGCAACGAACGTTTCGAAAAAGGCTTTGAAAACCGCAAGGAAGTGCTTGGCGCGGGGCATGTGGAAAAGTCGTGGGCTAATGCCGACGACTTCAACCGCCCGATGCAGAGGTTCGTCACCGAGAGCTGCTGGGGCGATATCTGGGGCGACAAGACGTTGTCGTTCAAGACGCGCAGCATGTTGAACCTCGGCATGCTCACGGCCATGAGCCAGCATCACGAACTCGCCGTGCACGTGAAGGGCGCGCTGCGCAACGGCGTGACGAAGGACGAAATCCGCGCGGTGCTGATGCAGGCGGCCGTGTATTGCGGCGCGCCGCTGGCGCTGGCTGCGTTCCGCGTCGCGACGGAAGCGATCAAGGCGTACGAAGCGGAGACTTCGGCGGCTTGATGCTGTGACGAAACCACACCTGGCAGCGCGTGCGCGGCACGCCATGCCCGACAAAGACATGGATTGGAGACAACGATGAAAACCCTAACTGCGACCGACATCGCACACTCCGAAGGCGAGCAATCGATAGAAACGAAAAGACGCAATGCCATCAAAGGCGCATTCTTTTCCGAGTACATCGACATGTTCGATATTTATCTGCCCGTCGTCGTACTGTCGCCGGTGCTCGCGTTCTTCCAGCCGCCGCATCTCTCCAGCGGCATGGAGACGATACTCGCGTCGCTGGTGTTCATCACGACGCTGCTCGGGCGTCCTATCGGCGCGTTGCTGTTCGGCATGATCGCGGACCGCATCGGGCGCCGTAAGGCATCGATCTGGTCGGTGTCGGGCTTCGGCGTCGTTACGTTGCTGATCGCGCTGCTGCCGGGCTACGAGAGCATCGGCATCGTGTCGTACTGGGCGCTCGTGCTGCTTCGCTTCGTCGACGGCATCTTCCTCGGCGGCGGCTACACGGGCGCGATGCCGCTCGCCATCGAGTATTCGAAGAAGGAGCAGCGCGGGTTTGTCGGCGGCTTCATCATCGCGGGCTTTCCGGCTGCCTACGTGTCGATCAATCTCGTCGCGATGCTGATGTTCGCGCTCTTTCCGCTGAACGGTATGAACTCGCCGTACGCGCAATGGGGCTGGCGCATTCCGTTCGTGCTGGGCGCCGTGCTCGCGGGCATTCTCGCGTTGTACTACGTGCACAAGGTCGCCGAATCGGAGATCTGGAAAAGCGAAGCCGCCGACAAAGGCAATCAGCCGGAAAAGCTGCCGCTCACCGACCTGCTGCGCGGAAAGAGCGGTCGCAACCTGCTTCAGGTGCTGATCATGATGACGGGTTTCTGGCTCACGCAGAACATCATTACGATCTACCTGCCGACGGGCCTGCTCGTGAAGACGCTGCATCTGACGGGTTTCCAGATGACGTCCACGCTGATGATCACGTACTTCGTGCTGTTCTTCAGCTATATCGGCTCTGGGCTCATTGCACAGTCGATCGGACGGCGGCGCTTCTTCGTGATCGTCGGCCCGCTGATCGCGACGGTTGGCGCAGGGCTGCTGTATGTGCTCGCGAACAACGACGGATTGTCTCTGCCGACCATCATCGCGCTGGTCTGCGTGCTCGCCGTGCTGGTCACGTCGCCGTGGGCGTGATCGTCACATACATCAACGAGCGCTTCGTCACGGATGTGCGCGCAACGGGTTTCGGCGTCGGCTTCAGTCTCTCGGTGATCATTCCGTCGTTCTACGCGTTCTATATGAACTGGCTCGGCGCGTTCATGCCGTTGCGGATGACTTCCGTCGTGCTGTTGTGCATCGGCGGATTGATCGGTGCGGTCGGCGCGTTGATGGGACCGGAAACGAAAGACGTCGACTTCTGACGAATCAACTGACTGCAAGGGAATAGCGCAAATGAACAAGGAGCGGATCGGTTTCATCGGTCTCGGCAACATGGGCGGCCGCATGGCGCGGCGTCTCGTCGATGCGGGCATTGCGGTACTCGGTTACGACACCGCGCCCGAGCGCGTGAAGGCAGCGGGCGCGCAGGCCGCGGCTTCAATCGCGGACGTGATGAAGTTCGCCGACGTCGTGATGATGTCGTTGCCGGACAGCAAGGTCGTCGAAGCCGTGGTCGAAGGCGAGGGCGGCGTGCTCGCGCATTGCTGCGCCGGACAGATCGTCGTCGATCTGAGCACGGCCGCCGCGAGTTCGACGATACGGCTCGCGCGGCGCTTCACACAATGCGGCGTGCAGTATGTCGATGCTGGCATTTCAGGCGGCGCGGCAGCGGCGGAGAAAGGCACGTTGACGCTGATGGTCGGCGGCGACGCGAGTGCCGTCGAAGCGCTCACATGGGCATTCGCACCGATCAGTTCGAAGGTCGCGCACATGGGCGAGAGCGGCGCAGGCCACACCACGAAGCTGCTGAACAACTTCCTCAATGCCGTAAGCCTTGCGGCGAGCGCGGAAGTCATGGTGGCGGGCAAGAAGGCCGGGCTCGACCTGCATCTGCTGCTCGACGTGCTCAACAGCAGCAGCGGCGTGAACTTCGCGACGCTGAACCGTTTTCCGAAGATCGTCGATGGCGACTATCTGGAAGGCGGGCTGACGGGCAAGCTGATGACGAAGGATGTCGTGCTGTATGTCGATCGCGCGCGCGAACTAGGCGTGGTGTCGCTGAATGCAGCGGGGCCGCTCGCGAGCTTTGGTCTCGGCACGGCGCTCGGTTATGGCGATGTGATCAGCAATCGTGTCGTCGATGCGATCGGCGATGTGTCGGGCGGCGTGCGTCTATGGGACGGGAAGATTCGCAAAGAGGAGAAGCAGGCATGAAGGTATTTCACGGCAGGGCAGAAGGGAAGATGTCGGAACTGCGTGGCGAAACGTTTTCGGGCACAGTGTGGGCCGACCCCGTGATGCCGCCGACAGATGGCGTCACCATCAATACAGTGTTCTTCGCGCCGCGTGGCCGCACGTACTGGCACACGCACGAGCAGGGCCAGGTGCTGCAGGTGACGGCGGGCAAGGGCTGGATTTGCAAGGAAGGTGAAGCGCCGCAGGAAATCCGCCAGGGCGACATCGTCTTCATCGGGCCGAACGAGCGGCATTGGCACGGCGCGAGCGACGGCAGCTACATGGTGCACATCGCGACGTCGATCGGCAAGGCGACGTGGCAGGAAGAAGTGGCCGAAGCGGATTATCCGCAAGGGCTGGTCGCGGGCTGAGGCGGCGCGCATCATCGTCATCGGAAGGAGCAAGCGAATGAAGCAGGGAGAGCAGCCGGCGCGCGCGCATCGCGAGCCACAGCAGATCAAGGACGACTTCGTGCGTGTGCACGGCGTCTGGAACGCCGCATGGGACAGCATGCTGCGTCTCGATGCGGGCTTTGTCGATGCCTACGTGCAGTTCTCCGCAGTGCCGCAGCGCAGAAACCATCTCGATGACAAGACGCGCGCGTTCATCGCACTCGCTGCCGATGCTTGCGCGACGCAGTTATATGGGCCGGGCGTCGCGCATCATATCGAGCGCGCGCTCGGGTTCGGCGCGACGCGCGAAGAACTGATGGAAGTGCTGGAGCTGATCAGCACGATCGGCATTCACACCAGCAATGTCGGCGTGCCCGTGCTGCTCGAAGTGCTCGAAGAAGAAGGCTTGCGCGCCGGACCCGCGCCGCTCGACGAACGCCGTCGCGCGCTGAAGGATGCATTCGAGAAGAATCGCGGCTACTGGCACCCCACATGGGAAGGGCTGCTCGAACTCGATCCCGATCTGTTCGAAGCGTATGTCGAGTTTTCTTCGGTGCCGTGGCGCACGGGCGTGCTGAGTCCGAAGATCAAGGAGTTCATGTATTGCGCGTTCGATGCTTCATCGACACATCTGTACGTGCCGGGCCTCAAGCTGCACATGCGCAACGCGCTGCGCTACGGCGCGACGGCCGACGAACTGATGGAACTGCTGGAGATCGTCAGCACGACGGGCATTCACGGCGCCGAACTCGGCGCGCCGTTGCTCGAAGCTGCACTGGCGAAGCACCGAGTGGCCGTCGATGCATGACCGCGCGATGCTGAATCCCAACGTATCGAACACGCACGTCACCCGTTCGGCGCGGCCGCCTCAAAACGCCAGTGCGCGCGTCCGCGATCCTCATTCGACGTTCCGCGCGTTGCAGGCGCTGCCGCTCGCGCGGCTCGCAGCGAACGGCACGGACCACGCGCATGTGCGGGCCGTGGCGATACTTGGCTACAACTGAAGTGCTACAGCGAGGCAACGATGATCGCGTTTTATGCACAACGGAGGACGGAAAACAGCGGGCGGTGAAGTATCATAGCGACTGTAACTTTGTCGGACGGGAAGACAATAATGTCGACTGATATCGGGTTGGTCCGACCTGAGACGCTGCGTCATCAGGTCGAAAACGTGCTGCGGCAGGCCATCATGAGCGGGCGCTTTGCGCCGGGCGCGCGTCTGATCGAGCGCGAACTGTGCGAGTCGCTCGGCGTGAGCCGTACCTCGGTACGCGAAGCGCTGCGCAAGCTCGAAGCAGAAAAACTCGTGCGCAGCGTGCCGCACAAAGGCCCGATCGTCGCCGTGATCTCGCAGCAGGAGGCGAGCGAACTGTACGCGTTGCGCGGGCTGCTGGAAGGCTTCGCGGCGCACGAGTTCGCAAGGCTCGCCAGCGACGCCGCGATTGCGCAGTTCGGCGAGGCCGCGAAGGAACTGCGCACGCAGGCGACGGCGCAGGACCAGGCGGGCGTGCTCAAGGCCAAGACCGCGCTCTACGAGGTGCTGCTGGACAACTGCGGCAATGCACTGGTTAAGGAGGTTCTGAATAGCCTGTATTCGCGGGTGAATCTGCTGCGCGCCACGTCGCTGATGCATCCCGACCGGCTGCCGAGCAGCCTGCGCGAAATCGACAAGCTCTACAAGGCGCTCAAAGCACGCGATGCCGACGAAGCCCAGGCGCTCGCGCGCCTGCACGTGGCGAACGCGGAGAAAGCCGCGATGCGTATGCTCGGCGAGAGTGACGACGCGCAGGCCTGAGCCTTCCGGATGCGAAGCCGGACGCCAGCGCCGGCTTCGCATTGCTTCGATGCAGCGCACAAAGCGTGCGTCCACAAGCACTTCATCAACCCGGCAAAACGCCGGTCCGTTCAACGCGGCGCGAGCGGCCATCAATCCTCATACGTGAACCAACCTTCACTTGCGCGGCAATGAGGCGCCAATGCGCTGCCGCGTGCCTGGAATATCGGCATCGCTTGGCCTACGCTTAATTGAGCCGGCCCCTTGAGGGCGAGAGTGAAGCTGTACTCGCCAAATTTGCGCAGCCGACCCGTCCCGACGAAGCAATCAACGGTTCCAATTCAAAGCCTTTGTCGTTTGAGAGGGGTTGCGCGACTGTGCCCGTCCACGCGTTGTCTACGCGCGGGCCGCCGCCGCACTCCAGCGTTCGCAAGCTCAAACGATAAAAAGCCGAGGAGACGTTCATGACCCCATCCCCGCGGTACCTCGTCGTCTTCATTCCCCTGCTGTTCGCCGCGCTCGCATCGCCCACCTCGCGAGCCGCCGACGAAGCGCAGAACACGTCCACCACCACCTCCGCGCCGATGCCGTCGACCTTTGCGCCCGTCAGCCAGGCGCAGCTCGACAGCGCCGCCGGCAACACGTCCGACTGGCTGCATTCGAACGGATCGTATGCGCAGACGCGCTTCTATCCGGGCACGCAGATCAACCAGACCAACGTGGCGAAGCTGAGGCCCGTGTTCATCTTTCAGACGGCTGTTAATGAATCGATGGAAACGGCGCCGATCGTCTCGAATGGCGTGATGTTCATCACGACGTCGTTCAATCACGTCTATGCCGTCGATGCCGTGACGGGCAAGGAATTCTGGCATTACAAGCACAAGATGGGCCCCGTCACGACCTTCTGTTGCGGGCCCAACAATCGCGGCGTGGCGATTTCCGGCGACCGGCTATTCATGGGCACGCTCGACGCGAAACTGGTCGCGCTCGACGCGAAGACGGGCAACGTGCTGTGGGAAACCAGGATCGCCGATCCTGACGAGGGCTACTCGGAAACGATGGCGCCAACGGTGGTGGACGGCAAGGTGCTGATCGGCACGAACGGCGGCGAATACGGCATACGCGGCTTCGTGAAGGCGTTCGACGCGAATTCCGGGCAACTGCTGTGGACGTTCTATACGATTCCCGACTCAGGCCAGGAAGGCGTGTGGGCGACCAAAGACGCGACGGGCCGCGACGAGAAGCGCGACATCGCCGCCGAGAAGAAGCAGCTTGCCGATAAAGGCGGCGACTTCTACAAGACGCTCGGCGGCGGCGTGTGGATGACGCCCGCCATCGACCGCAAGACGCATACGGTGTTTTTCGTGGTCGGCAACCCGTCGCCGGATCTGTATGGCGCGATCCGCCCGGGCGACAACCTTTATACGGACTCGCTCGTCGCCATCGATCTCGACACGGGCAAGTACAAATGGCATTACCAGTACGTGCCGCACGACGTGTGGGACCTCGACGCCGTCAGCCCGCCGATCCTGATCGACGTGCGCGACACGAACGGCAAGATGATCCCCGGCGTGATCCATGGCGGCAAGACGGGGCACATCTATGTGCATGATCGCGCAACGGGCCGCCTGATCCGCTTCTCGCAGGCAATGATTCCGCAGGAGAACATGTGGACGCTGCCGACCGCCGAGGGCGCGCGGATGCTGCCGGGCGCGAACGGCGGTGTCGAATGGTCGCCGATGGCGTTCGATCCGAAGACGCGCCTCGCCTACGCGGCCAACCTGCATCAACCGATGACCTATCAGGTCACGGACGCGCCGTATCCCGGCGGCAGCAAGCTGTGGCTAGGCGGCGCGTTCAAGGTGATTCCGTCCGAAGAGCAATGGGGCAAGCTGTCGGCCGTCAACGTCGACACGGGCAAGGTGGCGTGGGACTTCAAGACGGCGCAGCCGTTGATCGGCGGCGTGCTCGTGACGGGGGGCGGCCTCGTGTTCAACGGCGAAGGCAACGGGCTGTTCCGCGCGTTCGATGCAGCGACGGGCAAGAAGCTTTGGGAGTTTCAGTGCGGCGCGGGCGTGAATGCGCCAGCCGTGTCGTATAGCGTGCATGGCAAGCAGTATGTGGCCGTCGCGGCGGGCGGCAACACGCAACTGGACTTCAAACGCGGTAACACGGTGCTGGTCTTCGCGTTGCCGTGACGACGCGAACCGGGACGTCATCGCTCACCGCGCAGCGCGCAGCGCGTATCGTCGCGCGCGCTTGCGCGGTGTTTCTCGCAGTGGTTCTTTGTGTGGGCGGCGTCACGTGGCCGCTCGCCGACGCACGCGCCGACGCGGAAGCCGGCAAGACGAAGGCGCAGACCTGCGTGGCCTGTCACGGCCCGATGGGCAATTCGACCGATCCGCAGTATCCCGTGCTCGCGGGGCAGACCGCGCGGTACGTGTACCTTCAGTTGAAGGACTTCAAGGATGGCCGTCGCAAGGACCCGCGCATGTCGCCGATGGCGGCGCACCTGTCGAAAGACGACATGCAGAATCTCGCTGACTATTTCGCCACGCAGAAACCCGTGCCCGTCGATTTCAAGTCGGACGGCGTCGCCGTCGAAGCGGGGCGCACGAAGTCGGCTGCGGAGCTTTGCACGATGTGCCACCTCGGCAACTTCACCGGTCAGAACGAGATTCCGCGTGTGGCCGGGCAGCACTATCAGTACATCGTCAAGCAACTGCAGGACTTCCGTTCCCGCAAGCGCACCAACGATGGGGGCAACATGGGCAGCGTCGCGCGCAATCTGACTGAC
This sequence comes from Paraburkholderia sp. PGU19, assembly GCF_013426915.1. Lineage (GTDB taxonomy): Bacteria > Pseudomonadota > Gammaproteobacteria > Burkholderiales > Burkholderiaceae > Paraburkholderia. Next base: position 20,242 of record NZ_AP023181.1, read on the forward strand.
GACGATATCCGCAACCTTGCCAGTTACGTCGCGAATCTGCAGTAGTCTCGGGGAGACGATCATGTATCACGCCGTGCGGTATGGGGTGACTGCGTTGTCGATGGTCTGCGCGCTTTGGGCCGCGTCGGGCGCTGCGCTGCCTGCGGCAGCCGAAGAAGCGGGCGAGGTGAATCGCGCGCTGCTTGCAGCCGCGAAAGACAGCGACCGTGCCAGCGCGATCGCGGCGCTCGATCGCGGCGCGGCCGTCGATGCGATGACGAGAATCGGCGACACCCCGCTGCTCACGGCATGCAAGAAGGGCGACGCCGAGATGGCGCGCGTGATGGTCGATCATGGCGCAAACGTGAAGCGCGCGAACGCGTCCGGTGTCACGCCGCTGATGGCGGCCGCGTATGGCGGCTACGACGGCATCGCCGCGTTGCTGCTCGCGCGCGGCGCCGATCCGCTGGCAACGGATCGCGTCGGCAAGACCGCGATGGAGTACGCGGCGGGACAGGGGCAAACGCAAGTGGTGAAGCAGTTGCTCGATACGGGCATCGACGTGAACCGCCGCTACAAGAACGATCTCACTGCGTTGATGTGGGCAGCCGGCTACGATCGCGCCGATACCGTGAAGCTGCTGCTCGCGCGCGGCGCTGACGAATCGCTGAAAGACAACCGCGGCATGACGGCAAAGGATATTGCCGCGCAGACCCAATCGAATCAGGTGGCGAATCTGTTGTCCGCGCATTAATTGCGGAGACAGCGGCACTTTATCTGGTTCGTCGAAAGCCATTCCGATTTAAACGAAAAAACTTAATTCGCCAATTCGTTTCATCGATTGCGCGATACAGCATTACGCGAATGATTTCGACGTGATTTTCTCGACTCCAAACAATGGATGCGAACGCAAGTTTCGATCCTATTCATCGCGCATAGCCTTTAAAAACGGGCCTTGACAAATCACCGCGCGACCTTCTATTTTTCCTCTGCCACCATTCATTACCAAATCTTTCCTTAGCGGATATCGATAAAGAACCAGTACAACTTACCGGCATGGTTTCTCGTTGCGTAATTAGTGATCCGAATTATTAGAATATTGAGCAACATGTATCAAAGTTGTTAGAAACAAGAAAGTTTAATGTCAGCCGCTGTGAGTGCCGACGAGTTCTGCACCGCTGTCTGTTTCCTATGCGCCTCACCGGCGAAGGCGGCCTTTGTGTAGCGGTAACTGATCTATCACAGGGACAGAAATGAAACCAGACCGTGGCATTAGCGGCAGCCGCCCGCGTCTGGGGCGGCTAGCCGCTTCAGGCGCAATGATTCTCGGGTTGCTGGTTCTCGCGGGATGTGGGGAGGCGACAGCAGTCCCGCTTCGTCGGCGACGAGCGCGTTGAGCCAGGCGGCGGCGAATCCGCAAGCGCTCGCGCAGCAACAGGCCCACCCGCAGGCGGCCAACAAGCCGTACACCGATCCGATTCCCTATTCGCCGCACGCGAATGACGGCCTGGCCGCATCGCAGGTCGCGGAGAAGGCGGCCGTGATGCACTACCAGTGGCAGTCGGGCAAGACGACGGTCAACTACACGACGACGACAGGCCACCTGACAGCGGCCGATGCGAACGGCAATCCGGAAGCGACGATGTCGTACGTTGCCTATACGGCGCAGGGTTCGAAAGGCAAAGCGCGCCCCGTGACCTTCATCTACAACGGCGGCCCGGGGTCGTCGTCGATCTGGCTGCGGCTCGGTTCGTTCGCGCCGACGCGCGTCGCGACGCCCGATCCGCTTCTCACCAACTGGCCGAACTACCCGCTCGTCGACAATGCGGAAAGCCTGATCGACACCACGGACATGGTGTTCATCGATCCGCCCGGCACAGGTCTATCGGAAGCGGTCCTGCCTTATACGAACAAGCAGTTCTGGGGCGTCGATTCCGACGTCAACATCATGCGCGATTTCATCATCCGCTATCTGGCGGTGAACAATCGCGGCGCTTCGCCCATCTATCTCTATGGCGAGTCATATGGCACGCCGCGCACCGACATGCTTGCGCTCGCGCTCGAAACGGCAGGCGTGCCGCTGACGGGCATCGTGCTGCAGTCAGCGATTCTCAACTACTTCGCCGACGCAATCGAAGCCGTGGCGATCTTCGGCACCAAGGAAGGTCTGCAGCTGGACACCGATACGCTCGCCGGTTACTACCCCGGCTATGCAGAGGTTGCGGCGTACTTCCATCAGGTGTCGCCGCCGCTGCTCGATCAGGGGCTGTTCGCGCTGCAATCGGAAATCTTCGCGACGGGCCAGTACAACCATTTCAGGCAGTACGCGGAGACATGGGTGCTGAGCCAGTTCGGACTTCCCGGTTACTTCGACCCGCCCGTGTATCCGGCGACGCGCACGCTGCAATCATGGGAGTGGCCGTCGAGCCTCACGCTGCATGCGTTGCAGGCTTACTTCGATCCCAACTCGTTTGGCCTGGCGCTGGTTCCGGGTTCCACGATCGGCCGCTACGATGGACGTGTGTCGCTGCCCAATTCGGACCCGCGCCTGCAGACAGATGGCGACCCGTCCGACATCCTGATCTCGCAGCCGTTCACGACGGCACTAGCGACGCAGATGCCGGACTATCTCGGCTACACGGCGCCGAACGCGACGTACATGCCGCTGAACGACGAGATCATCCAGGTATGGGACTTCTCGCACGACGGCCAGGCGCTGCCCGATACGCTGCCTGATCTGCTCGGCGCGATCACGCTCAATCCGAAGCTCAAGGTGCTCGCCGAGAACGGCTTCCACGATCTCGCCACGCCGTTCTTCAAGACGGAAAAGGATCTGGCGCGTCTGCAAACGGTGCCCGGCCTGAATCCGGATCTGCAAGTGAACTTCTTCCAGGGCGGGCATATGATTTATCTGGACGACGTGGCGCGTCCAAAGATGAAGAGCGATCTGGTGGATTACTACAGCCGCCAGCCGATTCCGCTCGCGCTGTCGCTGTGGACGTTGCCGGCGCCGTGGAGCGACGAAAGCCCGGCGGGCACGCGCCGACCTCTACGGCACAGGCTGCGGCGACGCAGTAGGGGCAATGGAACAGGTCCCCGCCCGTCACTGTTGCGTGCGGGGACTCCCGGCTCATCTATTCAGGGCGAGTGATCATGACTTCAATCGATAGGTTGTCGCGCATTCTTTCCATCATCGTCGTGCTCGGCGCCGCGATGGGCAGCGCGCATGCAGCGACGCAGGCCGTTGCGCCCGTTACGTTGCCAAAGGGCGGCCATGGCGTCGACGGTCCGTTCTTCCCGACCAACCGCGTCGCCGCTGTTACGCCCTCCACAGGGACGCAATTGCAGCAGCAGGCGCAGCAGCGCATCGACGCGCGCATGGGCGCGAATTCGGTGCTGGGCAACGGCGCTTCGATTACGAAAGCGCAGGCGCAAAGCAGCGGCCTTGGGTTTATCGCGCAGCACTTCGATCAGATCGACACCGCGCATTCGGGGCGGGTGTCGTTGAATGACGTCAAGCAGTATTTGCAGCAGCAACAGGGGCAATAAAAAAAGCCCGCGCATCGATTGACGTCGATGCGCGGGCTATCCTTGCAGATGCCGGACGCAGCGTCGCGGCTCAAGTCCCCATCAACGCGCGCACATGCGCGCGCGTGCCGCCCGACAGCCCCTCCATGCTGTAGCCGCCTTCGAGTATCGACACCACGCGTCCCTCGCAGGTCTCGTCGGCGATGCGTACCAGTTCACGCGTGATCCAGTGGAAGTCGTCATCGTCGAGACGCAGTGCGGCGAGCGGATCGAGCCGATGCGCGTCGAAGCCCGCTGAAATGATGATCAGTTCTGGACGAAACTCGCGCACGGCGGGCAGCATATCGGCCTCGATGCGCGAACGGAACAGATCCGAATCGCAACCTGGCGGCAGCGGCACGTTGAGGATGTTGTGGCTCACGCCCGTTTCGGCCGACTTGCCCGTGCCGGGATACAGCGGCGATTGATGACTCGATGCATAGAAGAGTTCGGGCCGGTCATAAAACGCGGCCTGCGTGCCGTTGCCGTGATGAACGTCGAAATCGACGACGGCCACGCGCTCCAGTTTGTGCACGTCGTAGGCATACGCAGCCGCGATGGCCGCCTGATTGAAGATGCAAAAGCCCATCGCCTTGCCGGGCTCCGCATGGTGCCCGCAAGGACGCGTCGCGCAAAACACGTTGCGCGCGTCGTTGTTGAGCACGGCATCGACGCCCGCGCACGCCGCGCCGACGCAGCGCATCACGGCTTCCCACGAACCCGGCGACATGACCGTATCGCCGCCGTCGAGCGGCATATAGCCGTGCTTCGGCGCGATCTCCGCCACTTCGTCGATGAAGTCCTGGTTGTGAATGAGCAGCACCTGTTCGAGCGTGCCCATCGGCGCGTCGCGCCATTCGAGCGCGGCGAATTCCGGCGCGCGCAAGGTTTGCAGCACGGTCTTCAGCCGTTCCGGCGATTCGGGATGATGCGGGCCGGGCTGATGGTTCAGGCAGGCGGCGTGCGTGTAGACGAGGGTGGGCGGCATCGGCTGCTGATGCCCGGAAGGCCGGGCATCGTCTCCTTGGCGTAGATGTTTTCGAATGAGGAGAACGCGCTGTGCGGCGGTGGCGGCTCCGGAGTATTCATCAAGTGTAAGGTCGCGGCTTTCGCGCCGAACAATAAAACAAACTTTGGCACGCCATACACGTTTGTTTATGGAAGCGCCGTGCCGCGATCGCGCCGGACGTCGTTCGGCGTCTTGCCGGTCCAGCGCTTGAACGCATGGCGAAAGCTCACGGCGTCGCTGAAACCCAGCGTCACGGCAATGTCTTCGATGCTGAGGGTCGTCGTGCTCAGATAGTCGACGGCGAGCGCCTTGCGCACGCCCGTCAATAACTCGCTATACGACGCGCCTTCTGCTTCGAGCTTGCGGCGAAGCGTGCGCGACGTCATGCACAGACTCTCCGCGATCTGTTCGATGTCCGGGAACTTGCCGGGCGTGCGCGTGAGTTCCTGATAGACGCGCCGCGTGACGCCCGCCTGCCAGCGGAACTGCTCCACCAGCCGCGCGCATTGCGTCGAGACTTGCGCGGCCGTGATCGGATTGGCGAGTTGCGGCGCGCGCGATAGCCACGCGGCGGGGTAGCTCAACAGGTTCTGCGGCTGGTCGAAGGCGAGCGGGCATTCCAGCACGTCGGACAGCAACGCCGCATGCGGCGGTTGCGCCTGTGTGAACATCGCGCGCGCCGGCACGCACCATGCGCCCATCACGTCCTTGATGACCGTCACGTGCACGGCAAACTGCAGGTCGATCAAAAAGCGATAGAGCGACTCGCCGATGTCGGGCATGCGCACTTCGTCGCGATTCGGGAAGATCCACGATGCCGCGTCGTCGTGCTCGAACCAACGGATATCGAGCATGCCATTGGCGAGCTGATGGTATTTGACGGCGGTATCGAAGGTCTGCGCGAGCGCTTCCGAGCACAGCAACGCATAGCCGTACATGCCGTAGCTCGATGCATGCAACCGGCAGCCGACACGCACACCGAGATCAGGTCGCCCACATAGACGGACAGCATTGCCGGCCGCAACCAGGAATTGCAGCGACGAAGTCAGCGTGAACGGGTTGGCAACAGCCCCGGCGTCGAGTTCCGTGCCCGCCAGCACGGCATTCGCGTCAATGCCGGCTTCCGACGTCACGTCGAGCAGCGCGACGAGCTTGGAAGGCGCAAAGCGCTTCTCACGCCATCCGATAACGGACGGCGCGTGTTGATGGATTGCCGCCGCATGCGCGGGCGCGCGTTGCTGCATACGTGAGTGAGTCCTGTGTCCGAAAAGATACCGGTTGCGTGCCCGGAATTCTGCGCCCGAACGCATCGGCCTGCCATAGGGTTCACCCTTATTCATCCTGCTGATGCCGCGCGCAAACGCGCATGAATGACGCATGGCGGATCGATCGAGGGCGAAGCAGCTTGTCCGTTGCGATCACCATTTCGGCCTCGCCGATCATTTGCATCCGCCCGTCCGCGCGCGATAGTTCAACCTGCACAAAAGATCGATCAGGAGACAGCGTGGACGACAGCCACATCAGCACCCGTCATTGCATGAAACCGTCCGTGGAAAGCCACGCCAGCAAGCGACACTGGATCGCATCGTATGGCTCGATCCCTGCGGAGATCGACGCCGACCGCTATCCGTCGATCAACGCGCTGCTGGAAGGCGCGATGCGCCAGTTCGCGGCGAAGCCCGCGTTTCGCGCATTCGGCCACACGTTGACTTATGCGGACATCGACCGCCTGTCGTCGGCATTCGCAGCGTATCTGCAGAAGGTGGCGGGCGTCGGCAAGGGCGACCGCGTGGCCGTGATGCTGCCGAATCTGCTCGCGTTTCCGATCGCGTTCATCGCCATCGCGAAGATCGGCGCGGTGCAGGTCAACGTCAATCCGCTCTACACAGCGCGCGAACTGGAGCATCAACTGAACGATGCGGGCGTCGAAACGATTGTCGTGTTCGACGGCTCGACGCGCACGCTGGCCGAAGTCGTCAGCCGCACGAAGATCAGGACTGTGATCACGGCAGGCGCCGGCGACGGCAGCGGCACCACGCTTCCCGGTCCCGCCGCCGACCCCGCGCTGCGCGGCGCGATCACGCTGCCACAAGCGCTCGCGCAAGGCGAGCGGCTCGCCGCCGATCCCATCGATGTCAACGGCAGCGATCTGCTCTTTCTGCAATACACAGGCGGCACGACGGGGCTATCGAAGGGCGCGGCGCTGTCGCATCGCAATTTGGTCGCGAACATCGAGCAGTTCAAAGCCTTCATGCCCGATTCGCTGCGGCCAGGCGTCGAGGTCGTCGTTACGGCGATCCCGCTTTATCACATCTTCGCGCTGACCGTGAACTTCCTCACGTACTTCTCCGTCGGCGCGGAGAACTGGCTGGTGGCGAATCCGCGCGACGTCGAGCCGTTCATCGACGTGCTGAAGGCCGCGCGTCCGACCATCTTCGTCGGCGTCAACACGCTGTACGCGGGGCTGGCCGCGCATCCGCGCCTCGCGGAAGTCGACTGGTCGCGGCTCAGGCTGTCCGCGGGCGGCGGGGCGGCCGTGATCGATATCGTGTCCGAGCGCTGGAAGTCCGTGACGGGCAGCTTCATCCGCGAGGGCTATGGGTTGTCGGAGACATCGCCCGTGGTGTCGTTCAACCCGCAGTTCATCGACGGCTTCACGGGCAACACGGGCCTGCCCGTGCCTTCCACCGACGTCAAGCTGCTCGACGACGACAACCGCGAAGCGGGCATCGGCGAGGCGGGCGAGATCTGCGTCAAAGGCCCACAAGTGATGCGCGGCTACTGGCAGCAGCCCGAGGCCAACGCGCGCGCTTTCACAGCGGATGGCTACTTCCGGACCGGCGACGTCGGCGTGTTCGACGACAAGGGCTTTCTGAAGATCGTCGATCGCAAGAAGGACATGGTGATCGTTTCCGGCTTCAACGTTTACCCGAACGAAGTGGAAGCGGTAGCGACCGCGTTTCCCGGCGTCGCCGAATGCGCGTGTATCGGCGTGCCCGATGAAAAGACGGGCGAGGCGCTCAAGCTGTTCGTCGTCCCCGCGCCAGGCGCCGACGTGACGCAGCAGGCGCTGATCGCGCATTGCCGCGCGAGCATGGCGGCGTACAAGGTGCCCAAGGCCATTCACTTCGTCGATGCGTTGCCGAAGTCGACAGTCGGCAAAATTCTTCGTCGCGAGTTGCGACGCGTCGAATGACGCGCGGATTGCACCGACCCCATCTACGGGCATAAGCTGGCTCATGTGACATGCGGCAGCCGCAGGGCGACAGGCGCCTCGCGGCCGCGTATTCGACGTGAAGCGCTTCTTGACTCGAGAGGGCGGACCATGAGCCGAACGACCACCGATCCGGATCATGCCGCGGCCCGCCGCCCTCATCCGCTACTGCGCCGCGTGCCGGGCATCGCGATGCTGCGCGCGTATCGGGGCGCGTGGCTTTCGCACGATCTGATCGCGGGCATCGTGCTCACCACGGTGCTCGTGCCCGCCGGGCTCGGCTACGCGGAAGCGGCGCGCTTGCCCGCCATCACGGGCCTCTACGCCACCATTGCTTCGATTGTCGCGTATGCGGCGTTCGGGCCGAGCCGCATCCTCGTGCTCGGACCCGACTCGGCGCTGGCGGCGCTGATCGCATCGATCGTGCTGCCGATGGCAGGCGCGCGCCCGGAGCTGGTGCTGCCGCTGGCGGGCATGCTGGCGATCCTGTCGGGCGTGTTCTGTATCGCGGTGGGCGTGTGCCGTCTCGGCTTTCTCACCGACCTGCTGTCGAAGCCGATCCGCCAGGGCTATCTGAACGGCGTCGCGCTGACGGTCATCATCAGCCAGGCGCCGAAGCTGCTCGGCTTCGGCGTCAAGGGCAGCAACCTGTTGCAGGAAGCGGCCGGTCTGGTGCGCGGCGTAATGGACGGCAAGCTGAACGAGGTGACGTGCGTGATCGGCGTCGTGTGCCTGCTGGTCATTCTCGCGTGCAAGCGCTGGATGCCCGTGGTGCCGGGGATACTCGTCGCCGTGGTCGGCGCGACGCTTGCCGTCGCGCTGCTCGACCTGGACGCGCGAGCGGGCGTGGCCGTGGTCGGCGACGTGCCGCAGGGTTTGCCCGTGCCGTCCTTCCCCTCCGTTTCATTCGATCAGATCGTCGCGCTGGTGCCCGGCGCGATCGCCATCGGGCTGATTTCACTCGCGGATATCAGCGTGCTGTCGCGCGTGTTCGCGGAACGCAGCGGCGAACGCGTCGACCGCGATCAGGAACTGGTCGCGCTCGGCGCGGCCAACATCGCCGCAGGACTGTTCCAGGGCTTCCCTGTGACGAGCAGTTCGTCGCGCACGCCCGTCGCCGAATCAGCGGGCGCGAAAACGCAGCTGACGGGGATCGTCGCCGCGCTGTGCGTCGCCGCCTTGCTGATCTTCGCGCCGACGCTGCTGCGCTCGCTGCCGGCCGCCGCGCTCGGCGCCGTGGTCGTCGCAGCGGGCCTGGGGCTGTTCGAAGTGCGAGATGTGATCCGTACGTTGCGCCTGCGTCGCAGCGAGTTTACCCAGTCGATGGTGTGCTTCGCGGGCGTCGCGCTGATCGGTCCAATCCAGGGCATTTTCATTGCTGTGGGGCTGGCGCTGATGGCCTTCGTCTGGCGCGCGTGGCGGCCTTATGACGCCGTGCTCGGGCGCGTCGATGGTCGCAAGGGCTACCACGATATTTCGCGGCATCCCGCAGCGCGGACCATTCCGGGGCTGGTGCTGTACCGCTGGGATGCGCCGCTCTTCTTCGCGAATGCCGAGATCTTCCGCGACCATGTGCAGCGCGCGATCGAAACAGCGGCCACGCCTGCCAACTGGGTCGTCGTCGCAGCGGAGCCGATCACGGATGTCGACGTCACGGCCAGCGAAATTCTGCGCGAGTTTCATGCGAGTCTGCACGAGCGGCATATCGAACTCTGCTTCGCCGAGATGAAGGGGCCGGTGAAGGATATGCTGCGGCGCTACGGTCTGTTCGACACGATGGGCGAGCAGCACTTCTTCCCGACGACGGGTGTGGCCGTGGACGCGTATCTCGAACAGCACGATGTCGAATGGCGCGACTGGGAGGACGACGCCGACGCGCAGCAAAAAGGCAAGCCGTGACGGGCGAAAGCCGCGCTCACTGCACGGCGGAAACAGGCACGCGAATCGAAATATGAAAGCCCGCGCCCTGCGAACTGGCGAACGACACCGTGCCCTGTAGCTGTCTGACGCGCTCGCGAATGCCAAGCAGCCCGAATGATGTGCTGACAGGCGGCAGAGTGAGCGTCGCGCCCACGCCGTTGTCCTCGATGTCGAGCGAGACGAGATCGCCGATACGCGCCAGCTCGATGCGCACGCGGCTCGCGTTCGCATGACGCGCGACGTTGGTCAGCGCTTCCTGCACGATGCGAAAAAGATTGGTCGAAGCAAATTCGTTGAACTGCGGCTCGTTGGCTTCGATGTGAACCGTCGCGGCGACGCCGTAGCGCTTCGTGAAGTCTTCGACGAGCCATTCGAGCGCGGCCGTGAGGCCCAGATCGTCGAGCAGCGGCGGGCGGAGATCGGAAGCGATGCGGCGCAGCGAGATCGCCATCGCGTCGATCTCCTTTTGCAGCGAGCGCGTTTGCGGCACGAGTGGCGCGGTCTCGGCCTTCGCGGCAAGAGTCGCTTCCATCAGCGCGACACTCATTTTCAGCGCGGTCAATTGCTGTCCGAGGTCGTCGTGCAATTCGCGCGCGATGCGTTTCTGTTCGTTCTCGCGCGTGATCTGCACCTGCGCCGAGACCTCGCTCGCCCGTTCGAGTTCGGCGAGGCGCATGCGGTCGGTCATGTCCCGCGTGATCTTGGCGAAGCCGAGCAGCGCGCCGCTGGCATCGCGCACGGCTGAAATGGTGACGTTGGCCCAGAACCGCGAGCCGTCGCGCCGCACGCGCCAGCCTTCGTCCTCGACGCGCCCTTCGGCGGCGGCGATTGCCAGTTCGCGCGCCGGCTTGCCGGCGGCGATGTCCTCGCCCGTGTAGAACGCCGAAAAATGACGGCCGATAATCTCGTCTTGTGAATAGCCTTTGATGCGCTGCGCGCCCGGATTCCAGCTGGCGACATTGCCTGCCGGATCGAGCATGAAGATCGCGTAGTCCTGAACCGCTTCGATCAACAGGAAATAACGGTCCTCGAGCGGCACATCCGATGCGGACGCCGCTTTGTCGCTGCGGAACGGATCGTTGCCCGGCGCGGTCATCGTGATTCCCGGCGGTTGGTGACAGGACGGTTGAGTTATATCAGTTCACGAACGGTTGTACCAGTTCGCCGGGCGATCGTGCATCGGGCGCGCGGGGGGGCGAGTCCGGCGGGCGAAGCTTTGCCGCGTTGATATGGGTCAATCGCGGCGTCGCGCGTGGCCGGTACGCTGAGGGCACGGATCTGCGCAAGACTTGCTCTATGCATCCAATGAAGTGGGCGTCAACGGGAGGCGATGGTGGGCATCGGCATGCAGATTGTCTATCTGGGTTGCAGCGCGACGGCTGCGCTCGAAGCGGAGGCGGCGATGCAACTGATGCGCCTGCAACCGTTCGGCGCGTCGCTGTCGGACTGTCAACTGGAGATCGAAGCGCTGCGCTTGCGCTCGGGCGAGCCGCTCTACGATGTTCGCCTCGACCTCGTCACCGCGGCGCACGAACTGAAGCCGATTGGCCGCCATGCGGCGGAGAGCGCGGAAGAGGCCATGCGTCGCGCGTTCGACGCTGCGGAGCGCGCACTGCAGACAGCGGCCTCTGCGTCCGCGCCACGGCGTTGAGCGTATGCCGTTGAGTGCGCGCTGCTGAGTACGTCAGGCTGACTGCGCGTAGTCAGACCTCGTCGGCGAAAACGCCGTGCTCCGGCTCGGATTCGGTCCCGTCGATCCACTGCACATGCCATTGCCCGGCGACGGGCACGCGACCTTCTTCGCGATACCAGAGCGCCTGCCCCGATTCGCCTTCGAACGGCCCATCCAGCGTGAGCAGATCGAGGCCCGGCAACTCGCAGCAGACGCGATTGGCCGCCGCGTCCAGAATGCGCGTGCCGTCGTGCGAAAGCGCCAGCGTTCCCCATTCAGGCAGATCGATCACGGCGTGCCCTTCGCGCGACCATTTGCGGGCGTCGCGGTCGAGCCAGAGAATGGCGTAGACGGACGGCTCGGTGCACTCGAACGTATCGAGATGAAGGGTGATTCTCATCGACGGCTCCTTTTTTGCGGTGGCGCACACATTCAATCTACCGCGTGTGCGTCGCTGGAAATTGAGGCACGTCAATGGCCGCCGACATGCGCATGCGGCAAAGTGCTGCAGCCATGAAGTCAGGGGACGACGTCGGCGAGCGGGCGTCGCGGCGAGTGCGCGGCCTGCGGGCCGCGTCCGACGCGCAGCAGCAGTTGCGGCGTCGCGTCGAGGTGCAGCAGGCCGCTGATCTGCACGCGCAGCGTGGTCACTTCGATGGGCTGGTTGAGATAGGACGCTGTCAATCCTTCGAAGACGGCGACCAGCAGCATGCGTTCGAGCGCCTGGCCGGCGGCGACCCATGCTTCGCGGTCGTTGCGCAAGGTTGCAATGCCGACGATCAGCGGCGAACCGTCGACCAGATGCAGGTGCGTGGCAGGCGTCCCCGCGCCGGCATCGAACACGCGGACCACGGCGGAAACGAGCGGCACCGCGAAATCGAGCAGCCCGCTCACGGCTGTTCCGTATGCCGGCATGCCGTCGTCGCGGCGGCGCGGATGAGTCCAGACGGCAAGCTCGCGCCGAAAGCGCGGGTCGGCGAACTGGGTATGGTCGGCTTCGGCGACGAGGTACGCAATCGCCTGGCGATCGGCTCGCTCATGCAGGCAGCCCGCGAGCGCCCCTTCCGCGTCGCAGGCGTCGACCAGCTTTTGTTGCACGGCGGCGGGAACGGGTTCGTCGGCAAAGGGCGCGCGCGTCGTCACGCGCCGCGTGATCGCGTCGAAGAGCGACGCCACGGCGGCGTCGCCTGGACCGTGACGCGACACCCGCACCAGCGCGACGACGTCGGGGTCCGCATCCGAAGGAAACAGCGTGATCGCATAGGCGAACCCGAAATGGCTCAGCGCCACGCGCAGATTGAAGAGGGCGGCACCGCAACTGATGATCAACTCACGATCGAACGGATCGACGACGGGCAGCGCCCGAAGCCTGTCCACGCACACCTGCACGGTGCTGCCGTCGATCAGGAAGTGCCACGGCTGCGTGTTGTGATTGGACGGCGCGAGCACCGCGTATTGCAGTGCAAAACGCAGTTGCGCGTCGAGCGGCGCGGCAGGATCGAACTGCTTTTCGTCGATTTCCCATACGGAACGCGGATTGGCGTGAATCATCTGGGTGTCCTCGCGCCAGACCCGCGCTATACGCGCGCGAGTCCCTCATGATCGACGATGCGGATCGTCTTGCCGTTCGCGTCCACGAGCCGCTCGCGCTGGAACTTCGAGAACATGCGGCTCACGGTTTCGAGTTTCATCCCGAGATAGCAGCCGATCTCCTCGCGCGTCATGCGCAGATGAAACTCCGCGGCGGAGAAGCCGCGCGCCTTGAAGCGCCGCGACAGGTTCAACAGGAAGGTCGCCACGCGCTGTTCGGCCGTCATCGTGCCGAGCAGCATCATCTGGCTGGACTCGCGGACGATCTCGCTGCTCATCATCTGATAGATGTGATGCTGCATCGGCTTTACCTCGCGGCAGATCGCTTCGAGTTGCGCAAACGGAATGATGCAGACGACGCTGTCTTCGAGCGCGATGGCATCGCAGTTGTGCTGACTCGTGCCGATACCGTCGAGCCCCAGCGCCTCGCCCGCAATCTGGAAGCCCGTCACGTGCTCGCGGCCGTCGCGATGCATCACGACCGTCTTGAACGACCCTGCGCGCACCGCGTAAATGCTCTGAAACACGTCGCCCGCGCGATACAGCGTGTCGCCGCGCTTGACGGAACGCGTCGAGCAGATGATGGTGTCGAGTTTTGCCAGTTCGTCCGCGTTCAGGTCGGCGGGCATGCAGAGCGCGCGCATCGCGCACGCGGAGCAGCGGGACGTGCGATGCGCCGGCGGCTCGGCCCGCGAGACGGGATGAATCGGCACGACGCGCGCCGCGCGTACGGTCGGAAGGGCGCAGTTGGTGACGGTTGCTGTTGCGGTGGCAGTTGCGGCAAGCATGGTTGGCTCCTGTTTGCTCACGGGGACGCGCGTTGCGTCCGGGCAATGCCTGCGATGGTTCGGCAGGCCGCATCGAATTCAGACGTCTTGTCGAAGAAGAAATCGGCGCCCGCCGCGCTGCATGCGTCGCGGAAAGCGCGCGCGATGTGGTTCGTCAGCACGATCTTGACGATGGCCGGGTGCAGGCGGGACAGCGTCTCGATGAGTGCGAGGCTGTTGCCGTCGGCAAGGCGCAGGTCCAGCACGACGATATCCGCGTCGCAGGCACGGATGCCTTCCAGTGCCGAGTCTTCGTCCTCAGCCTCGCCGGCGATCTCCACGCCCGCGATGGCGCCCAGCAGACACGCAAGACGGCGTCTCACTTCGACGGCGGCGTCGACGAGATAGACCTTCGCGGCGAGGGTTGGCACGGCGGTATCCATGTCCAACAGTATCGACGGGCCTATCTCAAAAATGTATAGGACAGGATGGAACCGACCCTAGGAGTTTAGGTAGGCATTGTAGGAATATTCCTACTGACAGCAGCGAAGCCTTAAGAATCGCGGCTAGATGTCGGCGCCGTCGTCGATCAGCTTGTGGCGGATCGCGTAACGCACCAGCCCGTTTTCATTCGGCATCTGCATTTTTTCGAGGATGCGGGTCTTGTGCGTGCTGATGGTTTTGACGCTCACGCACAGTTCGTGCGCGATTTCGGTGATGCTCTGACCGGAGACGATGCGCCGGAACACGTCGTACTCGCGGTCCGACAGCCGGTGGTGCGGCAGCGCTTCGGCGGGTTCGTTCAGATGCTGCGCGAAGCGCTCGGCCATTGCGAGACTGACGTAGACGCCGCCCGACGCCACCTTCGTCACGGCGCCGACCAGTTCTGCGCTGGCGCTTTCCTTCGTCATGTAGCCGGATGCGCCTGCCTTGAAGGCGCGCACCGCGTATTGCTGCTCCGCGTGCATGGTCAGCACGAGGATGCGCAGCGCGGGTTTTTCGTCCTTGATCTGCTTGATCAGGTCGACGCCGTTACGGCCGGGCATCGACAGGTCGAGCACCAGCACGTGGGCTTCCGTGGCGCGGATCAGCGCGATGGTCGTGGCGCTGTCGCATGCCTCGCCCGCCACCTCGAAGCCGCTCGCGGATTGCAGAATGTGGCGCAGGCCGTCGCGCACGAGTGTGTGGTCGTCGGCAAGCAATACCTTGATCATGGATGCGTATGTTCCTGTTGCACGGTTTGCAAGGGAAAGGTCACCGTCAACGCAAAGCCCTGGTTCCTCGTCGTGTCGATCCGAACCGAGCCGCCCAGCATATGAGCCCGCTCGCGCACGCCGATCAGGCCAAACGGCCTGTCCAGGTCCGCTTGCTCTCCCGTGCCGATGCTCGCGTCAGGTTCGGCGCCACGGCCATTATCCGCGATGCGCAGCACATAGTGTTGACTGCTCGCGTGCAGCGTCAGCTCGACGGCGCTTGCATCGGCGTGCCGTGCGACATTGGTCAGCGCTTCCTGGACGATGCGAAACAGGGCGGTCGCCGCGTCTTTCGTGAAGGCCGCGTCGCCTGCCTCGATGTTTCGTTCGACCGCGATGCCATAGCGGCTGGTGAAGTCGTTTGCGAGCCATTCGATGGCGGGGGCGAGGCCGAGATCGTCGAGCATCACGGGCCGCAAGTCGGCGGCGATGCGGCGCAGGGAAGCCACCGTTGCGTCGATCGTGCGAGCCATGCCGTGCAGACGCGCAATGGCGTCGATCGGCTCGCGTGCGCCTGAACGCGACGTCAGCTCGTTTTCGAGGGCCGAAAGCTCCATTTTCAGTGCGCTGAGCTGCTGGCCCAGATCGTCGTGCAACTCGCGGGCGATGCGCGTTTTTTCCTCTTCGCGCACGCTCTGCAGATTGGCCGACAGCCGCCGCAGTTCCTCCCGCGACTGCTTCAGCGCGTTGTCCGACTTCACGCGTTCGGTGACATCGCGCAACATCACCGTATAGAGCTTGCCGCCGTCTTCGCGTATCTGCGAAATCGATGCCTCCAGCGGAAATTCCTCGCCGTCCGCGCGCAAGCCGAACAGAACCGGCTGTCGTCCCATCATTCGTTCGGAGATGCCCGTCGCGCCGAACTGCGCGACGTGCTGCGCGTGGCCGTCGCGAAACCGCTGCGGGATGAAGCGCGCGAGCGGCGTGCCGAGCGCCTGCGCGGCGGGCACGCCGAAGATGCGTTCCGCAGTCGGATTGAAGATCACGATGTTCTGCGCTTCGTCGATTGTGATGATCGCTTCCATCGACGAGCGGATGATCCCCATCATGCGCGATTCGTCGCGGCTCGCGTTGCACGTGGCGAGCACCTGCGCGCGCGCGGCGGCGATCACGCTGACCACGGCCGCAACGATGGACAACGCGCACAGCGTCGTGATTAGCGCGAGCGTTGCCGCGCCGTTCGACGCAACGACGGCAAGCACGACGACTGCGGCCAGACCGCAGGCGACCGCGCCGAGTTGCGCCCTGGCAACGCGTCGATGCGCGAGAGACTTGCTGGTGATGTCGAGGTCGACTTTCATCCGTGCCTGCCTCGCGATAAAGACGGACAGCGCGCGACGCTGCGCGACGAATGCCGCTGTCATGCGAAGTTCGTGCCCGCTCGCGCGGGGCCGCCGATGCGCGTGGCCCGCACGCCGCCGCGCTCGTCCGCCGCGTGGCGTCCCGTCCGTGACGCCATCTTCATGCGCCCGTCAATGCGACATCAGCACGGGCACCGTCATCGATTCCAGCATGGTCCGCGTGACGCCGCCGAATACGCGTTCGCGCGCGCGTGCATGCCCATACGCGCCCATCACGAGCAGGTCCGCGTGCAGATCGGATGCGCGGTTGAGCAGCGTCGCGCCCGCTCCGAGACCCGTATGAGGCGGCGTCGTCGAAAACGACGCTCGCACGCCATGTACGTCGAGCCATGCGGCGACGTCGATGCCTTCGGGCGCGTCCGTCTGCTGCTGCGCATGGTGCCGCACGATCTCGACGCCGACATGGCGCGCCCGTTGCAGTAAGGGCAGCGCGTCAGCGGCGGCGCGCGCTGCCTCGCGGCTGCCGTCCCACGCGACCAGCACGTTTTCGCCGAGCGTCCGCACGTCGCCCGCATACGGAACGACGAGCGCGGGGCGGCCCGCGCCCAGCACCAGATCGCCGACGAAGTGCTGCGTGACGAACGAAGCGGGATCGTTCGGGTCTTGCTGGCCGAGCACCAGCAGATCGGCGTGCCGCGCATGCAGCATTGCGACGTCGAGCGCGGGTCCTGGCGGCGCGCGCCATTCGGCGCTGCGGCCGGCGCGTTCGGCGGCGGCGAGAAAGGCGTTGTGCGCCTTGTCGCGACGCTCGTCTGCGTGCGCTTCGAGCTTCCCGAATGACAGCGTCGTGTCCTGCCGGAAGATGGGCCTGAAGAGATCCTGGCAGACGATATACAGGCCGATCAGATGCGCATCCCAGCGCTGCGCGAGTTCGAGCGACAGCGCGATGCGCGTATCGCTGCGGCGGCTGTCGTCGATATGGACGAGCAAGGTCTTGTAGCTCATGTCAGTTCCTTTTTCAGCGAGACGCTCAATGCGACAGCAGCACGGGCACGGTCATCGACTGGAGCACGGTGCGCGTTGCGCCGCCCAGCACCAGTTCGTGCAACCGGGAATGCGCGTAGGCGCCCATCACGATCAGATCGCAGCCCGATTCCGCCGCCTGCGACAGCAGCACATCGCCGATCGTCGTGTCGCCGCTGGCGGACACTTCCCGCACGTTCACCTTGACGCCGTGTCGCGCGATGGTCAGCGCAATGTCGGCGCCCGGAATGCGCCACAACGGTGGCTCGTCTAGCGTCGCATTGACGGTGAGCAACGTGACGTCGGCGGCGTGCGACAGGAACGGCATCGCGTCGTGAATCGCGCGCGTGGCTTCGCGGCTGCCGTCCCACGCGACCAGCACATGCTGGCCGAGCGTCGCGCGGGCGCCCGTCGACGGCACCAGCAGCACAGGGCGGCCCGCGGACATCAGCAGATGCTCGACGAACTGGTCGGCGATGAACGATTCGGGGTCTTCCGGATCGGTCTGTCCGGCGATCACGAGATCCGCGAGACGCGCGTAAGGCGGCACGACGTCGTTCGCATAGCCCGCCGCCGCGATCCAGCGCCCGTCCACTTTCGCGCGCGCGGCTTCCGCATGGAACAGGCGGTCGAGCGCGGCGCACCGTTCGTGACGTTGACGCTCATGCTCCGCATAGTAGAAAGCCGTGCCTGCCATCACGAATAACGCGTGTGGATCAGGCAGGTAAGTGGTGAAGAGGCCCGTCAGCCTCGCATGAAACTGATGGGCGACACGTAGCGCGATTTCGAGGCGCGGATGCGCGTGAACGCCCGTATCGAGTTGCACGAGGATGTTCTTGTAACTCATCGCCGTTACTCCAGAACAGAGAGACGTGGGGCGGGCGTCGGCCCGCTATGCAAACGAGTCTACGGGGTGTATCCCTATCGCGATTGATGCAGATCAAGCGGTGTCTTATCGCGGATCACGCGGCTGTTTCCGGGGCGATTGATCGACGCATTTATCGGCGTATTGTGCGACGTATTGATCCGAGTATTGAGCGACGGATTGATCGACGTCAAGCGCGGCGGCGCGCATGCGTCTAGATTGGTCTGTGTGAATTGCTTCATTCCTTCAATGGAGGACTCTGTCATGAAAGCACTCGTCTATCACGGCCCCAACGAGAAATCGCTCGACGAACGCCCGATGCCCGAACTCGCGGCGCCAACGGATGCCATCGTCAGGATGACGCGCACGACCATCTGCGGCACCGACCTGCACATCCTCAAGGGTGACGTGCCGACCTGCGAGCCGGGGCGCATCCTCGGCCACGAAGGCGTGGGCGTCGTGCATAGCGTGGGCAGCGCGGTGAGCGGCCTCGCGGTCGGCGATCACGTGCTGGTGTCGTGCATTTCGTCGTGCGGACGATGCGACTATTGCCGGCGCGGCATGTACTCGCATTGCACGACGGGCGGCTGGATTCTCGGCCATCGCATCGACGGCACGCAGGCCGAATACGTGCGCATTCCGCACGCGCAGACGAGTCTTTACCGGATTCCCGACGGCCTCGACGAAGAGGCGCTCGTGATGCTCTCCGATATCCTGCCGACGGGCTTCGAATGCGGTGTGCTCAACGGCAAGGTTCAGCCGGGCAGCACGGTGGCCATCGTCGGCGCGGGGCCGATCGGGCTCGCGTCGCTGTTGACGGCGCAGTTCTACTCGCCCGCGCAGATCATCATGATCGACCCCGACGCGAACCGGCTCGACGTGGCGCAACGCTTCGGCGCGACGGCCTGCATCGACAACAGCCACGCGGATGCCGTTGCGCAGGTCATGGCGCTGACGGAGTCGACGGGGGTGGATTGCGCGATCGAAGCCGTCGGCGTGCCCGCGACGTTCGAACTCTGCGAAGCACTGATCGCGCCCGGCGGCACGATTGCGAACGTCGGCGTGCATGGCGTGAAGTGCGATCTGCATCTGGAAAAGCTGTGGGACCGCAACATTTCGATCACGACGCGTCTGGTCGATACCGTCAGCACCCCGATGCTGATGAAAACCGTGCGCTCGGGCCGCCTCGATCCGAAACAGCTGATCACGCACCGCTTCGCGCTCGACGACATGCTCGCGGCGTACGAGACGTTCTCACATGCGGGAAGCACGCGTGCGCTGAAGGTGCTGATCGAAGTATCTTGACGTGTGCGCGCGCTATATTAACAAGCGGCCTCGCGTCCCAATCTTTCGAGCACTAAAAGGAGCGTCAACATGTACAAGAAGATCCTCGTTGCAGTGGACGGCAGCGCCACATCGAAGCTGGCCGTGCAGGAGGCCGTGAAGATGGCATCGCTCACGAGCGGGACGGTGCACGCCGTCTATGTCGTCGATACATCACCCATCTTCAACTACGCGGGTTATGTCGACCCGACCGTGTGGACGGACGCATTGCGCAGCGACGGGCGCAACGCGCTGGAAAGCGTCGAGGCCGTGTGCAGGGAGTCGGGCGTCGCGTGCGCGAACGAGCTGGTGGAGACCGAGCCGCTCAACGACGATGTCGCGCAGACGCTGCAACGTTGCGCAGCGCGCCTCGGCGCGGAACTCGTGGTGCTCGGCACGCATGGGCGGCGGGGCATGAAACGGATCGTGCTGGGCAGCGTCGCCGAACACTTCGTGCGGATTTCGCCATGTCCCGTGCTGCTGGTGCGCGGCAGCGACGAGAAAGATGAAGCCGGGCAGTAGAGAGCGTATTGCGATAGATGAATGAAGAATGCGCCGTTCGTGTCAGCGCGAGCGGCGCGTTCGCATGATCAGAAAAAGGTCGTCGCGAAGTCTTCATCGGATGGGCGACGTTCGTGGCCCGCTGCGAAGTGCCCGACCGTCTGCGCAAGCAACGCGACCGATCCGACGGGCAGCTTCAGATTGACGGCGAGCGCCGTGCGGCTCATCCAGCCGCGCGCGGCAGCCGCGAGCCCCGTCGATGCACAGAACAGGTACACGTTCTGCAGGATCGCGCCCGCGCTCGCCGACGCAAAGGCTTCACGCTGCGCTTGCGGAACGTCCTGCATGCGTGTCAGGTCGGCGACATACACCAGATTGACGGGCGCGTGGCCGAGGAATTCCTGATAACCCGTCATCGCGCGCAGGTCGGCGGCGGCGACGAGGGTAAGCGCATGCGCGGCGGGATCGTAGCGATACGCGCCGCTTGCGAGCAGCACGTAAATGTCGATCTCGTAGCCGCCCAGCGCCGACGGCGCGGTGCGACCGTGACCGTGGGCGCGGTTGATGCCGTCGGCGGCCCACAGCAGATCGCCGAGCGTGTCGTGATCGAGTGGCGTGTCAGCGAACTCGCGCGACGTTTGCCGCGCGGCGAGCGCGTCGAGCAAGGGCATACCGCCCGTTCGCTGCGGGGGCGCGAAGCCGATATACGGGGCCGGTGTGCCTTCGACGGGCCGCGGCGCGGGCGTGTTGAGCAGTGCGGAACCGATGCGGAACAGAGGTTTGGTCATGGCGTGCCGTCCGCGCATGGAAGGCGACTTCCGCATGCGGACCTCCGAAAGAACATGAGTTCATCGTCCCACGCTTCGGATCGCGCCGGTTGATGCAGGTCAAACTCTGCCGCTCCAGGAGGCACAAAATGGTCAGTGTGCAAAGGAGAAGACCATGTTAGCTATTGATGTCATGACACCGTCCGTCATCTGCGCGAAACCGGAAATGACCGTGCAGGAAGCCGCGAAATGTCTGGTCGAGAACAGGATCAGCGGCATGCCCGTCGTCGACGCAAACGGCGCGCTGGCGGGAATCCTGAGTGAAGGCGACTTGCTGCACAGGGTCGAGACGGGAACGGAGAAACGGCGTTCGCGCTGGCTCGAACTCTTTTCGTCGACGCGGGATCTGGCCAGCAGCTTTGTGAAGGAACACGGGCGCATGGTCGCCGACGTCATGACCCCGACCGTCATCACCGTCGACGAGACAATGCCTGTCGCCGACATCGCCGAACTGATGGAGACGCGCCGTATCAAACGCGTGCCCGTGATGCGTGACGGCGCGCTGGTCGGCATCATTACGCGCGGCAACCTGATTCGCGCGCTGGCGAGTACGGCAGCGCCAGCGCAGGCGCAAGACACGCCATCCGCGGACGACCGCGAAATCGCCGATGCGATCGTCGCCGCGTTGAGCGACAAACGCTGGGCGTTATCGAAGGGAAACGTGATCGTCAAGGATGGCGTCGCGCATCTGTGGGGCGTGATCGCATCCGAAGAAGAGGAACGCGCGCTTTGCATCGCCGCGCTCGAAGTGAAGGGCGTGAAGGAAGCGCGTGCGCATCTGAGCTATCCGACCATCATGCCTTTTATGTGACGATTGCATGACATTGCAATCCGCCGCGATGCGCGCGGCGAAGGGCCCTTGAACGTTTCGGGACCTTCGCCGCGCGCTTTACGTTTCAAGGACTAGAATCCACAGCGGGCGGTTCCAGGTCATCAATCCGTTTTCGATTGTTCGCCAGATCCTTCAAGTCAATTCGCCTTGAGCCGCTTTATCGCGGCGAATCGTCTGTCTACATTCACTCCATCGCAGGCCGGCTGGTTCGAGAAGCCGCCGGTCCCGTCAAACGGTATCGAATCGATTGAGGAAACAGATCATGAGCAAGCTTGCAGGTAAGGTCGCTGTCGTCACGGGCGCGTCGAAAGGAATCGGCGCGGCCATCGCCAAGGCGCTTGCAGCGGAAGGCGCATCCGTGGTCGTCAACTACTCCAGCAGCAAAGCCGCTGCTGATGCAGTCGTCGCCGACATCAACGCAGCGAGCGGCAAGGCGATTGCAGTCGGCGGCGATGTGTCGAAGGCGGCGGACGCGCAAGGCATCATCAATGCCGCTGTCGAAACCTACGGCCGTCTCGACATCCTCGTGAACAATTCAGGCGTCTATGAGTTCGCACCCATTGAAGAGTTGACGGAAGACCAGTTCCACAAGCAGTTCAATATCAACGTGCTCGGCCTGCTGCTGACCACGCAGGCGGCCGTCAAGCATCTGGGCGAAGGCGCGAGCATCATCAACATCAGCTCGGTGGTGACGAGTCTCACGCCGCCGACCAGCGCGATTTACAGCGGCACGAAAGGTGCTGTCGACGCGATCACGGGCGTCCTTGCCCGCGAACTGGGGCCGAAGAAGATTCGCGTCAACGCGATCAATCCTGGCTTCGTCATCACGGAAGGCACGCACGAAGCAGGGATTGCGGGCTCCGACTTCGAAACCAACGCAGTGAGCCAGACGCCGCTTGGCCGTGCAGGCCAGCCGCACGATATTGCATCGGTCGCCGTGTTCCTCGCATCCGACGATTCTGGCTGGCTGACGGGCGAACACGTCGTCACAAGCGGCGGTCTGCGCTGATTCAACGTCACGAGGCGATCACATCATCGGCATATGCAGATGATGGGGATCGCTCAAGGTTTCCGCGACGCGCTGTAACGCGTCGCGGCAATCGCTTCTGTCCTGCGGGCCGCCCAGACAGACGCGGATCGTATTAGGCGGGTTTCCATCGGTCGAAAACGCCGCGCCCGCTACCGCTCCCACGCCCTGATTGCGCAATTGCAGCGCAAGCTCGGGCGCGCTCCAGTCGCACTGCGGCGGAATCGGCAACCACAAATGAAAGCCATCGGCCTGCGCTTCGTAATGCCAGTCGGCAAGTTCCTGTGAGGCAATCGCCTGGCGCGCGTTCGCTTCCTTGCGGATCGCGTCGAGCATCTCGTGCGCGGTGCCATCGTTGACCCATTGCGTCGCCAGCAACACCGTGAACGGACTCGGCATCACGGTTGTCGCGCGCAACGCGCCCGCAACGCGCTGCGTCTGCCTCGCTGTCGGCGCGCGCAAATAAGCGACGCGCAGCCCCGCGCCGAAGGTCTTCGAAAAACCCGTTACATACCAGGTGAGTTCCGGCGCGAGTGACGCTAGCGCGACAGGCTTGTTCGCCGGCAGCCAACCATACGCATCGTCTTCGATAATAGGGACGCTGTAGCGCAACGCGACATCCGCGAGTGCTTCACGCCGTTGCACCGAAAGCGTCAGCGTGCTCGGATTCTGCAAGGTCGGATTGCAGTAGAAGGCACCGGGCTTCTCGGTCTTGCACAGCGCTTCGAAGGCGTGCGGCAACGGTCCTTCTTCATCGCGCGGGAGCGGTTGCAAGCGCACGCCGAGTTGCGACGCGATCGCCTTGATGCCGGGATAGGCGAGCGTGTCGAGGCAAATGGTTTCGCCAGGTCTTGCGAGTTGCGACACGAGCGCGACCAGCGCGCTATGAATGCCGGGACACACAAGCACGGTATCGTCTTCGCAATCGGGCAAGCGCTCTTTCAGCCACGCGCGTCCTGCCGCGCGGTCGTCCGGCGTGCCGCCGAAATCCTGGTAGCGCAGCAGCCTGTATGGATCAGTTTGCGCAAGCAGATGCGCCGACGATTCTCTCAAGCGCGCCGCAAGTTCGGGCGGCTCGGGCGGCATGTTCATCGACATCTCGACGCTGCTGCCGCCCGCGAGCGGCAAGGTCTGCGTGCGTCCGCGCACGAACGTGCCGCTGCCCGCACGCGCATCGAGCAGGCCGCGTTTGCGCGCCTCCGCATACGCGCGCGCGACAGTGGTGTAGTTCAACTGCAATGCACCCGCCAGATCGCGCAAGCCGGGCAGACGGTCGCGCGGACGCAGACGACCGCTGGCGAGATCTTCCTCGATCAGATCCGGTATCACGAGATACGCCGGTTTGCGGCTTTCCGTCAGCCGCTTGAGCCAGTGATGCGCGAGACTGTCCATGCTGTTAATTCCGATGCGGATGGCGTGAATGCGTTATTCAAGGTAACACGCGAATTCCGCGAAAAATAAATCGGTTTGCATTCAATTCGAAACTTGATCGCATTGATTGGATGAATGCACGCTTGCGGTGTATCGCGCACCATCCGCACGCAAAAGACGCTGCGACGTTGTGCGAAACCGGTGCGCGCGCATCCGTCGCCGATACCCGAAAACCCCCATCAGACACGGCTCGCAAAGAAATTTTCGGGTCGCTCGAACAATCGCGATTTGATTGATTGGAAGTTGATTGCATGAACCAGGCCGGAAATTGGCATATCCGTTGCGTTAAGTGATTCGCCAATCGGGATATTTCCCGTCGAGCAATCCGATCAATTACGCGACTTATTGGAGAGCGATATGCCTGCCGTCAACAAACCGCTGCATCAGAAAGGCGATTACCTGGTCGACTACGAAGAAAAGGTATTTCCCGACGTCAAGGCCGAACCCGGCGAGAAAGCGCTCGTCACCTTTCACACGGTCGCATTCGAAGGCTCGATCGGTTTCGTCAACCTGTTGCAGGCCACCCGCCTGCAACGCAAGGGCTTCGATACGTCGGTGCTGCTGTATGGCCCCGGCGTCACGCTCGGCCTGCAACGCGGCTTTCCGACGCTTGGCGACGAAGCCTTTCCCGGCCATCTGAACTTCAACAAGCAACTCGTCAAATTCATGGAAGAGGGCGGCAAGGTCTACGCATGCCGCTTCGCGTTGCAGGCGCTGTATGGGCATGGTGAAGCGTCGCTGATCGAAGGCATCCGGCCGATCAATCCGCTCGACGTGCTCGACCTGCAGCTTCTGCATCGCAAGGAGAACGCGCTGATCATCCATACGTGGACCGTCTGACGCGCCGGGTGCCCATCATGTCCGAGCAGCGAATCATCCGTGCAGCGGCGGTGCAGATTGCGCCGGAGTTCGAGCGTCCCGGCGGCACGCTCGACAGGGTATGCGCCGCAATCGACGAAGCCGCATCAAAGGGCGTGCAGCTGATCGTCTTTCCCGAGACGTTCGTGCCGTACTACCCGTACTTTTCGTTCGTGCGTCCGCCCGTCGCGTCGGGCGCCGAACATATGCGGCTCTACGAGCAGGCCGTCGTCGTGCCGGGCCCCGTCACGCAAGCGGTGAGCGAACGCGCGCGCCGTCATTCGATGGTAGTCGTGCTCGGCGTGAACGAGCGCGATCACGGCAGCCTGTACAACACGCAACTCGTGTTCGACGTCGATGGGCGTCTCGTGCTCAAGCGCCGCAAGATCACGCCGACGTTTCATGAACGGATGATCTGGGGGCAAGGCGACGCGGCGGGGCTCAAGGTCGCGCATACGGGCATTGCGCGAGTCGGCGCGCTCGCGTGCTGGGAGCACTACAACCCGCTCGCGCGCTACGCGCTGATGACGCAGCACGAAGAGATCCATTGCAGCCAGTTTCCCGGCTCGCTGGTCGGGCCGATTTTCGCCGAGCAGATCGAGGTCACGATCCGTCATCACGCGCTTGAATCGGGCTGCTTCGTCGTCAATTCGACGGGCTGGCTCAGCGAAGCGCAGATCGAATCTGTGACGACGGACCCGAAGCTGCAAAAGGCGCTGCGCGGCGGCTGCATGACGGCAATCATCTCGCCCGAAGGCCAGCATCTCGCCGAGCCGCTGCGCGAAGAAGAAGGGATGGTCGTCGCGGATCTCGACATGTCGCTGATCACGAAGCGCAAACGGATGATGGACTCGGTCGGCCACTATGCGCGGCCCGAGCTGCTGAGTCTTGCCATCAACGACCGTCCGGCGCTGCCCGTTGCGCCGATGTCGATGTCGTTCGAACGCGCGGGCGCGGACGCCGCACCCGACGAAACCACGAGTGGAGGTCAGGATGAATGCCAGCGTGAACCTGTCGCCGGTTGAGCCGCGCACGCAGCGCCAGTTGATGGAACTGCGCACGGAACTGCAATCGGCCGGGCTGCGTCTCGTCGATCCGAATGCGGGCGCCGCGAGCCGGCGTGGCGGCGCGGGTCCGTCGGATCACAAGGCCGTGACTGTCGACGGCGTGACGATCATGGTGCCCGTGCATACCAGCTCCGCGTGGCATTCGCCATTCGTCGCCGGCGCGCCGGATGAGGCGGGGACGAGTGCGCTGATGCGCGGCACGATCCCGATTGCCAGCATCAGCTTTCCGAAAGCGCCACGCTTCACGCAGCTGCAAACACTTGACGGCGTGCCGTACTCGCACATCGCGACGCTGCATGGCACCGACGTCCTCGCGACGACGGTGCTGCAAACTTGCATCCGCTATGAGAGCCGCAAGAAGACCTGCAAGTTCTGCGCGATCGGCCAATCGCTCGCGGCGGGTCGCACGATTGCGCGCAAGACGCCGGAGCAGCTTGCGGAAGTGGCGCGCGCCGCCGTGCTGCTCGATGGCGTGAAGCACATGGTGCTGACCACGGGCACGCCGCCCACGCCGGATCGCGGCGCGCAGATCCTGTGCGAAAGCGCGTTTGCGATCAGGGCCGCTGTCGATCTCCCGATTCAGGCGCAGTGCGAGCCGCCCGACAACGATGCGTGGTTCGAGCGCATGAAGGCGAGCGGCATCGACACGCTCGGCATGCATCTCGAAGTGGTGACGCCGGACGTGCGCGCTCGCGTGATGCCGGGCAAGGCGAGCGTGCCCATCTCGCGCTATATGGAAGCATTCAGGGCGGCCGTCGCGGTGTTCGGCAAGGGGCAGGTCAGCACGTATATCCTCGCGGGCCTCGGCGATACGGCGGAATCAATCCTGTCGATCTCGCGCGAACTGATCGACATCGGCGTGTATCCGTTCGTCGTGCCCTTCGTGCCGATCAGCGGCACGCCGCTCGAAGACCATCCCGCGCCTTCGCCCGAGTTCATGAAGTCGATCCTAGCGCCGCTCGGCGCGATGCTGCGCGACGCGCAGATGCGTTCCGCCGATATCAAGGCGGGCTGCGGCAAATGCGGCGCGTGCTCGTCGCTCGCATCGTACGAGGACTGATCATGTTCTGCGAGACATTCGACGAACTGGATGCATTGCCGCTCGACTTCACACCCGCCGAGTATCGCGTGAAATGGGCGACGCTGCCGTGGGAAAGCAATGAAGCGTACGCGTTGCGGCGCGCGGTGTTTTGCGTCGAGCAGGGGATCTTCGTTGGCGACGACCGCGACGAGATCGACCGTCACGTGAAGCTGCTGGTCGCGCTGAGTTGTATTGCGGGCGTGCCGGAACAGGTGGTCGGCACGGTGCGGATACACGAAACGCAGCCGCGCACGTGGCTCGGCTCGCGCCTTGCCGTGCATGCGGCGTTCCGCTCGCACGGCAAGCTCGGCTCGACGCTGATCCGCCTCGCTGTCAGCAGCGCGCACGCGTTGGGGTGCGATACGTTTCTCGCGCATGTGCAGCGTCAGAACGTGCCGCTGTTCAGGCGGCTGCACTGGCAGACGGTCGCGGAGGAAACGCTGTTTGGCCGGCCTCACGATTTGATGGAGGCGGACCTTGCGCACTATCCGCCGTGCTTTACGCCGGAAAGCGGTTTCGTCACGTCGTCGCGAGGCCGCTCATGAGTCTGCAAGCGCTGGTCGAAAGGATGCGCGCAAGCCGCGGCTTTCGACACAAGACGGATATAGCGGGCGTGGTGGCGTCACTGGCGTCGCGATTGCCGAACGGCACGCGCGATCTCGCACAAGCCGTTGCCGTGGGCGACGACTGCGCGGCGCTGGGCGATGGCGACGGCTATCTGCTGTTTGCGATCGAAGGGCTGGTCAGCGATTTCGTCGAAACGATGCCGTGGTTCGCGGGCTATAGCAGTGTGATGGTGAACATCAGCGACGTGTATGCGATGGGCGGCCGGCCACTCGCCGTCGTCGATGCGCTGTGGAGCGATGGGCTCGATGCGGCTGGGGAGATTCTGGCGGGTATCGCGGCGGCATCGAATGCGTATGGCGTGCCTGTCGTAGGCGGACATAGCAACACGCGCAGCGCGGAGCCGCAGCTTGCCGTGTCGATACTCGGCCGTGCGCGCGCGTTACTGTCGAGCTTCAACGCGCGACCGGGCGACAGCCTCGTGATGGCCGTCGATCTGCGCGGCCGTTTCGAAGATCCGTATCCGTTCTGGAATGCGTCGGTGGGCGCGCCCGCCCAGCGTCTGCGCGACGATCTAGAGCTGCTGCCACAACTCGCGGAAAGCGGGCTCTGCGACGCGGCGAAGGACATCAGCATGGCGGGTGTGCTGGGCACGTCGCTGATGTTGCTCGAATGTTCGGGTGTCGGCGCACGCATCGATCTCGATGCGATCCCTCGCCCGGAGCATGTCGATTTCGAACGCTGGCTCAGTGCGTTTCCGAGTTATGGCTTCGTGCTTTCCGTGCGCGATGAGCGCGTGGATGAAGTGCTCGCGCGCTTCACGCAGCGCGGCCTGGCGTGCGCGACGATTGGTGACGTGGATGCGTCGCGTGAAGTAGTGCTCACGCAGCAGGGCGATTCGGCGTTGCTCTGGAGCTTCAAGGACAGCGCGTTCATCGGCGCGCCAGTGGGAGCGCAAGCATGAACGGCACGACGATGCGCATTGCGTTGTTCACGCATTCCGTCAATCCGCGCGGCGGTGTGGCGCATACGCTGGAACTCGGGCGCGCGCTGCATGAAGCAGGGCAGGATGTGACGATCTTCGCGCCATCCGTCGACGGCGCGCCTATGTTCCGTGCATCACCTTGCCGTGTCGTGCTCGCACCTGTCGCGGCGCACGGCAACGATACGGTGACGATGGTGCGGACGCGCATCGACGCGCTGAAAGCGGCATTGCTCGAAGGCGGCGCGTCCGGCTTCGACGTGCTTCATGCGCAGGACAGCATCAGCGGCAACGCGCTTGCGGAGTTGCGCGAAGCGGGCGCGATTCGCGGTTTCGTGCGCACGGTTCATCATCTCGATACCTTCGACGATGCACGGCTGAGCGAGTGGCAACGACGTGCGTTCGCGGATGCCGATGATGTGTTCTGTGTGAGCGATGCATGGACGCGCAAGATGAGCGACGAGTTCGGTATTGCGGCTTCAACGGTCAGTAACGGCGTTGACGTGCAGCGCTTCCGCAGTTCAACCGAAGCAAAAGACTCAGACGTCTTGGTGAGGCTCGGCGTTATCGGCAAGCCGGTCGTACTGGCCGTGGGCGGCATCGAGGAACGCAAGAACACGCTGCAACTGCTGGAGGCGTTTGCATTGCTCAGGCAAACGCATGCCAACTCGCAACTCGTGATCGCAGGTGGCGCGAGCCTGCTCGATCACGATGCCTATACGCGCCGCTTCTTCGCGCGCGCTGCGCAACTGAGTCTGTGCATCGGGCAAGGCGAACCGATCGTAATCACTGGTCCGCTCGATGACGCGGCCATTCCCGCATTGATGCGGCGTGCCGATGTCGTTTCGATGGTGTCGTTGCGCGAGGGCTTTGGTCTCGTCACGCTCGAAGCGCTGGCGGCGG
Source organism: Paraburkholderia sp. PGU19 (assembly GCF_013426915.1). GTDB lineage: Bacteria > Pseudomonadota > Gammaproteobacteria > Burkholderiales > Burkholderiaceae > Paraburkholderia. The sequence goes on from NZ_AP023181.1 coordinate 49,798, forward strand.
GCGCGCCCGTCATCGTGTCGCAGATCGAGCCATTTACCGGCTATCTCGACGAACACGTCTGCTGCTGGGCACTACCCGATGACGCCGCCAGCATCGCCGACGCACTCCGCCGTGCGTTGCGCGAACGCGGCGGCATCGACTTCGAACATGCAGTACCCGAGCTTCTTGCAAGCTTCAGTTGGCACGAAAGCGCGCGCCGTCATGTCGCGCTGTATGCGAGCCACGTGCGGCACATCATGCAACCGCTCGGCGCCTGAATGTCTCAATCAAAGGAAACGTGATGCCAGTCATGCACTTCAAGGTCCAGTGGCCGGACGGCAGCGAGGCCAACTGCTATTCGCCTTCGACCGTAGTCGGCGAGTTTTTCGTTGCCGGACAACGTTACGCGCTTGGCGATTTCGTCGAGCGAGCACGCGAGGCGCTGCATATCGGCTCCGAACGCGTGCGCGAGAAGTACGGCTTCGCGTGCTCGGCGGCGATGGATCAGCTAGCGCAGATCGAAACCCAGGCGCAGCGCTTTTCAACCGATCCGCAAGCGGAAGTCCAGGTCGTCGAACTTTTGTGAACCGAACGCAGGAAAGAATCATGTCGAACGCAAACATCATTGCTCCCGATGCAACGAGCGCGGCTCCCCACCATACGGTGATCGTCGTAGGCGGCGGACAGGCGGGACTGTCGATCAGCTACTACCTGAAAGAGGCGGGCATCGATCATCTCGTGATTGAAAAGCACACGGTCACGCACACCTGGCGCTCGCAGCGCTGGGATGCGTTCTGCCTCGTCACGCCGAACTGGCAGTGCGCGCTGCCGGGCTATCCGTATCGCGGCGACGATCCGCATGGCTTCATGAAGAAGGACGAGATCATCGCGTATCTGGACGGCTTCATCGCGATGGTCGATGCGCCCGTGCTCGAACATACGGAAGTGCGCAAGATCAGGCGCATGGCATCAGGCGGCTATGTCGTGTCGACGTCGAACGGCGACTTTACGGCCGATCAGGTTGTGGTGGCCTCAGGCGGCTATCACACGCCCATCGTGCCGCGCATGGCCGAGCGGTTGCCTACCGATATCGTGCAGTTGCAGTCGTCGCATTACCGCAATCCGCAGGCACTGCCCGAAGGCGCGGTGCTCGTCGTCGGTTCGGGGCAATCGGGCGCGCAGATTGCCGAAGACCTGCATCTTGCGGGCCGCAAGGTGTATCTGGCCGTAGGTGAAGCGCCGCGTTGCGCGCGCTTCTATCGCGGCCGCGATGTGGTCGACTGGCTCGCCGACATGCGCTACTACGACATGCCCGTCGATCAGCATCCGCTGCGCGAAGGCGTGCGCGACAACACGAATCACTATGTCACGGGCCGCGATGGCGGACGCGATATCGATCTGCGGCGCTTTGCGCTCGAAGGCATGGAACTCTATGGGAGGCTCGACGATCTGCGCGACGGCCGTCTGCAATTCGCGCCGAATCTGATCGACGCCCTCGATAGCGCGGACGATACGTACAACCGGATCAATACGAGCATCGATGGCTTCATAGAGAAGCATGGTATCGATGCGCCGACTGGCGTGCCTTACGAACCCGTGTGGCAACCCGAAGGCGAACGCACATCGCTCGATCTTGCAGAAAGCGGTATCACGTCAATCATCTGGTGCATCGGTTTCAGGCCGGATTTCAGCTGGATCGATGCGCCCGTTTTCAACGGACGCGGCTATCCCGCGCATGTTCGCGGCATCACGCCGCAAGCGGGGCTGTATTTCATCGGGCTGCCGTGGCTGCATACATGGGGATCGGGCCGCTTCTCCGGTATCGCGCGTGACGCCGGGCATGTGGTCGACACGATCCGCTCGGCCATCGACGCGACATCGGCGAGTCTCGCGGCGTGAGCATGATTCAACGCTATCGCGCGGGCATGCCGCAACTGAGCTATACGGGGCTGTCGGAAAACTGGTTGCTCAAGGAGTGCGGGCATCGCCATTGGGAGGCGCTCGCAGCGCACGCGGGCCGCGAACAAACCGACTTTCACAACGACAACGGCGGGCGCTCGTATGCGGCGTTTACAGCGATACGCTTGCACACAAGCGGTCTCGACTTGATCAGCGAAAACGACACGTTCGACATTCGCAGCACACTCTGCAGAACGGGTCCTGTTCGCCATTTCAGCACGCATCGCGTCATGCGCGGCGAAACGGAAATCGCGGAACTGTCGATGTCGTCGGCATTTGTCTCACGCGGCGAGCAGCGCAGCAACCGTTGCGTTGCGCGCGCGGCGCTTGCGGCACTACCAGGTGAAGTGGAGCCGATGCCCGAACGTGCATTGCAGATGATGCAGATGAGCAAGCGCCTGCGTGCGGCGGACGGCAGCGCAATGCCGGACCTCGCGCCCGCAACCGACGAGCCGATCGACTTCCTGCCGTGCCCGAATAGCGATTTCAACGGCGCGGACTTTCTCTATTTCGCGAGCTTTCAGGCTTTTGTCGATCGCGCCGAATGGCAATGGCGTCGCTTCGACGAGCCGCCTGTCGTGACAAGCCGCTCGCTGTTCTACTACGGCAATGTCGATGTCGGCGATACGTTGAGCGTGCGCGTGGTCGGCAGCGCCGAAGATGAACAGGGCATCCGGCACTGGACGGAAGTGCACCGCAAGAGCGACGGCATGAAGATCGCCGATGTCACGACGGAAAAGTACTGGAGGCGCCGATGAGCCCAACCCGTGCACGCCGCCGCGCCGTGCCGCTCAAGCGTGTCTATACGCGCGCGGATATCGACGGCATCGCGCATCTCGACAGCATGCCGGGTGAAGCGCCGTTCGTGCGTGGGCCGTTCGCTTCGATGTACACCGAAAAGCCCTGGACGATCCGTCAGTACGCAGGCTACGCGCAGGCCGCCGACACGAACCTCGCGTTCCGCACAGCATTGGCGGAAGGCGCGCAAGGTCTGTCCGTCGCATTCGATCTGCCGACCCAGCGCGGTTACGATTCGGACGATCCCACCGTCAGCGCCGACGTCGGCATGACGGGCGTCGCGATCGACACAGTAGAAGACATGGCCCGCCTCTTCGAAGACATTCCGCTCGACCGCGTGTCGGTATCGATGACGATGAACGGAGCCGTCTTGCCCGTGCTCGGCGCGTTCATCGTCGCGGCAGACGAAAGCGGCGTGCACGAGTCGCAACTGCGAGGCACGATCCAGAACGACATACTGAAAGAGTTCATGGTTCGCAACACGGCCATCTTCGCGCCCGAACCCTCGCTGCGCATCGCCGCCGATGTGGCCGCATATCTCGCGCAACAGGTGCCACGTTTCAATGCGCTGTCGGTATCCGGCTATCACTTTCAGGAAGCGGGCGCGGACGCTGTGCTCGAACTCACGCTGACGATGGCCAATGCGCGCGCCTACGTCGACACGCTCGTCGCACGCGGCATGCAGGCAAACGATGCGTGCGAGCGCATGAGTTTCTTCTTCGGTGTCGGCACGGATTTCTATGTCGAGGTCGCGAAGCTGAGAGCCGCGCGGCTGTTGTGGTCGGAGATTGCGGCGCAAAGCGGCGCGACGTCGGGCAAGGGTCGCGCGCTGCGCATGCATTGCCAGACTTCGGGCTGGTCGCTGACGGCGCAAAAGCCGATGAACAACGTCGTGCGAACAACGGTCGAGGCGCTCGCGGCTGTGTTCGGCGGCACGCAGTCGTTGCACACCAATGCGTACGACGAGGCACTGGCTCTGCCTTGCGCCGAGTCTTCGCGGCTCGCGCGCGATACGCAACTGCTGCTTCAGCACGAGACGGGAGTTTGCGATGTAGTCGATCCGTGGGCGGGGTCGTACATGATGGAAGCGCTGACGGCTGATATCGCAAGCCGTGCGCGTGCCATGCTCGATGAGATCGACGCGAGCGGTGGCGTCGTTGAGGCGATACATTCGGGCTGGGTACGCACGCGCATTCACGAATCGGCGCTGCGCGTGCAGGCCGAAATCGAAAGCGGGCAACGTGTAATCGTGGGCGTGAACCGCTTTATGACGGATGACGAGGATGAGCCTCCTGTTCCGCAAGCATTGGACGCTGCACAGACTCGCACGCTACAGGCGCGCCGCATCGCGCAGGTGAAGCGCTCGCGCGACGTAACCCGTGTGCGCGACACGCTCGCGGTGTTGCAGCGGGCGGCGCGCGATGGCGAAGGCAACCTGCTTGAATTGACCATCGAATGTATGCGTGCGCGCGCGACAGTCGGCGAATGCACACAGGCACTGGCGGCCGTGTGGCCTCGGCATGGCGTGGATTTGCCGATATCGTCGCAGGTGTATGGCGAGATGGTCTTGTCCGAAGCCGAATGGATCACAGCCCGCGCAGCGGTGGACCGAGCGACAAAGCGGTTAGGGCGTGCGCCGCGCATCCTGTTGGCAAAGCTCGGCCAGGACGGACACGATCGTGGCGCGCGTGTCGTTGCTGCCGCGTTGACGGACGCCGGCTTCGAAGTGACAACGGGCGCGATGTTCGCGTCAGCAGAGGAAGTCAGCGAACTGGCGTTGAAGGATGACGTCGATGTGATCGGCGTGTCGTCGCTTGCAGGCGCGCATGTCGAACTGGTGTCGGGTCTGCTCGACGCATTGCGTAAGCGGCGCGCACGCATCCCCGTCGTGATCGGCGGGAACATCGACAGCGCGAGTTGGCATGTGCTGAAGGAACGGGGCGTCGCCCGATACTTTCCGACCGGCGCGAGCATCCAGACAATTGTCACGGAGCTGGCGGCGCACGTCTGCGAGATCGATTTCGCAGCGGCGTCATAGCGTAGCGGCACGCCATGACGCTCGCACCTGGAACCGCGCGCGAGCGTGAGCGTCGATCAATATCCGTAGCCGCCCTGACAAGGCACATAGGCACGTTGATAGCTGTCGTAGCAAGCGGCCGACGGCGGTTGCGAATAAGCGGGTTGCGCATAAACGGGTTGCTGATAGACAGGTTGCTGATACACCGGTTGCGCGTACGCGGGCTGCGCATTGGCAACCGACGTCACGAGCGCACCAAGCACTGCGCCTCCGATCAGTGCCCCCACGATGGCACCGCCATCTACGCCGCCGCCATGGCCCCAGCCGCCGCGCCCGTGCGCCGATGCCTGCTGGGCCACCGACAAGCTACCGATCATCAACAAGACAAGCGCTGCGCGTTTCATGATTTGATTCTCCGCTTTCCGTTTAACGGGTTCATGGAGATCATCTTAATCAGCACTCGATGAAATAACTTATGCAGTTGGTAACCGCGCATTTCAACGCTTACAAATTCGCATAGGCTGCGAACGACTGCAGCGGTTCGCTCAGACGTTGAACTGTCGTCCGACATAGTCGATGTGCATGTACATGGCCTGTTGCGCCGCATCCGGATTACCTTCACGAATCGCGTAGTAGATGGATTCGTGCTGGCGCAAGCGGCTGCGTGCCTGCTCCGCTGCATTCGCGTTGTTGACGGTGGCGTCGTACGTGTTGCTCGCGATGTGTTCGCGCAGCATGCCAATCACGCTCGCATAGAACTGATCGAGCAGCCGGTTTTGCGACGCTGCAACCAGCGCCGTATGGAATTCACCGTCGGTTGCGGCTTCTTCATGGACGTCCCTACCTGCAACCGCGTCGCGCATGCGTTCGAGCACGGCCTCGAAACGTTCGAGTTCCCGATGGGACGCACGTTGCGCAGCGAAACGCGCGGCGGCGCACTCGAACACCAGTCGGAATTCAAGCGTTTCCGAACGCAGCGGCGGGGTATCGGCGATGAGCTGAAGCCACGGCGCCGCTAGTGAAGTTGGCTTGCTGCGCAGCAGATAGACGCCGCTACCGCGTCGCGTTTCCAGAAGACCCCTGGTTGCGAGGCGCCCAATCGCTTCACGTACCGTCGCGCGCGACACACCCAACGACTCCGCGAGCGTACGTTCGGACGGCAAGCGTTCGTCAGGCTGCCAGCGACCTGCCTGAATGCCTGACTCGATGTGGCGGATTGTCTGCGCCAATGCGCCCGTTGCTTTCAAACGACTTTCCACTTTTCATCCTTCATCAGCCACTCGGGGAGGGCCTGTTTTCAACCCCATCAAAAGTGGCCTGACCAGTTTGCGTGTCATACCGGGCCGACCGCAATATGAGTCCGCGCCGGCAAACGCTCCACAATTCAGCAGAGAGCGTCGCCTGCCCTAACCCACAATCCGAAACAGGAGGACCATGATGAGCCAGGTCACACTCGCGATCAAACTGCACGACATCGACGATGTACTCATTGCGCGCGGCGCGCTCACCGCCGGCACTATTCTCGCTGATTTCGACAATCTCGTTGCATCCGCTGACATTCCTGCGGCACACAAGATCGCCTGCCGCGACGTTGCACAAGGTGCGCCCGTGCGGCGCTACGGCCAGATCATCGGCTTCGCGACGCAGCCGATTCGCGCAGGCGATCACGTACACGTTCACAACGTGTCGATGGGCGACTTCGCGCGCGACTACGCGTTCGGCGAAGACATGAAGCAGGTCGATGCCGCTACAGTGCCGCTCACGTTCAACGGCTTCCGGCGAGCAGACGGCCGCGTCGCAACCCGTAACTACATCGGTGTGGTCAGCACCGTGAACTGCTCGGCCACCGTCACAAAGCTGGTCGCTCAGCACTTTGCACAACCGGGCGCGCTCGACGCGTTTCCGAACGTCGACGGCATCGTGCCGATCACGCACAGCTTCGGTTGTTGTATCGACCATCATGGCGAGGGCATCCAGCAACTGCGTCGCACGGTTGGCGGATATGTGAAGCATCCGAACTTCGCTGGCATCGTCATCATCGGGCTTGGCTGCGAAGCCAACCAGATGGGCGCAATGTTCATCGCCGAGGGCGTCGAGCCGGGCCCGCTGCTGGTGCCGCTCGTGATGCAGGAAGAAGGCGGTACGCAAAAGACCGTCGACGCGGCTATCGCCGCAGTCAAAAACATGTTGCCTGTCGCAAACCAGGCCGTGCGTGAGCCGGTTCCCGTTTCGCACATCAATATCGCGCTGCAATGCGGCGGCTCCGACGGCTATTCCGGCATCACGGCGAATCCGGCACTGGGTGCGGCTGTTGATCTGCTGGTGCGGCACGGCGGTACTGCGATCCTGTCGGAAACGCCGGAAATCTACGGCGCGGAGCATCTGCTGACACGTCGTGCCGTGAGCAAAGAGGTGGGCGAGAAGATTGTCGAGCGAATTCACTGGTGGGAAGACTACGCGAAGCGCGAAAAGGGCAGCATCGACAACAACCCGACGCCGGGCAACAAGGCGGGCGGCCTCACGACGATTCTCGAGAAATCGCTTGGCGCGGTTGCCAAGAGCGGCTCGTCGCCGCTGATGGGCGTGTACCGCTACGCAGAGCCGATTGATACACACGGACTCGTCTTCATGGACGCGCCGGGCTATGACCCGATGGGCGCGACCGGACAGATCGCGAGCGGCGCGAATCTCGTGGTGTTCACGACGGGGCGCGGCTCCTGTTTCGGCGCCAAACCTGCGCCGTCAATCAAGCTCGCGACGAACTCGACGATGTACAAGCGGATGGCCGATGACATGGACATCAACTGCGGCGACATCATGGACGGCACCGTGAGCGTGGAGCAGAAGGGCGAAGAAATTTTCCGGATGATCCTCGACGTTGCATCGGGCCACAAGAGCAAGAGCGAAGCGCTTGGCGTTGGCAACGAGGAATTCGTGCCCTGGATGATTGGCGCGCAGATGTAAAAGCCGCGCGCATCAGGTTGCTCGATGCGCATTCGTGCGGTGTAGCTGGAGCCTCCCGTTTCTGGCGCACCGCACGCCGTAAGATAAATGCTGGTCGGGCCGTGTCGAACCCGCGCCAGGATCAAGGAGACTCGACATGAAAATCAAACAGGCCATCGAACGCTTTCCGGGCGGCATGATGGTCATTCCTTTGCTTTGGGGTAGCCTGCTCAACACCTTCGCACCGAAGGTGTTGGGTATCGGCAGTTTTTCGACCCAGCTCGCGCATGGTGCGCTGCCAATTCTCGCTGTGTTCTTCGTTTGCATGGGAGCCGAGATTCAACTGCGCACAGCACCGCGTGCGCTGAAGAACGGGGCTGCTATCACCCTCGCCAAGCTCGCGAGCGGCGTGCTCATTGGTTTGCTCGTCAGCAAGGTATTCGGGGCGAACGGGTTTCTCGGTCTCTCCGGCATGGCGACCATCGCCGCCGTGACCAACGCGAACATGGGACTGTACGCAGCGTTGACCCGGCAGTTCGGCGACGAGGTCGATCGGGGCGCGCTTGCGGTCCTGTCGATCCTGGAAGGGCCGTTCGTGACCATGCTCGCGCTGGGATTGTCCGGGTTGGCGAAGATCCCGGTTCTCGATCTCGTTGCAACCGTGCTGCCGATCGTCATCGGCATGGTGCTGGGAAATATCGACCCCGACATGCGCAAGTTCCTCAAGTCAGGCGGCGATTTGCTGATCCCGTTCTTTGCGTTCGGTCTCGGCGCGCAAATCAATCTGCACGCCATTCTCGGCGCGGGCTTGTCAGGGATCGTTCTTGGTCTGATTACGCTTGGGGTAGGCGCGGTATTCAACGTAATCGCATCACGCCTGTTCGGTGGTTCGGGTGTGGGGGGCGTAGCGTCGGCGACGACGGCGGGCAACGCGGTTGCGACGCCGACTGCGATTGCGGCTGTCGATCCTCATCTCGGCGCACTGGTCGCCGTGGCGACGCCTCAGATCGCCGCATCCACGATCGTTACCTCGCTGCTCGCGCCACTGTTGACGGCCGCGTATGCACGCTGGCGCATGCGTCGGCTGGGCAGGGTTGTGGATGACGTAGCAGTCGTCGCGCACGCCGACGTGTGAACACAGCAGGCGCGTGCCGCGAAGGATCGCGAATGCGCCAATGCTGTTGCCATATCAAGGCACAATGAAAAAACCCCGGCGCCTGTGGGCGCCGGGGTCTAGTGCTTGCCACGCTCGATACATCGTTGCTGCAGGCTCTGCGGGTTGAAGGCCGAGGCCTCGGGCACTCACGCAGTGATCCCAACGCGCTTCGTTAAAAGGAGGAAGGAAATGCTCGAAGCGCGTTGAGCGAATTATTCATGTATAGCCGTGTTTCGTACAGCAGCAGTTGGCGAAGATTTCAGCGCAGCAGATTCAAAGAGCGGAAGCATCGCGCTAGATCAGCAAGCGGTTATCGGCGGAAGGCTTGCGTTCGACGAGCGCGGCGAGCTTGCGCAGCGCCGACGTCAATTCCGTGCGCCGCGTGCAGCCGCCTAGCGAAATACGGATCGCGTTCGGCACGTCGCCGGCCTGGCAAAACGCGGAAGACGGCGCAAAGACGAGACCTTCCGTGCTCGCGGCCGCCGCGAGGCTTTTCGCGGCCCAGTGCGCAGGCAAGGGCTGCCACACATGAATCGCGCCGCTGGAGGCTGGCATGCTCACCGTCGACAGTATCTGGTTTGCCGCAAGCAGGCGTTCTGCCGATTCCTTCAATACCCCCGCCAGCACATCCGCTGCCGTGCCGTCGAGTATCCATTGCGTGACCAGCGCCGTGGTGAGCGGCGGCGACATCAGCGACAGCGAACGCAGCGCCTTCAGAAACGCTTCCTGCGCTGCGGCGGCAGGCAATACGACAAACGCAGCGCGCAAGCCCGGCGAGATGCATTTGGACAAGGTGGACAGGTAATACACCTGCTGCGGCGCGAGACTCGCGAGCGGCGCGGGTGGCTCGTCGGCGAATAGCCAATAGGGATCGTCTTCGACGATAGGCACATTGCGGCGCGCCGCGACGGCCAGAATTTCCTTGCGACGACGCAGGGGCATGGTCTGCGCGGTTGGATTGCGGATGGTCGGGTTCAGATAGATCAGCCCGCCCTCAGTACGCGAGCAAGCGGCTTCGAGCGCGTCAGGCCGCATGCCGTGCTCGTCGGAGGCGATTGTGTCGAGCGTGCGGCCTAGCTGCCGCGCGATCAGCGGCAGGCCCGGATAGATCAGCTGTTCGGTGAAAATAGGCGCGTTCTGCTTGGTGAGCGCCAGTATCAGCGCGGCGAGCGCCGAATGCGCGCCGGGCGTCACGACGACGCGCGAAGGGTCCACGCGACCGAGTATCGGCTTGAGCCAGGCCGCGCCCGCCTGCCGGTCCGTATCGCTGCCGCCGCCCAACTGATAGGTCATCAGCAGATCGACGTCGCTGCGCACCAGCACCTGGGACAGTCCGCGCCTGAGCAACACGGCGAGATCGAGGTCGGCGGGAGGCGGCGGAATGTTCATGCTCAGGTCGACTTGCTGCATGAACGTCGCTATTGGCGGCGCGATGAACGTGCCCAGCGGACCGCGCGATTCGATCAGGCTGCGCCGGTGCGCCTCGGCGAAGCCGCGCGTCACGGTGGTCAGATCGACGCCGATCATCTCCGCGAGCTTGCGTTGCGGCGGCAGCCGGTCGCCGGGGTTCAGCTTGCCGTTCGCAACGGCGCGCTCGATCAGATCGACGATCTGCAGATAGCGTGCCTTGCCGTTGTCGGCGAAGTCCGTGATCCAGTCCGGCCGCCGCGCAGGCCGCTTTCTTGAAGATGAAGTCATGTGTGGCAACTTGTCGCGCATGTATGGTCTATGTCTTACTCTAGCATGCGCCGCCATAGCCTATGTATGTATCCGCCGCAAGGCCATAGCCATAGCGGAAGCTCGCGCGTGTACGACGGTTGGGGGATAGATGCATGGGGCTATGTAACCCGGCAACCAACCTGAAAGCATGCGCAACCCACCTACACACGGGGGTTCCCCCCAAACAGCGGGACGATGGTTCCGCTCCCCTCCATTTCGAAGACAGCTCGTACGCGCAGGCCGCGTTGCCGCGACTGGCGCGCTGAGCCTGCTAGGCGGCTGCAGCATGGTGCTCTTCAATCCGAAAGGCGACATCGGCGAGCAGGAAAAAAACCTGATCCTGATCGCGCTCGGGCTGATGCTGCTGGTCGTGATTCCCGTGATCGCGCTGACGCTGTATTTCGCGTGGCGCTACCGGGCGTCGAACACGAAGGCGAAGTACGCGCCGACGTGGGCGCATTCGACCACCATCGAAGTCGTCGTGTGGACCATTCCGTGCATCATCGTCGCGACGCTTGCGGTGCTGATCTGGAAGACAACGCATAGCCTCGATCCATACAAGCCGATCGAATCGGACGTGAAGCCCGTGCGCGTCGAAGTGGTTGCGCTGAACTGGAAGTGGCTGTTCATCTACCCGGACTACGGTGTGGCCTCCGTCAACCAGCTTGCGCTGCCGGTGGATACGCCCGTCGATTTCCGTCTGACGGCGGAATCGCTGATGAATTCGTTCTTCATCCCGCAACTGGGCAGCCAGGTCTACGCGATGTCCGGCATGCAGACGCAACTGCATCTGATCGCGAACAGCGCGGGCACGTATGCGGGCCGTTCGTCGGCATTCAGCGGACCGGGCTTTTCCGACATGAACTTCGACACGGTCGTCACGAGCCGCGGCGAATTCGATGCATGGGTCGCGCGCGCGAAAGCATCGCCGCAGGCGCTCGACGTGACAGCCTACGACAGCTTGCAGCAACCGAGCAAAAAGAACCCTGTGACGCTGTACAGCAACGTGGCGCCGGGACTGTTCGATGGCATCGTCTATCAGTACATGCGTGACGCGGCAGGCCGCCCGATATGTACGACGGCCAACGCTGACATGTATGTCAAGCCGGCTCGCTTGCCTTCACACGCAGCTTTGGTATCGGAGTAGTGGATATGTTTGGAAAACTTACGCTCGATGCGATTCCATATCACGAGCCCATCATCATGGGCACGCTCGGCGTCGTCATACTGGGTGGCCTCGCGCTGCTCGGAGCCATCACCTATATCGGCAAGTGGACGTATTTGTGGAAGGAGTGGATTACGTCCGTCGATCACAAGCGGATCGGCGTGATGTACATCATTCTCGCGCTCGTCATGCTGCTGCGCGGTTTTGCCGACGCGATCATGATGCGCGCGCAGCAGGCTGTCGCCTTCGGTGATTCAGCGGGCTATCTGCCACCGCATCACTACGACCAGATCTTCACCGCGCACGGCGTGATCATGATCTTCTTCGTCGCGACGCCGCTGATTCTCGGCCTGATGAACGTCGTCGTGCCGCTGCAGATCGGCGCGCGCGACGTTGCGTATCCGTTCGTCAATTCACTGGGCTTCTGGCTGTCGGCCGTCGGCGCGGTGCTGGTGATGATCTCGATGTTCGTCGGCGACTTCGCGGCGACGGGCTGGGTGGCTTACCCGCCGCTGTCCGAGCTTGGCTACAGTCCAACCACGGGCGTCGACTATTACATATGGTCGCTACAGGTGTCCGGTTTAGGGACGACGCTGAGCGGCATCAACTTCATCGTGACGATTCTACGCATGCGCGCGCCGGGTCTGAACCTGATGAAGATGCCCGTGTTCTGCTGGACGGCGCTGATCACGAACATCCTGATCGTCGCGGTGTTCCCCGTGCTGACGGGCACGCTCGCGCTGCTGACGATGGACCGCTATCTCGACATGCACTTCTTCACGAACGAGCTGGGCGGCAACGCGATGATGTACATCAACCTGATCTGGGTGTGGGGCCACCCCGAGGTGTACATCCTGATTCTGCCCGCGTTCGGTGCGTTCTCGGAAATCATCGCCACGTTCTCCGGCAAGCCGCTGTTCGGCTACAAGTCGATGGTGTATGCAACGGCGTCGATCGGCGTGCTGTCGTTCTTCGTGTGGCTGCATCACTTCTTCACGATGGGTTCGGGCGCGAACGTGAATGCGTTCTTCGGCATCATGACGTCGATCATTTCGGTGCCGACGGGCGTGAAGCTGTTCAACTGGCTCTTCACGATGTATCGCGGCCGGATTCGCTTCCATACGTCCACGCTCTGGACGATCGGCTTCATGGTGACGTTCGCCGTGGGCGGCATGACGGGCGTGCTGCTCGCCGTGCCGGGCGCGGACTTCGTGCTGCACAACAGCCTGTTTCTCGTCGCGCACTTTCACAACGTGATCATCGGCGGCGTGGTGTTCGGCTGTCTCGCGGGCATCAGCTACTGGTTCCCGAAAGTGTTCGGCTTCACGCTCGACGAGTTCTGGGGCAAGGTCGCGTTCTGGTGCTGGCTGGTCGGTTATTGGCTCGCGTTCACGCCGCTGTATATCCTCGGCTTCCAGGGCATGACGCGCCGCATGAATCATTACTCGGTGGCCGAGTGGCATCCGTGGCTGATCGTTGCGCTCGTAGGTGCCGTGGTCGTCGGCATGGGCATTCTCGCGCTGCTGATCCAGTTCGCGGTGAGCATCCGCAAGCGCGAGCAGTATCGCGATCTGACGGGCGATCCTTGGGATGCGCGCAGCCTCGAATGGTCGACGGCATCGCCGGCGCCGTTCTATAACTTCGCGCATGTTCCCGTCATCACGTCGCTCGAACAGCATTGGGACAACAAGCAGTCGGGCAGCGCTTACGCCAGGCCCATGAAAAAGTACGAGGACATTCATATGCCGCGCAACACGGCGGCGGGCTTCATCATCTCGGCGTTCAGCCTGCTGTTCGGCTTCGCGATGGTGTGGCACATGTGGGTGTTCGCGATCGTCGCGCTGATCGGCATGATCGGCACGTTCATCGCGCGCTCTTACGATCAGGATGTCGACTACTACGTGCCTGCTGCCGAAGTGGAGCGGATCGAGAACGCGCGCTACAGGAAGATCGAAGACGAGCGTGACGAAGAATTTGCGGAGATGGCCTGACCATGACAAGCGTATCGACCTATCGGGGCAGCGAGCATCACGACGCGCACGGCCACGATCATGACCACGACAGCGGAACCCGCACCACGCTCGGGTTCTGGATTTACCTGATGAGCGACTGCCTGATCTTCGCGACGCTGTTCGCGACCTTCGGCGTGCTCGCCAATGCGACGGCGGGCGGGCCGACGGGCAAGGAGCTGTTCGAGTTGCCGTATGTGCTGGGCGAAACCTTGCTGCTGCTCGCCAGCAGCTTCACGTTCGGCATGGGCGTGCTGAGCATGAACGCGAACCACCGCGGCAAGGTGGTCGGCTGGCTGGCCGCGACCTTCGTGCTGGGCGCGGCCTTCATCGGCATGGAAATCTATGAGTTCGCCCATCTGATCAGTGACGGCGCTGGCCCGTCGACGAGCGCCTTCCTGTCGGGCTATTTCACGCTCGTCGGCACGCACGGTCTGCACGTGACGACGGGGCTGCTTTGGATCGTCGTGATGATGCATCAGATCAGCCGCTTCGGTCTGACGCCCGTCACGCGGCGGCGCATTGCGTGCCTGAGCCTCTTCTGGCACTTCCTCGATCTCGTGTGGATCTGTGTGTTCAGTCTTGTCTATCTGCGTGAATTTCTATGAGCAAAACATCTGGATCGAATGTGACGCATGATCACGTTCATGATGCGTCGCATGGCAGCGTGAAGAGCTATGTGGTGGGCATGCTGCTGTCGCTGGTGCTGACGTTTGCGTCGTTTGGCGTGGTGATGACGCATGTCGTGCCGCGCTCGATGGGGCTGACGGCGGTGGTCGTGCTGTGTGTCGTGCAACTCGTGGTGCAGTTGCGGTATTTCCTGCACCTGGGTTCATCCGCGGATCAACGCTCGAACACGGGGATTTTCGTGTGTACGGGGTTGCTGATCGCAATCATCGTCGCGGGTTCGCTGTGGGTCATTCACAACGCGAACGTCAACATGATGCCGACGCAGATTTCGATCGAGCGCGCATTGGCGCGCGATTGACAAGTGCTTTGCGCCCGGTGTAACCGGGCGCTTTCTCTGCCGTTCGCTTCACGCGTTCCCGGGTGAAGCGAACATCGGGCGACTCAACTCATCGCGTCAGCCATTCCGGCTCGCACGCACCCAGCGGCAACAGCGGATATTTGTAGCGCCCGGGTGTGCGCGACATATACACCTGCTCCGCGACGCCCTTGTAAAACCCCATGGGTGTCTCTGCCAGCAGTGGATCGGGATCGACGTAGGCGTGTTCGTCATTCGATCCCGCCATCGTACGCGCGTATTTCTGGTCGAAGATGCCCATCGACATGAGCCACGCGACGGCGCGCGAAAGCGACACCGATACCGTGTAGCTGCCGCCTTCCGTGGCGCGGCGTTTCAACGCCTGGAGCACGCCAGCCGTGCCGAGCCACGCAACCACGTAGTCGCTGATGATGGAAATTTGCGGTGTGGTGTGCGGCGTGAGCGTCGGCGTGTCCGTGCCGCCGAGGCTTTCCAGCCAGTACGGCCCGGCATAGGCACCCGTCGATACATCGAAACCCGTGCGCTCGGACCACGCGCCCTCGCGCCCGGCGAAGTACACGGTCGCGCTGATCAGCCCGGGATGCTTTTTGCACAACTCGTCCGGCGCGAGCCCGTAACGGTCGAGAAATCCCGAACGGCGATTCGAGAAGAAGATGTCGGCACCTTCCAGCAACTGGTCGAAGCGCTGGCGCGCCGTTGCATCGTCGAGATCGAGCCGCGATGAGCGCAAGCCGACGTTCGACGTGTAGTGGAACAGGCTGTGTTCATAGTCCGACTTGCGCCAGATGTTCAGCACATCCGCGCCGTGCAGCGCCAGCGCGCGGCCGAGACCCGCACCCGCGATCACATGGCCGAGGCCCAGCGCACGAATGCCGCCGAGCACATCGCCGCCTTGCTGGAACGGAATGGGATCGCTATCGGCGACTTTCTCGATGGAGATCAGCGGCTGGCTTTTGAGTACATTCTGGAATACGTCGAGTTCAAGGAACTCCTGCGGCGAACGCACCATATAGAGCGGAATCCCCGCCTTGCCGCCGGCTTCTTCCAGTTCCGCTGCATTCCACTGCGCGACCGCCTTCGCAACGGACTCGTGTCCCGGCGGGCACTGCAACAGTTGCAGCGCGGTATTGCGCATCTGCGGGTAGTTGCAGATGAAGAACACCCAACGCCCATCCTTGCACTGATGGAAGTTGGCGGTGACGCCCGTGTTCTCGTCGGAGCCCATATTGCCGGGCAGACCGTTCACGAGTTCGAGCGTACCCTCGTGAAACGTGGCGAAGCGGCGCAGCGCCTTGCGTACGTCGACGTGAATGTTCTGGCTTTGCCCGGTTTTCATGCGCCAGATCGACGCGATCTGCGCGGCCTTGACGGCGAGCCCGATGGCGGAAAAAGTGCCGAAGCGCAGCACGCTCGGCACGATGGGGTCCTTGCCGTAAAAGCTGAGTTTGCCGCCGAACTCGCTCAGTGACGCGCCGATCGAATTCAGAACCGTTTCGGTTTCACCGTGGATGTCGAACTCGTCGCTGACGGTACGGCTCGCCAGATGCTGGCGAATTTTTGCTTCAAGCTGATATTTGTCGACTTGCATACAGATTGAATTGGGGTTGAAGGTTGCGTCAGCGGGTTGGCTAATAAAGCGCGATGCCCGTGATCCGCCCATGCGTGAGCAGCGTCTGTTTCTCGCCAGTGAGCAAGTTCACCTTGACGATGTTGCCATCCAGGTCGGCCACGAAAGCGCGGTTGCGCGGCGCGTCGAGCGCGAGGCCGATCGCTTCGGCAAAGCCGGTACAGATCACCTTGTAGTCTGTGAGGCCGGCCGTTGTGAGCTTTGCGCTATTCAACGAATTGCCGTCGGGTGCCGCGCCGCGATCGGTCCAGTAGAGCGTGTCGGTGGTGGCATCGATTTCGAGGTCGATCGGCTCGGGCAGGCCGTCTAGCAGCAGCTCGATGTCGGTGCGCGTGGCAGCCGTCTCGCCCGTGGCCATCTGCAGGGGTGCACGGAAGATGCGTCCCTCGCCGCCCTTCGCGGGGCCTTTCTGCGTCCACAGGAAGGCGTCGCGCTTGTGGTCGACGGCGATGCCGACGCACTGGTTCAGCACCTCTTCCTTGCCACCGGCTTGCACCGAACGGTCGACGAGTTGCGTCAGCGCGCCGCCGTCCGTGCCGCTGCGCCAGATTGCGGCGCCTTCGCGGTCGCACCAGTACAACCGTGCAGCCGCGCGGTCGAGATACAGTTGTTTGGGCGTTCTGATTGCACCCTTGCCGACCAGCAGGTGCCGCTCGCTGCCGTCCAGCCGTGCGGCTTCGACCGTGCCGTCGTCCTTGTGGAAATCGGCGCCCATGTTGGTCCAGTACACGAGGCCTTGCGCCGTGTCGATCTGGATACCGTCGGGCGTGCCGCCCAGATCGGAGAGCAACACGCGGGCGTGATTGCCATCGCAGTCGAGCGCGATGATAGAAGGCGGGCTGATGCACAACGCAAGCAGCGTTTGCATGGTGGATGACTCTGCGTTCATGAGTTGCATGCCCTGACGTTATTGCGCCGTTTTGCGACCGCTGTTGATGATGGCGATTTCTCTTTCGTCGCGTGCTTCGGCCAGTTGTGCAATCGACCGGTCGCCGTAGCCGCTTTCGATTTGCTCGACGAGCAGCTTCTTCGTGGCCTCGTCGAAATGCACGGTCGATTCAAGCTGTTCGCGCCAGCGCGTTTCCATGCCGGGCGCGAGATGGTCGACGAAATGCGGAAAGCCGCCATCGCCCCCGCCGAGATGGAACGACAGGAACGGTCCGTTGGTCGCCCAGCGAATGCCAAGTGAGTTGGTGACGACGCTGTCGAGGTCGGCGACCGTGATCACGCCCTGGCTCACCAGATAGACGCACTCGCGGAAAATCGCCGATTGCAGGCGATTCGCGACGAATCCGTCGATTTCCTTGCGAATCTCCAGCGGACACTTGCCGAGCGCGCGATAGAAGTCAAGCGAAGCATCGATCAGTGCGCGGCTCGTCTGCGGATTAGGCACCACTTCGACGAGCGGCAGCAGATGAGGCGGATTGAACGGATGCCCGATGACGAGACGGCCGGGCGTTTGCATCTGCGTGGCCTGAATCGAAGCGGGGATGCCGGAGCTGGACGAGAAGAACAGGCAGTGCTCGGGCGCGGACTGTTCGATGGTTGCCCAGAGAGCGGTCTTGAAGTCGGCGCGCTCGGGGCCGTTTTCCTGAACGAAATCCGCATCGGCAACGGCTTTGGCGAGATCAGGTTCGAACGACAGACGCTCAAGCGCGGCATTGACGCCGTGGCCGAGCGCCTGTAGCGCCAGCATGGCCCGCATCACGTAGACGCGCACTTTTGATTCGATGCCGGGCTGCGGGTCGTTGATGACCACGCGCATGCCGTTGGCGAGAAAGAGCGCGGCCCACGATGCGCCGATCACGCCGCCGCCAATGACTACGATCTTCTTTTGATCGAGAGGATATTTGACTTTTGAGGTGTTCATGACTGGTTTTCTTGTTATGTAATGAAAAGATTGATATCGAAAACGAAGAAATTGATTTTGAAAAAATGAAAAATCAGCGCTTATAATTTATATTTCGTATAACTAATAGCCTGATATTCCATTGAATTTCAGATTAACACCCGAATGGAAAAATCATTTCGGTTCGAAACAATTTTCTCCAAAAATACGCAGGAGGCATGGATCATCCGCGACTGAACGGGGCAGTCGCTTACGGGCAACCTGGGGAATGTGCGCCAGGCTCCTGGAATTGAGGTCGTGTTCGACTATCCAGGAAGCGGCGTGGAATGTCGGGTGGAGATGTCAGCGTGATAGCGCGGCGTGCCAGCAGCCGGGCAAGCGTGGCGGCCGCCTTGACGGCGCGGCGCTAATTCCCGAATGGGCGCCGGTGCGGCCGGGCGGCGCCCAGCCGGAGGAGAAAATGCAGCGATCCGGCGCCGTCACGCGCCGACAGAATGCCAGGGCCAGCCCATCAAACCCGCGCTGTTCTCTGGATTTCACCTATCTCGCTGTCTGAACGGCGCATCGCGCGCCACATCACCCTGATAGAACGCGGCGAAGCGATCGAGTTGCCGCTGTGCATCGGCGGGATCGACACCTTCGGCCAGCACCGCGCTCGAAAACCCCGTGCGTTCCATCTGAATCAACTGATCCGCGAGCACGTCGCCCGTTGCGCGCAGATCGCCATTGAAGCCGAGCCGCCGACGAATCAGATACGCCTGGCTGAACGCCCGGCCATCGGTGAAGCTCGGAAAATGAAGCTCGATACGTTGAGCTTGCGCGATAGCCTCGCTGTGAGCGAACGGATCGGCGTCGTTATCGAGCGTAACGACATGCGCGACTGCATCGGCGAGATGGTCGGGCGCAGCAAGAATGCGGATACGTGATCTCATGCGGAAACCTCCATCGGTGCGCGGACGGCATTGGCCGCCGCCTTGAACGGATCGAGCCCGATACGCCGCACCGTTTCGATAAAGTTCTCGCGACGCGGCCCCGTGTCCGTTCTCTGTTCGACATACGCTCGCAGGACGGCCTCGATCACATCGGGCACTTCGTGCGCGGAGAACGACGGCCCGATCACCTTGCCCGCTTGCGCAGCGCCACTTGCATGCGATCCATCGGAGCCGCCAAGCGTGACCTGATACCACTCGGCGCCATCCTTGTCGACACCGAGAATGCCGATATGTCCGCTATGGTGATGCCCGCACGAATTGATGCACCCGCTGATATGCAGATCGACTTCGCCGATATCTTCCAGTTCGTCCATGTCCTGATAGCGCTCGGTGATCGCCTCGGCGACAGGCAGCGAGCGCGCATTCGCCAGCGCGCAGAAATCGCCGCCGGGACACGCGATCATATCCGTCAGCAGATGCACGTTGGCGCTCGCGAGTCCCACGCTGCGTGCGGCTTCCCACAACGCGAGCAGATCGTTCTCATGCACCCACGGCAGCACGATATTCTGCGTATGCGTGACGCGCGCTTCGCCCGCCGAGAAGCGGTCGACGAGATCGGCGACCTGATCGAGCTGATCGGCGGATGCGTCGCCGGGCGCCTGCAACAGACGCTTGAACGACAACGTGACGATGCGCAACGACGGATTCCGGTGCGGCGCGACATTGCGCTCCAGCCAGCGCGCGAATTGCGGAATATTGACGGACGCATCGTGAATCGCCTTGCGTGCAGCAGCGTCCGTTGGTTTATCGACAGAGCCGTTTGAAGGCTGCACGAAATACGCGCTGACGCGCTCCAGTTCTGCGCGTGGAATCGTATGCGGCCCGTCGTCATGCTCGACGATCTGGCGAAACTCTTCTTCCACCTCGTCGATGTACTTCTGGCCTTCCGCCTTCACGAGAATCTTGATGCGCGCCTTGTACTTGTTGTCGCGCCGCCCATACTGGTTGTACACGCGGACCACGGCCTCGATGTAGTTCATGATGTGCTGCCACGGCAAGAACTCGCGCAGCACCGTGCCGATGACAGGCGTGCGTCCCATGCCGCCGCCGACCGTCACCCGAAAGCCGAGTTCGCCGTTCTCGCCGTAACGCAGCCGCAGGCCGACGTCGTGCCAGTCGGTTGCCGCGCGGTCGTCGTGGGCACCTGTGATCGCGATCTTGAACTTGCGTGGCAGAAACGCGAACTCGGGATGCAACGTGGTCCACTGGCGCATGATTTCAGCGAACGGGCGCGGGTCCGCGATCTCGTCGGGCGCTACGCCCGCGCGCTCGTCGCAGGAAATATTGCGGATGCAGTTGCCGCTCGTCTGGATGCCGTGCATGTTGACGGTCGCCAGCAGGTCCATCACGTCGGCGGCCTTCGAGAGCGGAATCCAGTTGAATTGCACGTTGGTGCGCGTCGTGAAGTGCGCGTGATGCGTCGGCAGGCGAACCGTGCCGAGCTTGCGCTGGGCATCGAGTGCCTGCCGATAGACATCCGCTTCCGGCTCATCGTATTCGCGCGCCACGCGCGCGAGCACGCGAAGCTGCGCGCTCGACAACTCCCCATACGGCACCGCGACGCGCAGCATCGGCGCATGCCGTTGCACATACCAGCCGTTTTGCAGGCGCAGGGGACGAAAGGCGTCTTCGCTCAATCTGCCGTCCTGCCAGCGTTCGATCTGGTCGCGGAACTGCGCGGCGCGATTGAGCAGAAAGGCTTTGTCAAACTCGTTGTACTGATACATGGCTAACCTGGAGGGCGGCGAAAGCATGCATGTCCCGCTTTCGCCTTGGGACGCGGAACGATGGCCGATAGCATCGGCATGTTCGCTTGAATCTACTGGCGCACGCATCCGCAGACAAGACGCAGATGACGCGAAAATGACCGCAGCAGATGAGAAAACCGGGCCGCGCGCGCCAGGACGCAGGCAGTCCGGTTAGAGAGAAGAGGGGAGTTGAGGCTGCTTTGGGTGCGAGCTTATTCAGGCAGCGCCGTGGTCTGCGGAATCATCGCAGCCTGGCCATGCAGTTTGCCGTGCTCGTCGATGAGTTGCCACACGGTCGCGCGTTCGATCCAGAAACGGTGGCCCGTCTTCGCGATGCGTATGCCGCGATAGCCGGTGACGAAGCCGTCGCGTGTCACTTGGTCGAGAAACGCCTGACGTTCGCTGCGTTCCGGCGCTTCTGCGGAAAGGCGTGAGGGGAGCGCGGTGATTTCGTCCCAGTCGTAGCCAAACAGCGTTTGTACGCGACGGTTTCCGTAGACGAACACGGGGTCCTCCGCCGTGTTGTGCGCGAGCAGCCCGAAGGGCGCATCGTGATACAGCCACGCGACGGCATCTTCCGCGCGCTCATGCTTCGGTACGAGTTCTGTGCCCAGCAGACGTGCATAGCTCCCTGTGAGCAGGTTGAAGAAATTCAGGTCGGTGCGTAAATCCATGGGTTTTCCATCTTCAGGCCGTGTCGAAAGACATTCTAGCGTGGCCTCGAATCTCGTGAAGAAGTCATGCCCGTATCCACGAGAAGTTACCCGACACGATCGCTTCGAACCGCTCGTCGCTGGCTTCGAGAATGCTCTGCTTCCAGTACGCGCCATGTTCCGAGTAGTGGGCGAGGAGATCGGCGAGGGTTTCGCCTGTCGGTGCATCGGCGAATGGCACGCGCACCAGCAGCACGACATTGCCATAGTCGGAATCGAGTCCGAGTTGCGCCTGGTCTTGCGCATACACGAGCAGATTCGCTTCGAGCATGAGCCGGTAGACGGTCGTGATGCGTCCCGCCGTCACTGCGCCGAAGTCGAAGCTCAGGTAGATCGCGTCCGGATCTTCGTCGAAACAGTCGAGCCGCACATCGAGCCCGCCCACTTCGATCGAATGTGTCTGCAACACGTGCTCGACGTCGGGCAAGCCGACAGCCTCGCACAGTGACGCAACGAGTTCTGCATAACGATCTTCACTCACGGTGCGAATACCCGCTCAAACAAAGGAGAATCCTGCAAGGCGTCGAACGGCTGACCGCTGCGCGAGCGGTCAGCCAGCCTGCGTTACGATGCCTGCGCGGCCTTCTGGATGCTCGACGCACCCGACTTCATCGCTTCGCCGAGCGCCTGCAGCAGGCTTGCATTCGATTGCGCTTGCGCGATTTCGAGCTGCTGTTGGGCGTTGTTGTTGATCGTCGCTTCGGCGCTTGCCGTTGCGCTGCTCGAATTGACGCCGTTCGTGACGGCGCCCAGTGCGGATGTTGCTGCCGTTGCAATACCGGGCATGGTGGCTCTCCTGGAAAGTTCCGGCAGACGGTATGTCCAACCGGTGGTTGAAAAAGCGAATGAAATGAAGTTCGACGCAGTCAGCCGCGCAGCGCGTCCTCGCGCAACTGCCCGACGATGCGGCTCGCTGCGACGAGGCCGCGATAGATGCGGGCGCGCGCATCGCGGTCGGCGGCTGTGCCGTCGGGGGCGTGATTGAGTTGCTCGGCGCTCTCTTCGAGCGCCTTGCGCAGTTCGGCGACGCGCGCATCGGCGTCGGCGGCTGTCACGACGTTCTGCAACTGCATGAAGTGTTGCGCGTGGCGTTCAATGGCTTCGTACATGGTCATCTCCGTAACGTGTCGGCCGTCTGCGCGACGGACGTCTGGGGTGGGTCGAGCACATGCCGCGCGGCGGCAAGTCCGGTGAGCCGTTTTGCAAGCGGTGAGGGCGGCGGTTCGCTGACTGCCTTCGAAACGGGCGTCGTCGCATCGATTGCAGGCTGCTGGGTGTCGGCTGCTGCGGGCGCTGCGGCGTCGCTGGCCGCAGCGGGCGCGCTGGCGTTCGTGTCGTTGTCGAGAATGAAGATGTGCTTCACGCCATCGGGCGTTTGCGCATAGCGCACCGTATCCGACGACACGATCGCGATATAGCTCGCGCCCACCGGCGCATCAGCCTGCTCGGCGCCCGTTGCGTCGATGCGGATATCTTTCACGTTGGTAGGCAGGTCGGGACGGATACGCTTCACGCCTTGCTGTAACGCGTCCATGTCGACGTCCTTGCCCGCAATCGCAAATACGCCGCCGCCGTCGTAACGCACGCTGATGCCTGAAACGGGCAAGCTCTCGCCGATGCTGCGCCGGATCACTTCGGCGATGCCGTACTGCGCCTGCACATGCGGCGACGTGATCGCGGCAAGCAGGCGCCGCGCAGCGAGATTCTCAGATTCGTTCGCGACGAGGCCGCGAACGAGCACACCACCGTGACCATCGAGGGAGGCGCGCAGCTCGTT
Organism: Paraburkholderia sp. PGU19; assembly: GCF_013426915.1. Taxonomy (GTDB): domain Bacteria; phylum Pseudomonadota; class Gammaproteobacteria; order Burkholderiales; family Burkholderiaceae; genus Paraburkholderia. Next base: position 73,255 of record NZ_AP023181.1, read on the forward strand.
CAGATGCGCGGCCGCGAACTCGCGGTTGACGTTTTCCATCGCGGCGACGTCGTTGGGCAGCATCGATGCCTTCGCACGCGTCGTCATCGACAAGGCGCTGACACTCGCGATCACAATCAACGCCGCACAGGCCACGCCGAGCGCGACGAAGGTGCGGCGCCGCGAGCGCTGCTGGCCGCGTTTGTCGTCCTCGGGCTGGCCGGGCTTTAATAGCGTCGACAGCAGCGCGAGATCGCTGGGCCATTCGACATCGTCAGGCCCGATGCAGATCACGCTCTGGTCGAACTGCATCGGCAGAAAGTCGAGCATGAAGACGGGTGCGGTGTCTTCGACTCGTTCGGCCTCTGCGGCTTGCGTGTCGGTTTCGTTGTGTGGCGCTTCATCGCTTGCATTAACGGCGGCCTCTTGCGCGGCGAGCCGCCGCACGGTCACGACGTCGCCGTCGCCGACTTCGACGATCGCGGACGGCCCCGGCCAGTCGGTGATGCGAATGTCGGCGTCGTCGTCCGCGTCGATCCGGTGAAGACCGGGGCCGAGCGGTGCGGTTGCGCCAGCATGAATACCCGTCAGGATGCGCAGTTGTTTCATGAGTTCGGTCGGTCAGGCGGAGAAGCGAGGGCAGCTGTCGCGCTGTTTCGCTTCCTTCGATGAGTCGCAGATTAATGGACGCGTGGGCCGCGATATGTGTTGTTTGCGAAGGCACTCGCGCGTGCGCGAAGTGACGTTAAGTCGAGGATTCAGCGGGGCCAGCGGCATCGGATGGACGCGTGCTGCGCGCGCGTGCAATGCCACCGAGCGCCGCGTTCGCGCTCGCCGCGCGTCCTTCGCGGCCCGGCGACATTGGACCGCCTGCGACGAGCGCAAGCAGCGGCGCAAGGACGTTGCAAGCCTCTTTCGACGTATTCGTACGGGCTGCCGTGGCTGGCGTCGTTGGCAACGCTTCGCCCGTCTGCCGACGCACGGCGGCACGCGCCGTGGCATCCATCAGCGACTGGCGGACCTGGGCGAGCGAGGCGAGCGGCAATGCGCCTTCCTGCCGCCGCAGCACGCGCAATTGCGATAGCGCATCGTGCAGCGAGCGACCGGGCTTTAGCAACGCGTCGCACCAGGCACTGGCCAACGCTTCACGGCGCGATGAACCGGCGAGCGTCAGCGCATGCGCGGCAAATTCTGGCACGACGCCCGCTGCGCGCTTCGTACCGTCCGCGCCATCGAGCATGAGGTCGTCATCGTGCTTGCCACGTTGATGCTGCTGTTGCTGTTCGTCCTGCTGCTGTCCACCGCCGCGCGAGCCGCCATTACCGCCGTCGCGTGACACGCGCAGTGCGGCGGCGCTTCGCTGACGGTCGGTGTTTCTCGCATTCTGAGACGCTCGCGTGTTGGTGCCGGAGCGGCCCGTCGTTGGCCGGCGTGTCTGAGCAAAGCGCGTCGCGGCTGCCTTGCCCTGGCGCTTCTTCAAAAGCGCTTTCGCAAGGCGCCGCGCATTCGCCGAGCGCGCCTGCCCCTGCAAATGCGCGTGATGCGCGTGGGCGAAGCGCACGTTATTGCGCAGCGACGTGGCAAAGCGCGCGCGCGTCTGCTGCCGCGCCGGTTCCGTCGCGCCCCGTTGCGTCTGCGCGGCCTCTTGCGTGGCCGACGTGCCTGACGTCCCCGTGGCCGGACGAGAGTGAAGTGGGTTCATCGCTGCACGGCCGTCAGCAGCAACTGGTTCGCAAAGCGCAGGATCGCCGACGCACCGAGCGGCGCCACGACGACGAGCGCCACCACCACGGCAATCAGCTTGATGCCGAACGACAGCGTCTGATCCTGCAGCGACGTGATCGCCTGCAGGAACGACACCAGCAGGCCGACGCCAGCCGCGACGACCACGACGGGCAGCGACACGTACAGGCACAGCAGCAGCCCTTGCGTCGCGAGGCCGACGAGCGTATCGATAGTCATAGCAAGTCCGTAGTTGATGAAATGCGGCGCCTACCGGTAGCCGAGAATGAGGCCATGCATCAGCGTGGACCAGCCGTCCATCGCGACGAACAGCAGCAGCTTGAACGGAATCGCGACGTTGGTCGGCTGCACCTGGTTCAGGCCCATCGCCATCAGCACATTCGCGATCACGAGATCGATGACGATAAAGCCGATGTAAAGCAGAAAGCCGATCTTGAAGGCGTCAGTGAGTTCCGTCAGCGTGAACGCGGGCGCGAGCACGATCAGGTCGGTGTCCTTCAGCGCCTTCGCCTGCTGCGCGGGCCACAAGGCCGTCGCCGAGCGCAGGAAGAACTGCCGCTCGCGCGATTGCGCATGCGCTTCGAGGAAGGTGCGGAACGGCTCGCGCGCGGCGGCGATGCCCGCCGTCACGTTCTGCGTGACGTTGCCGGGCGCCTGGTTGGCCTGCATGCCCTGCATCGCGGAGAACGCGACGGGCGCCATGATGTACACCGAGACGATGATCGCGATGCCGTTGAGCACCATGTTCGGCGGCACCTGCTGGACACCGAGCGCGTTGCGCAGCAGCCCGAGCACGACGACGATCTTCATGTATGACGTGACCACCATCGCGATGAACGGGATCACGCTGATCGCCAGCACGACGATCAGCAGCCCCGTGATGTCACCTGTCTGAATCGCCGGCATAAGCCATCCTCGTGATACGTACGCCCAGATGTTCGCCGACACAGACGATCTCGCCATAGCCGACCGTTTGCCCATGCGTGACGAGACGCACGGGCGTATCGAGCACAGGCGCGGCCAGTTCGATCACATAGCCTGGGCGCAGCGCGGCGAGTTGCGCGAGCGGCAGCGCCACGCTGTCGATTTCGAATTGCACGGGCAGATCGAGCAGGCCGATATCGAGCGGAGCGTCTTCGCTGTCGTGCTGCCAATTGCCGTGCGCGTCGGGTTCGGTGGTTTCATCGGGCGCCACCGCGTCGGTTTCGTGCAGCGCTTCGCCGTCTCCGGGCAACGTGTCGGGCCAATCGGCCTGCAAGGGTTCTTCGTTCATGATGGGTTTCTCTTCTACAGTGACCTGCGTGCCGTCGATCACGACACACGCATGAATGCGCCGCATACCCGTTGCCGTCGCGCCCCATGTGGCGCGCGCGGCGAACGCGGCGTTGCGGTTCAGCGCTTGCGCGACGGAAGGTGGGAAGGCGCGCAGCACGACATCGCCGGGACGAAGCGACTGCAATGCGGCAAGCGGAACATGCCGGGCGCCAAGCGCGATCGACCCAGCGACGCAGACTGGCGATGCTGAAGCGAACATTTCCGTTGCTTGACGCGACGGCAACGCGGCGAGCCGTTTATGCAGCACATCGAGCGTCGCGCCGGATGCGCCGATCGAAAGCCGATGCACGACACCTTCATGCAGCAACGCGACGTCGAAGCGTTCGCCGCTCACAACGCCCGCAGGCGCGCGTTCCACCGACGCCACACGCCAGCGCCCCAGGCCCGCTGCCTGAAAGCGCTGCACGAGCGGCGCGAGCAGCGCGTTGGCGAGCGTGCTGCGCAATGCGTGCCGTGGGCGGTCGCCCGCGCTGGCCGCGACGATCTGCAACGCGGGATAGCGCGCCAGATCGAGATCGATGTCGAGCGTGCCTTCCAGATGCGCGAGCACGATGCGGCCCGCTTCGTCGAAGGTCGTGTCGTGCGTGACAGAAGGCGCGATTTCGAGCGCATCGATGGCGCCGAGCTGGCGCAACGCATCGAGATGACGCGCATCGCACAGAACCCGGGCGGCTCGCGCTGCATCGGGCGTGACGCGGCGCAGCTTCTCTGCATACGGATGTTCGGTAGACACAGTGGACAAAGGCGCGAGCTAGTGGATAGTCAGTTCGAGCGTGCGTGCTTCGCCTTGCGAAGCGAGCACCTGGCGCAACTCGCGTTCGAGCAGGCCGGCATGATGCAAGAGTAGTTCGCGCGTATCAGCGGACTCGATGTCGAAGCGAAGCAAGAGAACCGAGGGCGAAAGCGTCAGATGCAACTGCGTGCCGGGCAGCCGCTGCGGATCGATGCGCATGGCCACTTCCCAGTGGCCGGCCTGCCGGATCGCGGGATTCGACGCGAACTCGACGACATGCCGCGCGAGCACATGCGCGAGTTCGAGCATCTGTTGCTCGCGTCGCAGCACAGCGGCGACGACACGCTGACTCGCGCTGCCGATGCGTTGCGCGAGCGATTCTTCCGCAGGATGTTCCTGCTGAGCCTCGTCATCGAGCGACACCGCGAGAGGATCGTCGCGTCGCAAGAGCGCGGCGAAATCCGCATGCCGTGCGCGGCGCATGCGCGCGCCCGCCGAAGCAGGTGACGCCTGCGCGGGCGCCGCGATCACGCGCACGGGACGCGATGTGGTTCTCGACATGCGTTGCCTCAGGCCGTCACGTGGCCAATCGGCTGCAGTTCCAGATGGCCGCCGAGTTCCTGATATGAATAAACAGAGAGCCAGCCGAGCCGTCCTTCGATCATGCGCCGCACGTAGCGCCGGATATCCATCGACGTGACGAGCGCGATGCCGGGACGCGGCGCCAGCCCCGCAAACGACTCGATGCTGTCGACCAGAAAGTTGATCTGATCAGGCGGCAGCGCGAGGTAATTGCCCGTCGGCGTCTGCTTGATCGCCTGGCGAATATGCTGTTCGACGGGCGCGTCGAGCAGGATCGCGGGCAGGATGCGCGCGCCGAGCGCGGCGCGATGCGCGAGAAAGCGCGCGAGATCGCCGCGCACGTACTCGGTCAGCATCAGCACGTCTTTCTCTTTCGGTCCCCACGCAATCAGGCTTTCCATGATGTTGCGGATATTGCGGATCGGGATCTGTTCTTCGAGCAGCCGCCGCAACACATCGGCGATACGCTGCGGCGGCAGCACTTTTTGCACTTCGGCGAGCAGACCCGGATACTCGATGCCAAGCTGTTCCTGAATCCATTGCACTTCATTGACGCCGAGAAATAGCGACGCATTGCGACGGAGCAACTGCACGCAGACATGCGCGATCACCTGTTCGGCGCGCCAGCCAGACGTCTTGTCGGTGAGCGTGGCCCCGTCGTGCCAGTAGCTCGGCTGCGTCGTGCCGTCGATCGGTTCGCGCTGCTCGCAGCGTTCGGCGAGCGCCTGCGCCTGCGTGTCGTCTGGCTGTGCTGCCAGCCGTTGCGGCAGGTCGGCGAGCAGCACCTTGCCTTGCGGCAATTCGAGCGTGAACGATGGCACGTCGTGCATCAGGAACTCACAGGTGGACGGCGCGAGCTTCTCGCTGATCCACATATGAATGCCCGGAAACGGCAAACCGAGTTCTTCCTGCAACGACGTGCGCTCGGTTTCGAACGCGTGATTGAGCCGGTCGACGGCGAGCCGTCCGCGCAAGTCCGGCGCAAGGCGCACGCCGAGCGCGCAGGAAAATGCGGGCGGCACGCTGGAGATAGCGGGCGTTTCGCTCTTCGCGCCTGCGCGCTGCATCGAACGCACGGCTTCGAGGTCTTCGAATGCGCGCGATGAACCGCGCTTTTTCAGCTTCCAGGCTGTGAAGCCGAGAATGCCGCTCAACACCAGAAAAAGCGGCCACGGAAAGCCCGGCACGGCGGCGAACGCAACCAGCAGCAGCGCCGCGAAGCCGAGCGCGGGGGCGCTGCCCATCAGTTGCTTGCCGATCTCCGCGCCGAGCGAGCGCGGTTTCTCGTCGCGATCGTCGGCGACGCGCGTGATCATCACGCCTGCCGCAACGGACAGCAGCAACGCGGGCAATTGCGCGACCATCGCGTCACCCACCGAGAGAATCGAAAAGCGGTTCGCCGCTTCGCCCGCCGTCATGCCGTGATACAGCACGCCCACGGCAAGACCCGCAACGATGTTGATCATCGTAATGATCAGACCCGCGACGGCGTCGCCCTTGACGAACTTCATCGCGCCGTCCATGCCGCCGTGCAGCGCGCTTTCGAGCGCGAGCGTCGCGCGCTTGTGGCGCGCTTCGTCGGCGGTCAGCAGATTGGCGCGCAGGTCGGCATCGATGCTCATCTGCTTGCCGGGCATCGCGTCGAGCGTGAAGCGCGCGCCGACTTCCGCGACGCGCTCCGAGCCTTTGGCGATCACGATGAACTGCACCAGCGTGATGATGATGAAGACCACCATGCCGACCACCAGATTGCCGCCCACCACGAGCTTGCCGAAGCTGTCGATGATGTCGCCCGCTTCGGCATGCAGCAGGATCGATTTAGTTGACGCGATGCTGAGCGACAGACGGTAGAGCGTGGTGAACAGCAGGATCGACGGAAATGCTGACAGCGAGACGACGCTCGGCACATAGAGCGTGATCATCAGCAGCGTGACGGCCGTGGCGATGTTCAGGCCGACGAGTATGTCGATCATGAAGAATGGCAGTGGCAGGATCATCAGCGAGACGATCGCGACGATCATCACGAGGATGCCGATCTCGCCGCCGGCGGGGAGTTTGAGTGTCTTGAGCATGAGCGTGTGTGGAGCGAAGCGGGAATGTGTAGAAGGCGGCGTGCGTTCAGCTTGACAGCGACGGCGCCGCATCGGCTTCGCGCGGCAGTGCCAGCGAATCGACCCAGCGCAAAATCGCGGCGACGGCTTCGAACAGTTCGTCGGGAATCGGCTCGTCGAGTTCGACCTTGTAGAGCGCGCGCGCGACGGGCGGATGCCCGACGATTGGCACGCCCGCGAGCTGCGCGTCGCGGCGCATCTGCAGCGCCGCGTCGTCCATGCCTTTCGCGATCACCACGGGCAGAGGGTATTCGTCGGGCGCATAGCGCACGGCGACCGCGTAGTGCGTCGGGTTGACGACCACCATGCTCGCGGTCGCGATCTTGCGCGGCGCAGATGTCGCAAGCTCGCGCGCGAGCCGCCGCCGCTCGCCCTTGATGATGGGATCGCCTTCGTCCTGCTTGAATTCGCGCTTGATCTCGTCCTTGCTCATTTTCTTGTCGCGAATGAAGAGGAACTTCTGCAGCTTGAAATCGACGCCGCCGAACACGACATACAGCGCGGCTGCGACCGCGAGCAGCCGGATCACGACGAAGCTCGCGAGCCTGGACAACTCGGGCAACGACTGGAACAGGGAGCCCGTGACGAGCGGCAGCAGGCCCGTGACCGTCTTCCACATCACGATGGCGAGCACGATGCCCTTGATGGTCATCTTCGCGAGTTCGAGCAGCGACTTGAGCGAGAAGATGCGCTTGATGCCCGCCATCGGGCTGACGTTCTCGAACTTCAGGCCGACGGCCTTCATCGAAATCATGATGCCCGTTTGTCCCGCGAGCGCGGCGACGGCGGCGAGAATCGCTGCGCCGATCATCGGCAGCAGGGTGCCCGCCATGCGCGAGCCGATCTGGTTCACCGCGAGCAGCAACGTCGTCATGTCGTGCGGGCCGGCGACGAATTTCAGCGCGATCGAAATGCACGAGCGCAAGCCATCGACCATCTTGTCACCCGTCGCCATCAGCATGCCGACGCCCACGGCCAGCAGCGCGCCGTCGACAAGATCCGTGCTTTTCGCGACCTCGCCGTCCTCGCGCGCCTTGCGCAGGCGTTTCTCGGTTGGCTGTTCGGTTTTGTCGTCGCTCATGGGCGCTCCTTTACGTGCTGGCGCAGTGTAGGGCGCTCCACATAGCGGCCGTCCAGGCGAGGCGAAGCCCCGGTCTCGAACGCGAAGCAGGGCAAAACAGCACGCGCGATCCGTCGCCAGGTTCGCTTTCGGACGACTTGCTTCGGTTGCAGTGCGAGCATTGCGGCACCGGCTTGATACCTTGCGAAGCGATGACGCCCCGCGTCCTGTTTTCATCAAGAGGGTCCACGCCATGCTCGCGAAATCGTCACAACCTGGGTCACAACCCGCTTCCTCTCACGCCGCGCCGAACTATCTGCAATGCGGCGATGCAACCTTGAACGCGCTGATCGAGGTTGCATCGGCGGGTCTGTTCCGGCATTTCCCGCAAGCCAGCGCCGACACGACCGATATCGAACTGGTGCTCGACGCGTTGCGCGCGTTCCGCCCCAAGGTGGCCGAGATCGACACGCTCGCGGGCGTGCTGCATATCGCCAACGGCCGCTGGGACGAGGGGTCGCGCACGCTGCGCGACGTGATCGACGCGGCGCCGTCGTTTGCCTATGCGAAGGCGATGTACGCGTACTGCCTCGCGGCGCAGAAGGACGCTGGCTGGCGTCAATGGGCCGACCAGGCGTTGGAAGGCGAGGCGGGCCCGGAAACGCGCGCGCTGGTCCGTGCGCTCACCGTGCGTGCCGATCTCGAAGCCGCGCGCGCCAACCATCGCGGCGGCGAGTTCGTGCTGCCGGAGTCGTATCGCGAGCTCGCCGAAGAGCAGGAGAACGCGCAGACGAAGACCGCGCGACAACCGTCGGGCGATGCGCCCGCGTTCGCGTCGCACGCTTTCTTGCGCGCCTGATAAGAGGAGCCGTTCATGTCGATCTCCACGATTGCCGAAACCGCCGTTCACGCCGCCGCCGATGCTGCGAAGCCCGAAGCTTTGCCGCAGATGCCCGCGGCCGAATCCGTCAGCCGTTTCGAAGACCTGATGCAGCAGCCGCTCGCCATGCCCGGCAACGACGCGACGCAGCACGCGGGCAGTCATTTTGTCGACGCGATCCGCAAGCAGGACGGCCAGATGGAAGCCGCGCTGGAACAGGTCGAGACACTGAGCGCGAACGCCGGATCGCTCACGCCGACGCAACAGATTGCGGCGGCTGCGCAGGTCTCGCTGAACCTGTCGCTTGCGCAGTTCGATTTCCAGACGAAGATGGCGGTGGTGTCGGCGTCGAAGTCATCGGCGGAAACGCTGATGAAGAACCAGTGATGAGCATCCAAACCCTCTCTCCGCTCGTGAAACGCACGCTGATGGGCGGCGTGCTGATCGCATGCGCGCTGCTCGCGGGCTGCAAGAAAGAGCTCTACACGGGCCTTGCCGAAGAGGACGTCAACGAGATGACCGTCGCGTTGCTGGAGCGCGGCGTATCCGCCGACAAGAGCACGCCGGACGGCGGCAAGACCTACACGCTGCAGGTCGACGACGGCGATATGGTGCGCGCGATGCAGGTGCTGCGCGAAAAAGGCCTGCCACACAGCAAGTTCGATGATCTCGGCAGTTTGTTCAAGAAGGACGGTCTGGTCTCGACGCCGACCGAGGAGCGCGTGCGCTTCATCTACGGGCTGTCGCAGGAGTTGTCGGGCACGCTGTCACATATCGACGGCGTGCTGGTCGCGCGTGTGCAGATCGTGATTCCGAACAACGACCCGCTTGCGCAGACCATCAAGCCGTCGTCCGCCGCCGTGTTCATCAAGTACCGGCCGGGCCTCGAACTCGATGCACTGGTGCCGCAGATCAAGAATCTCGTCGTGCATAGCGTCGAAGGGCTGTCGTACGACCAGGTCAGCGTGACGGGCGTGGCGGCGGATCAGGTGGATATCGATAGCCGCGTGACTGCGCATGCGCCCGTCTGGCCGTTCGTGCTGAGCGGGCTGTTCGCGTTGCTGGTAGCGGGCATTGGCGTGGGCTATGCGTTTCGTGCGCGGCTAAGCGGGATCGTCGCGCTGCTCAAGGCGAGGCTCGCGCAGCGTTTGCCGGGCCGCAGGCAGAAGTCGGCATGAGCATGGCGATGGCTGCATCCGCTGCGATGCCACGGCAACGGTCTACGCACGAGCCGCGCCTCTCGCCAGATCATGCCACGCAGATCTTGCTCGGCTGGCAACGCAATGCGCGCAGCGCGTTGCAGTGGCTGCATCGGGACTGGCTTACGCTTGCACTGGGCATTGATCGAGAGACGCACAGCGAAGATGCGCTAACCGCTCTGCGCGAACGATGCGACGAAGCATGCTCGCTCGCCGTGTTGCGCGTGCTGACACCCGCGCCGCCGACGCTCCAGGCATTCAGCGCGACGCCCGCCACGCGGCTCGACGCGCTGCCTGTCGAGACCGGTTTGCGCGTGTTGCGGATGCAGGCGCTGCTGACGCGTCGCGCGGAAGTCCGGCGTCTGGTCGATCGAACCACGCGCAAGCGTCTCGCGGAGTGGATCGGCTGCCAGCTCGACGATCTGCTGGGCAAGACAGTGCCTGAAGCGCCGTCGCTTGCCGATGCGAAGCGCGAGCGGGCCGGAACACGCGCGCTCGGTTCGCTCGATGCCGATGCGCTCGCGCTGGAAGGGTTGGCGATGCTGCCGCTTGTGGAAACCTGCCCAATGATGCTGCGACTCGCGCTGCCACGTGAAGACGACGAGCAGGGCACGGCGCGCGCGAAGCCTTCGAAAGACGAATGCGAAGACGCGTTCGCATTGCTGCGCGAGCGCATCGGCCCTCTTTTGCCGGAGTATGCATGGTTATCTGGCTGAGCCGTCCGCGCGAAGCACACGCGACTGGTAGCACGCGAAAGGACAAAAACGAGCCGCGCGTCGGCCTCGTCGGCGATATCGTGCCGCGCGAAACCTTCGGCATGCTCGCGACGATCGACGATGTCTACGGCCGTGTCGAGGCCGAACGTCAGGCGATTCTCGCCGCCGCGCAGATCGAGCGCGAGCAGATGCTTCAAGCGGCGCGCGACGAAGCAAAGGCCCTCGTCGCGTCGGCTGCGCGCGAGCGTGAAGCGGCGTCGGAACGAGGCTACGCGGAAGGCGTCGCGCATGGCGAGGCGCAATGGATCGAACGCGTTGCCGCGTTGAGCGCCGACGCGCAGCGCCTGCAAAAAGGCATGCGCAACCGGATGGCCGAACTCGTGATGCTCGCCGTCGAGCAACTGGTGCGTGCGGAAAGCGCACAGGCATTGTTCGCGCGGGCGACGGACACGATTGACCGCATCGTCGAAGGCTCGGCGAACTTGCGCGTGAGCGTGCATCCCGCCGATCTCGACGCGGCGCGCGCCGCATTCGGCGAATTCGATGCGCGTCTGCGCATGCTGGGGCGGCCGGTGCCGCTTGCGGTGACAGCAGACCCTCGTCTGGAACCCGGCGCATGCGTGTGCGAATCGGACCTCGGCATCGTCGACGCAAGCCTGTCGACACAACTCGATTCGATGCGCGCGGCAATCGTGCGGGCGCTCAACACTTCGCTGAAAACGCACAGCGCGCAAGCAGAGACACACTGATGAGCACCACGCCCTCGAAGAATCAACCGCAAGACCCGACGCTGGCCGACGTATTCGGCCTGCGCGAGCACGGCATGCGCGAACTGGGCGGCGCAATCGAACGCGAGATCCGCGCGCTGTTGCCCGTGCGTCAGACGGGCAAGATTGCCGAAGTGGTCGGCACGCTGATCAAGGTCGCGGGCATCGACCTGAAGCTCGGCGAATTGTGCGAGCTGCGCACGCCGCAAGGCAAGCTGTTGCAGCATGGCGAAGTGATCGGCTTCACGCGCGAGCATGCCGTCGTGTCGCCGTTCGCGCAGCTATCCGAAGTGTCGCGCGCGACGCATGTGATCGGCTTGCAGCGGCCCTTGTCGGTGCCTGTCGGCGACGCGCTGCTCGGCCGCGTGATCGATGCGCTCGGCCAGCCGATGGACGGCCGTGGCCCGATCGAAGCGGAGGACAGCCGGCCCATTTTCGCCGACCCGCCGAACCCGATGACACGCCGCATGATCGAGCATCCGATGGTGACGGGCGTGCGCGTGATCGACGCGATGACGACGCTCGCCGAAGGCCAGCGCATGGGCATTTTCGCGCCAGCGGGCGTCGGCAAGAGCACCTTGCTCGGCATGCTGGCGCGTGGCGCGCAATGCGACATCAACGTGATTGCGCTGATCGGAGAACGCGGGCGTGAAGTGCGCGAGTTCGTCGAGCTGATTCTCGGCGAGCAGGGCATGGCGCGCTCCGTCGTCGTATGCGCGACGTCGGACCGTTCGTCGAGCGAGCGCGCGAAGGCGGCCTACGTCGCGACCGTGATTGCCGAGCACTTTCGCGACGAAGGCAAGCGCGTGCTGCTGATGATGGATTCGCTGACCCGCTTCGCGCGCGCGGGCCGCGAGATCGGCCTCGCAGCGGGCGAGCCGCCCGCGCGGCGCGGCTTTCCGCCTTCCGTGTTCGCGGAGTTGCCGCGTCTGCTGGAGCGCGCGGGGATGGGCGAGCGCGGCTCGATCACGGCCCTCTACACGGTGCTCGCCGAAGACGAATCGGGCAGCGATCCGATTGCCGAGGAAGTGCGCGGCGTGCTCGACGGCCATCTGATCCTGTCGCGCGAAATCGCGGCGCAGAACCGCTATCCCGCCATCGACGTGCTCGGCAGCTTGTCGCGCGTCATGTCGCAGGTGATGCCGCGCGAGTTCATGGCATCGTCCGCGCGGCTGCGCAAGCTGCTTGCGAAGCATCGTGAGGTGGACATGCTGCTGCAGATCGGCGAGTACCAGCCGGGCACCAATGCGCTCGCGGACGAAGCGATCGCAAAGATCGATGCGCTCAAGGCTTTCCTGTCGCAACCGACGGATGCCTTCGCGGACCCGGCCGAAACTGAGGCCGCGTTGCACGCGCTTGCGCAGGGCGACGCGCAATGAGCACTCACAGACGACAGATCGCTGCGTTGTCACGCGCCGTATCGCGCCGCCAGCGCTCCGAGCAGGACTTGCGCGCGAGGCTCGTGCAACTCGTTGCGGCGCGCTTGCCACTGGTCGAAAACGAAGCGCAGGCGCGCGCTCATGCAGCGGAAATCGAAGCGCAGGGGCGTTCGTACCGCGAGCGCATCTCCGCGATGATGGCGGGCGCGGAGCCGTTTTCAATCGATACGTTGACCGCGCTCCGTTTGTACGCAGAAGAACTCGACCGCCACCACGCGACGGCATGTGAGGCAGTGGAGGCCGCGCAACAGGCGCTCACTGGGCACGATGCCGGAATCGCGAGCACGCGCGGCGAGATCGCGAAGAACCGAGGACGCATCGACCTGTGCGAAAAGCGCATCGGCACACTGCAACGCGTGCTGGACGGCATCGCTGCCGACGCGGAAGACGAAGACATCGAGGAGACGGCGCTCGCGCGCCTTGCACGCGGATGAACGAGTTGTTGCAGTTCTATGGCCCCTGGCTGCTCAAGCACCTTGCCGTGCTCGGCGTCTGCTCGCTGCGGCTCTACGCGATCATGACGCTGTTTCCGCCCACCGCCGACGGCGTGCTGCAAGGCCGCTTGCGCAACGGCGTCGCGCTGAGCTTCTCGCTGTTCGTCGCGTTGGCGCAGCCGGAGTCGTTCGCCGATTCGCTGACGGGCTTTACGCTGGTGACCACGAGCTTGCGCGAAACGCTGATCGGCGTCGTGATGGGCTTCGCGGCAGCGACGGTGTTCTGGGTCGCGGAAGGCGCGGGCATCTATCTCGACAATCTGACGGGCTACAACAACGCGCAGTTGAGTAACCCAATGCTGTCGCAACAATCCACACCGTCCGCGACGTTGCTCGGCCAGATCGCGACCGTTGCGTTCTGGTCGCTCGGCGGCATGCAGTTTTTGCTGGAGGCGCTGTACGAGTCGTATCGATGGTGGCCGGTTGCATCGACGAAGCCGATGTCGACAGATTTTCTCGCCGTGTTCGCGATGCATCAGACGGACACGCTGATGCAGACCATCGCGAAGCTCGCCGCGCCGATGCTGCTCGTGCTGCTGCTGATCGATCTCGGTGCGAATCTTGCGTCGAAGGCCGCGCAGAAACTCGATCTGAGCGCGTTGAGTCAGCCGATCAAGGGCGCGGTGACGGTGCTGATGCTGGCCGTGTTCGCGGGGCTATTCGTGCACCAGGTGCAGGATCAACTCGACTTGCGGCTCTTCAAGGAGCAGGTCCGCGCAATCGCGCAGATGAGCGATCGCGACACCGATCTGAAGCCAGGTGCGCAACCGCGTCGCAACGATGTGTCGCCGTGATGTCAGCGGCCCGCATACAGGAAAAGAAGTGAGGTTTGTTGAGGGTTCTTGTCTGTCACGCGCGCGAATTCTCAACTTTACTCAAGCCTCAACTGTTTCCTCTGATTATTGAGCTTTTCACATTTCTGCCTGGCTACAGTGCATTCCGTCACCGCGACGTCCGTAGCAAAAACGTCGCAATCGTTTCAACGCGCTCACGCAGCATCGCCCCGACGGCTGCGCGAGCCTTACGACGGAATCAGCCATGCTCGTTACCTACTACTTCCCGTATGTGTCGATGCTCAACGCAGCGTCGATGCCTGCCAGTGTCGTCGATCTGATCCGCAACGGCCATGTGCACGCCGCGGCGTCGCACGTGCAGCGGCTCGTCGATAGCCACGACGATGCGTCGCCCGCCGCGCTGCTGCAATTGCAGGGCGATCTGCAACTGTCGCTCGGCATGGAGGTCGATGCCGACGATTCGTATCGCGAAGCGCAAAAGCGCATGCGCGACGACAAGGACGGCATGCGCTTCGCGTCGTGCCGCAACGCGGGCTGGCAGGCGCTGTTCCGCTATCGCTACGGCACCGCGATGTCATGCTTCATGCAGATCGCCGATCATCCGCTGGCGAGCGTGGCGCTGCGGCTCGATGCGCTGTTCGGCGCGTTCGGCGTGCTGTTCAGCGTGGGCCGTCTGCGCGATGCGGATGCCGTGCTCGATACGCTCGAAGACCTGCTCGACGAAGCGACGTCGAATGGCGCGTTTCATCAGGCCGACGGCTGGCAGCGTCTGTTGAGCACCGTGCGCTTCGATGTCGAAGCGCAGAGCACGCTGCGCTCGCGTACCGCGCTGTCGGATCACATCTATTGGCAGGTCGGCCTGACGGGCAATGCCGCGCCGCGCGTCGCGCCGCAACGGCCCGCCGCGCTGCGACTGTTGACGGGCACGATTGACGACCCGTTGCTGCGTGGGCGCGTCGAATTCCTCGATGGCCTGGCGCGACTGGCGGGCGGCGAGCGCGACGCGCAGCAGCAGATCGTCGCGCATGCGGAGTGGGCGGGCAAGCAGGGCATCCAGAACTATCAGAGTGCAGTGCGCATCGAGATTGTGCTCGCGAGTCTTGCGGGCGGTGTGTCGTCGCTGGCCGAGTCGGTGCTCGTGTTGCTGACGGCCGAGGTGCGCATGCCGCAGAGCCATCGGCAACTGGAGTATCTGTATTGCCTCGCAAAGCTGCGCCATCTGCAGGGGCGCAGCGGCGAGTCGCTGGAGGTGTACACGCGCTACGCGTTGGCCGCTGTCAATTGCATCCGCGACGAAGCGGGCGCACTCGCGCGCTACGGCCAGCGCATCGCGCGCGCGCCGGAACAACTCGACGACATCGGCACGCGGCTGCCTGCGCGTTATCGGCGCGCGTATCGCTATCTGCTCGACAACCTGGAGCGCAAGGACCTGTCGATCCGCGAAATCGCCGCGCAAGTCGGCGTGACGGATCGCGCGTTGCAAAGCGCGTTCAAGACGAGCCTCGGCTCGACGCCGACCGAGATCATCCGCCGTCTGCGCATGGAGCGTATCCGCGCCGAACTCGAAGCCGACGACAGCGCACACGAGCAAGGCATTCTCGCGACGGCCGTCAAGTGGGGCGTCAGCAACCGCTCGACGCTCGTCAACAGCTACCGCCGCGAATTCAACGAATCGCCTTCGGACACGCTGAACCGCTGAGATCCATTCGAGACCATTCCGCCAGAACCACACCTATACCGAGCGTCGATCATGAAACTCACATTCCGTCACCGCGCGATCGCGGCCGCCCTGCTGATGATGGGCCTGAACGCGGGCCATGCCGCACCGATCACGTGGCGTCCCGGCGAAGTGCATATTTCGGTGGAAAGCCGCGACCTGAAGGACGTGTTGCGCGACTTCGCGGCGAGCCAGGGCATCATCGCGACGATTGCGCCGAACGTGCAGGGCACCGTGTCGGGACGCTTCGATCTGCCGCCGCGCAAGTTCATCGACACGATGGCGGCGACGTTCGGCTTCGTGTGGTTTTACGACGGCAGCGTGCTGTCCATCAGCACCGCCGACGACGTGACCACCAAGGTCATCAAGCTCGACTTCGCGGGCACGCAGAGCCTGCGCTCGACGCTCAAGCAGATCGGGCTCGACACCGACCGCTTCCCGATCGTGTACGACCCGGAGCAGGGCGTCGCGCTGATCACCGGGCCGCATCGGCTGATTCAGCTCGTCGATGAGGTGGCCGCGCGGCTCGATCAGAACGCGAATCGCCGCACGGGCAGCGAAGTGCGCGCGTTTCCGCTGCGCTACGGCTGGGCGGCGGACCATACGATCACCGTGAACGGCAAGACGCAGCTCGTGCCCGGTGTCGCGCATGTGCTCGCGAGTCTCTATCACCCGGATCGGGACAGCGATCAGCAGGGCACGTCGCGCGCATCCGCGGACGGCACGCCGAACCTGCAACAGGTGAGTCCGTATGCGGACGTGCAGGGCGGCACCAATGGCGGATCGCCGTACAACAACAGCGGCGTGAATCCGCCGCTGCCCGATGTGTTTGCAGGCGTGGCGGCGGCAGGCGGCGGGCCGGTTGCGATGCCGGGCGCGGGCGGCGTGGGCGGCACGGCGGGCGGCGCATCGGGCAGCGGTCCGCAGAGCGCGGGGCGCGGGGCAACTGCGGCCGTGCCGGACGGCGCAGGCTCGCTGCCCGTCATCCAGGCCGACGCGCGAACCAACTCGGTGCTGATCCGCGATCTGCCTGATCGTGTTGGCCAGTATCAGCAACTGATCGACCGGCTCGACGTGAAGCGCAGGATGGTCGAGATCGAAGCGCACATCATCGAGATCGACGACGGCGCGTTGAAACAACTGGGCGTCGACTGGCACGCGCATTCGAGTCACGTCGATTTCCAGACGGGCAGCGGCAGTGCCAATGCGAACAACTTCAACGGCAATGTGAGCCCGACGTTTTCTTCGCTCGACACAGCCGGCAATCTCGTCGCCACGGCGACGCCGACGGGTGGCTCGCTCACGGCCGTGATCGGCGACGCGAGCCGGTATCTGCTGACACGCATCGATGCACTGGAGCAAAACAACCTCGCACGTATCGATGCGAGCCCGAAAGTTGCGACGCTCGATAACGTCGAAGCCGTGATGAACAACAAGACGCAGTTCTTCATTCCCGTCTCGGGCTTTACGTCGAGCAATCTGTTCAGCGTGCAGGTCGGCAATACGCTGCGCGTGCTGCCGATGGTGGTCGATTCGAACGGCGCGCAGCAGATCAAGCTGCAGGTGCACGTCGAAGACGGCCAGCCGACGGGCGGCAGCGTGAAGGACATTCCCGAAATCCGCACCAGCGAGATCGACACGGAAGCCGTCGTTGCCGAAGGGCAGAGTCTGCTGATCGCCGGTTATCGTATCGACAACGACTCGAATCTGAATACGGGCGTGCCCGTGCTGTCGAAGATTCCCGTGCTCGGCGCGCTGTTTCGCTCGCGCACACATCAGAGCAGCCATATGGAGCGGCTCGTGTTGCTGACGCCGCGTGTGATCGAATTCTGAACGTGGCTTTAGTCCGCGTCGCGGACGGTGTAGGGCGGCGCCTGCACGACGGGCGCTGCGGCTTGCAGGATGTCTTCGCGCCGCTTCGTGCTGGGCGGATAGATGCGCTGACAGTTGATGGTGCGCTTGGTCTGTTTCGCGGCTTCGCCTTGCGACGCGAGGCGGCGCTCCCAGCCTTCCGTGTAGACGGCGCCCCACGGGCCGAGATCGAGAATCGTCGTGTACCAGTCGATGCAAAGCGGCAGCATCGCGAGGCCCAGCAGGTCGCAAACGGCATTGTGGCCCGCGTGGCGTCCCATCGGGCGGCTGTGCTGGCAGGACATCACAGAAGGCCGCTCGCCGTCGATCAGGATGCGCGCGCAATCGCCCGCTGCGAATACGTCGGGCACGGTATCGACGCGCAGGAACGAATCGATGGGCACGCGTCCGAATGCGTCGAGCGACACGGGGAATTGCGCCGTCAGCGGACTGGCATGCATGCCGCCGCACCAGACCACGGTCGCGGCGTCGATGTGCTCGCCGCCCGTCAGTTGAACGCCGTCGCGTGTGACGGATTCGAGCGACACGCCCGGCCGAAGCTCGACGCCTTGCGCGCGCAGCGCTTCTTCGATCACCGGTTGCGCGCCTCCCATCGCCTGACCGATCTTCGCGGAGCGGTCGGCGAGCATCACGCGCACCTCGGCGCTTGGGTTGTCGCCGACGATGCCGCGCAACCGCGCGGGTAATTCCGCGGCGAGTTCGACGCCCGTCAGGCCTGCACCCACTACGACCACGGTGTAGCGTCCCGGCGCTTCGCGCCTCTCCGGCAAAGCGAGCAGATGTGCGTGGAGTTTCGCGGCGCCGTCAAATGTATCGACGTCGAATGTGAACTCGTGTAGTCCGGGAATGGCGGGACGCGCCAACTCGCTTCCCGCTGCCAGGATCAGGCGGTCGTAGCCGAGCCATTGAGTAGAGGAATCGCCGGATTCGAAGCCGACGCGATGGTTTGGCAGATCGATCGAGCGGACCATGCCTTGAATGCGTCGCACGCCTGCCGGATCGAGCACGTCGGCAAGCGGCACGAGCGTGTCGTCGAGCGGCTGCTCGTAGTTGCGCACGCGAATGCTGTGATACGGCGTGCCATTGATGACGACGACCTCCACCTGATCCGCCGGCACGCGCAGTTCGTCGAGCTTGCGCGCCGCGCCCAGCGCGCTCCACAGCCCGGCAAAGCCGGCGCCGATCACTACGATCCGCTTCGTGTCCGTATCCATGTCGGGCGTGCTCCTCGGATGGGGATGGGCCGTTGTGCGGCGGGGCGAATTCGAGTGTAGTCGGCTCGGGGGATGGTCGCTGGAATTTTCTTTGGGATGGTTGAGCCGCTGTGATGCTGGTGCGCGCCTTTCCGATCGTGGGCTGGCGCGAGTCCATCATACGTATGGGTGCCCACTTGACCGGTTGAATCCGCACCTGAAGCGTGCGCGTTATCCAGATAACCGATGCTGCCGACGATCTGTCCGTCGCATCGCTGGACGATGATGTCATTGGTTGCGTATGAACCTATTTGTCTGCAGGCCGTCAGCATTCGGTAATTTTTGCTTTTCCCGTCGAGCTTTTGTGCGGCGCCCAACAGTGGTGTCTTCGCGCAAACATTACCATCGGTCGTAGTGACGGTCGCGCACCATTATTTGCGGCCCGTTTGCGCAAAATGTGTTGGACCTCGCGCTCATTCGACTTCGATACGCTTCATGTTCGGGTTCGTCTATGCCGCGATCGCAAGACAGAATTCGACGCTTCGGGTGGAATACCGCCGTCTGCAACTACACACTCCAGTTCAAGCGATGAAACGATCGCGCATCCGGATCGCGCGAGCGTTTCGCGTGCGCAGAAGTTTTTCTAAACGGAGCGACGCGGGGGAGCGATGCACGATTTGACGATGCAAGATTTAGTAAGGAATACAAGCAAGGGCACGATACCCCTGCGATCTTGTGACCGCTTCGACGTATCGCGTGCCTCCTCACGCCTGGAGTACAGCCAGGTAGGGTTTACTCATCAACGGGTGAGCGATGCGCCGGCTGAATTCATTAAGAATCCTTCGCGCAGTGACAGCGACAACTGTTGTCGTACACCACGTCTTGATACAGGACGGCAGGGTGTTCGGCGAATTCCGCGTCGACGTATTCTTCGTACTGAGTGGCTTTGTGATCGCACTCGCGCTCGAAGCTGGCACGCTCAGCGTGCGTGACTTCATCACGAGCCGCCTCGTGCGGATCGTGCCGCTCTATTGGCTCGCGACGTTGCTGGTGTTCTTCGGCGCGCTGCTTAGGCCCGATCTCTTCAATTCGACGACCGCCGACGTCTCCGAGCTGCTGAAGTCGCTCTTTTTCATTCCATACAGGAAGGAGAGCGGCAACATATTCCCGATGCTGTTCGTCGGCTGGACGCTGAACTACGAGATGCTGTTCTACGCGGCGTCGGCGCTTGCACTGTGGCGGTTCCGGCGACATGTCCCGCTTCTGTTCGCGGCGATCACGCTGATGCTCGCCGCAGTGTTCCTGATCGCGACGCTCTCGCATTCGGACCGGGCGTTCGTCGAATTCTTCGCCTACGACCGGTTGCTCGAATTCCCGTTAGGTATCGCCGTATGGTTCGTATGGAAGAAAGGGCTACGAATTCCCGTCGCGGTGGCGGGGGTCGGGGCCGTTGCGATGTATGTGCTGATGACCTGTATCGAACGGGCATGGCCCGATCTCTCGCCAGTCGTGGGTAATGGCGTGCCGACCTGTCTGCTGCTGATGAGCACGCTGAGGCTCGAGAGCCTCGTGGTAGACGGAGCGGTCACGCGCGGATTGCTGTATCTCGGCGATGCGAGCTATGCGACCTATCTGAGTCACCCGTTCGTCATTGAGGCGATGCGCAAGCTCGTTCCAAAAGTCGTGCATGGTTTCGATGTGCGCTCGCCAGCAGGGGTGATCATCGCGATCGTGGTGGCTTCAGCGGTGGGTTGCGTCGTCTATCGCTACATTGACAAGCCCTTGCACCGCGCGATCGGGCGGCTGATCAAGGTCAAGCGTGTCGTCACTGCGCCCGCGGGTGAGGACGCGTCTTATCGTGTGAGTTGAGCGGGCGGGTGAGGCTTAATAGGCGCCGCCCGTATCGATGGTCAGGTAGAGCATGTCGTGTTCGAGAATGCTGATGAAATGTTCGTCTTCCTGAATCAGTTCCTCGAGCACGTCACTGTTGGATAGCACGCCGATAACCTGTCCGGAATCGATCACGGGCAGATGCCGGATCCGCTTTGTGTGCATCAACGCCAGGCACTGTGCACAAGTGTGCTCAGGCGTGACGTAAAACACCTGGGTCGTCATGATGTCGCTCACCTTCGTTGCGGCGGCACTGCGGCCGGCCAGTTCGACCTTGCGGGCGTAGTCGCGCTGCGACAGGATGCCGACAAGATTGCTGCCCTGCAACACCAGTACGGTGGTGACATCCTCGTCGGCCATCAGACGCAGCGCCGTGAGCACGGCGTCCTCGGGGCCGACCGAAATCACCTTCCTGGGGTCCTCGGACAGAATCTGCCGAGCGGACTTTCTCTCCTTTTTCATGATTGTCTCCACTAGAGGACGGACCTTCGCGCGCGCCGATGCCATCAATCTGCTTACGTGCCTGTCCATTTTTCAACTATGGTTGATTGAAGTGTAGTTCGCTTCGTGGGCGCGTGGATTCGGCGCGACGGGAGCAACTCGTTCGCGTCCGGGCGAGCAAAAACGTCTGTTCATATCGGGCGACGCGCTCCGTCAATCAAGGGGGCCAGAATGCGCAAGCTGTTCTTCACGACAGGATCGCCTTTCGCCCGTGCCGTCCGTATCGTGCTTGTCGAGAAGGGACTCGATTTCGAGCGTGAGGAGACCTTTACGACGCCCAGCGTCGAAGAGCGGGCGAAGGTCGCGCCGACCCTTCAGGTTCCAACCCTGGTAGACGGTGACCTGACGCTTTGGGATTCCTCGGTGATCATCGATTACCTCATGTCCAGCTATCCAGGCGTGCCTGCGCCGGAGGGCATGGACCCGCTGGCAAGGGACTATGTGCGGGCCCCGCACAGCTGGCACGACAAACTGGTTCTCGCGACGTTACAGACGTTCGGCGTGTCGACGACGATGGTGTCGCAACTGCAATGGTCCGGAGTCAGGCATGAAGAAAATGTTCACGCGGCGCGATGCGCGATGCGCAACCAGTATCTTCTCGACTGGTTCGAGACCCAGCTTGTCGGCGCTGACGGCGCTTTCGTCCCCGGCGTGATGTCGGCGCAGGACATCTTGCTTGCCTGCATCTGTCAGTTCATTGAAACTCGCCCGTTGCGATTGTCCTGGCGTGCTGCTGGCCGACCGAGGCTCGCGTCGTTGGTCGCTCGAATGGAAAGACGCCCCTCGTTCCAACAGGAACCGGCGCTTTGGTGGGAGCCCGGCGTGACGTATGCCACGGCCGCCGAGGTGGAATGGGCCAGACATAAAACCATTCACGGTGGGCCCAGCTTCAGCGAATGGGCGTCGGGGTCTGCAAGCTGAGGTAATGGGTAACGTTATTAAAACCACTGTCGTCACAGGCAGCGCATTCGCTGCTATCGATCGAACGCGAAGACGATCTCGTCGATCGTCACGCGGATGCGCGCTGTGTGTCGCAAGTCCTGATGCGT
Source organism: Paraburkholderia sp. PGU19 (assembly GCF_013426915.1). Lineage (GTDB taxonomy): Bacteria > Pseudomonadota > Gammaproteobacteria > Burkholderiales > Burkholderiaceae > Paraburkholderia. The sequence goes on from NZ_AP023181.1 coordinate 95,309, forward strand.
GACGAGCCAGATTTCATATGGCGCTTCGTTCGAGTGGTCCGGCCAGATTCGCACGAGGCCGTCGCGTTCGGCCATCGGCACGGGTAGCAGGCTGATGCCGAGCCCGGCCCTGAGCGCCGCGCGCAACGTCAGGTTCGTATTCAGGCGCGCGACGATGCGGCCGTCCGTCAGCGGTTCCCCGAGAAATTCAGGCGCGCGCGCGCGGGCGAAATACGGCTGGTAGACCACGAGGTCGTGCCCCGCGAATCGCTCGCCCGGCACCGGTTCGCCATGGTGCCGCAGATAGTCGGGCGACGCGAACAGCCCCACTTCCCAGCGCGCAAGGCGGCGGGCAAGCAGATCCGGATTGCGGGGCTTGACGGTCCGAATTGCGATGTCGGCTTCGCGCTTCGCGAGATCGAGCACCTGGGTCGTCGCGTCGAGCATCACCGATACGTTGGGATGCTTCATGTGCAGGCGCTCGATTGCTGGCATGACGAACTCTTGGGCAAGCGCGTCCGTCGTCGAGAGCTTCACCTCGCCGGCAAGGCGCTTGTCCACGCCTTGTGTGTGGCGGACCAGATCGTGCGCGGACTGTTCCATCGCCTCGGCGGCGCGGATCGCGATCTTGCCGACGGGCGTCAGCTCATAGCCGCTCGACGTGCGCAGGAACAGCGTCGCGCCGAGCGCGTGTTCGAGCGCGGCCAGCCTGCGGCCTACCGTTGCCTGATCGATGTCGAGCGCGCGGGCGGCGGCGCGCAAGGTCCTTTCCCGATGGAGCGCGACGAAGATGCGCGCGTCGTCCCAATTCATGTTGCCTCCGGCGTGATGCAAATTTGCATCATACGATCGGCAATTCGCTGCGGGTCAAAACCCGGCTGCGCCGCTACACTTTTTTCATCCGATGCAGCGATTCGGCGGGTTGGCCGAACCAGCGGCGCAAACGGCATTTTGAAAAGGATGAAATCGTGTCACACGAAATCAAAGCAATTCCCGCGGCGATGACCGCGATCGATATTACGCAACCGGGCGGCCCCGATGTGCTGGTGCCCGTCGAGCGGCCCGTTCCCACACCCGCCGACGGCGAAGTGCTGATCCGCATTCATGCCGCTGGCGTCAACGGTCCTGACGTGATGCAGCGCAAGGGCTTGTACGATCCGCCGCCTGGCGCGTCGGACATTCCCGGGCTCGAAGTCGCGGGCGAGGTCGTGTCCGTCGGGCGCGGCGTGACCCGGTTCGCGGTCGGCGATCTGGTCTGCGCGCTGGTCCCGGGCGGCGGCTACGCGGAGTACGCGGTCGCGCACGAGAGCAACACACTGGCGATTCCCGACGGTCTATCGGTGGTCGAAGCGGCTGCGATGCCCGAGACCTTTCTGACGGTATGGCTGAACCTGTTCCAGCGCGGCAATTTCGCGGCGGGCGAAAGCGTGCTGATCCACGGCGGCGCATCCGGCATCGGCACCACGGCGACGATGCTCGCGAAGGCATTCGGCGCATCGAAGATCATCACGACGGTCAGCTCGGATGCGCAGCGTGACGCGAGCATGGCGCTCGGCGCCGATGTCGCGGTTGATTACCGGAATGAAGATTTCGTCGAGGCGGTCATGCGCGAGACGGACGGCCGCGGCGTGGACGTGGTCGTCGATATCATTGCTGGCGACTACGTGGCGCGGAATTACGCGGCGGCCGCGATGAACGGGCGCATCGTGCAAATCGGCATCATCAAGGGCCCCGCGCCTGCGCTCGATCTGTTCCCGATGCTGGCGAAACGCCTCACGCACATCGGCTCGACGCTGCGCTCGCGCACGCATGAGGAAAAAGCGGCGTTGATCGAGGATCTCGAGCGAAAGGTGTGGCCGCAGATTCGAAGCGGCGCGGTGAAGCCCGTGATCTATCGAACCTTCGATCTCGACGATGCACGCGGGGCACATGCACTGATGGACTCGGGCACGCATATCGGCAAGATCGTGCTGATGACGCGGGCGGCAAGCAAGGTCTGATGCGCGGCTGCGGGCCCGGTTACGGCGACTGCACCTGTACGGCGGCACCGGGCTTGCCAGACCCTTGCGGGGCGACCACGAGGTAGCGGCGCTTGTCAGCGGCATAGGCCATTCCTGGTGCGACCAGTTGCCGAATCTGCCCGAGAGCATTGACGATCGCCGAGCCGGCCGGATTGGACATGAAATTCGCGAGCACTTGCAGGTCACCCATGCCATCGGGGTTATCGGCAAGCGCCAGAACGTAGGGCTGCTTCGGTTGCAGACCGGTGACAGCGGCCTGCAGAACTTGCACGAGCCCCTGGTCGAACAATGCGACAGTCGTAGGTGCATTGGCGGCATCCGCCGTCTTGCCCGTCCCCACCGGCACCAGTGCAAGATGGACGCTCTGACCGGCCAGGCCCAGCGTCTGCAGGTTCTGCGTACCATCGCCTTCCGGCACCGCATTCGGCACATAGGTGACGGCCTGCGGCGCCTGGCCAATGGGCACAGTCGCGATGACCGTGTTGCTCAGTGTGTCGATCGCAGCCATCGCATCGGCGTTCTCCAGGCCGACATAGATGCGGCTGCCGTCCCCCGACGGCCAGAGGCCATGCGGCAAGTTGCCGACAGGTATCGTCGCGAGCTGCGAAAAGTTGTCGGTTCGAAACACCTTGATCACATTCAGCCCTCCAACGGTGACGTATGCGAATGTGCCCTTGTCGTTATGCACGATATTCACGTGATTCGTGATTGGGCCGGTGTCGAGTGTTTTGATCAGCGCGAATGGCGGCCTTGCATCGAACACCTGGACCTTGCCGGTGTCCTTCAGCGTGAACCAGACCTGCTTGCCATCGGGCGTCGCCGCCAGGTCGGGACAAAAAGGGCTGGCTTGCTGGACCCTGCCGACGATCTTATGGTCGGCCACCAACACCACCTCGACCTCCGGGTTGAAGGACGAACAGACATAACCATATTTCCCGTCCGGTGAGAATATCTGCATACCGGGGCCAGCCGGCACCGTAATGCGTGCTTTCTCCTCGTACGTTTTTCCGTCGAGTACCGCGATGTAGTTCTCACCACGCACGGTCACCCAGACCTCCTTTGCATCCGGCGTGAAGAAAGCCTCGTGAGGCGAGCGGCCGACATAGGTGACATGCTTGACGGCGTTAGTCTGCGTGTCGATGAATGAAACCGAGTTCGAGCCGATCGAGACAACCGCAATTGTGTGATGGTCCGGCGAGAAACCCATGCCGTGCACAAGTAATTGACCTTTGTACAACGGACTGAAATTGCCCGGCGAGGGATCGCCGAGACGAATCAGGCCAAGCAGTTTGTTGTCGGCCGGGTCGATCACCGACACCGTGTTCGAAAACTGCTCAGCGGCGTAAACGCGATCGTGGTGGCTTACGGGAATGTCAGGATCGGACTGCGATCCAGGGGCCTGCCCAGCCCACGCGAGCGGCGCTGCCACCAGCATGGCTGCCGACAACGCGATGGTGATTCTTGATCGGCGTTTCATTGCTGGTCCTCCTGCATAGGGTTTGGAAGGCTCATTTGCATGCCGTGGTCGGGCGTCCCGTGAACAGGTGCGGCAGGCATGGACGCCGGCTTTTGCTGGTCGGGAGCGGGGGCAGGTGGCGGTAATGGCTGTCCGAGTGCGACGCGCATGGCGACGATTTCCTGTTGCTGCTCGACGACGATCTCCTGCGCGATGCGGCGTAACTGTTCGTTGTGACCGTAACGCAGTTCGGCCTGTGCCATATCGATGGCGCCTTGATGGTGAGGCACCATCATGGCGACGAAATCGCGATCGACGTCGCCAGTCGGTCTGATGGACATGCCGTCCATCATTCGTGTCATGGCGGTATTGTTCTCCGCCAGAAAGGGGGCTTCGTTAGACGTAGCGCCGGTCGGTATGCCGGCAGTGAAGGCAGGTGAGTCGCAGAGGGCCGAGATTGTCAGGACAATGACGACGCTCAGGATCGTCCGCACGGTACGGGGAATTGGGGTAGGCACGATGATTCTCCTGTTGTGATGAACAGGTGTCTCGCTGGAATGAACTCATCAGATGCGAAGTTATTCTGTATCTCACACGGGTTTCGCGCAGATGAGGGTTCGAAGCCCGATTGGGCGCCGAGGCATCGCCTGTCGAGTGCCGTCAAACGTTTCCCAGTGAGCTATCTTGTCAAGGTTATCGGATCGTGAAGGAATGGTAGTGCGGGAGGAGGATGATCTGAAGATGTTCTCGCGTGGTCCGCGGTGGTTGTGAATCGGAGCGGAGTTGAAGAAGATTTTGCGCTGGCATCCGGTTTGGTTTTTTGGGCCTTTGCGCTGGCATCCGCGTTTTGTTGTCGTGCTTCAGGCGTCGCCCCTGTACGGGGCGGCACCTACTTTTCTTTGCCGCCGCAAAGAAAAGTAGGCAAAAGAAAGCGGCTCACACCGCCAGTTCATGTATTTGCCTGAGGGCCCCCAACCGGTCTTATGCTTCGCGCGGTAACGTCCTTGTTCGCGTGCGTTGCCAACGTTCTCTCTGTACGCCTCACCTGCTTCATGCGCCCGCGTCGCAGCACGCGGCGCCAGATAGTCCACCGCCGCCCAGGTGGCAAACTGTGTGTAGGCTTTCGCGCCATACGCGTATCACTCCGGACTGGGAAGCAGGGTGGGTGTTTCTGGTAAGAGCACTAACCTGTGCGGTGCGACAACCTACACACAGTTTGCCACGTGGGCGGCGCGAACCATTCGCTGCCGCCAGCCCTTGTGTGGGTGTCTGAAGCAGGTGATGCATCTGTTCGAAGCGTTGGCAACGGGCATGAAATGAGACGTTACCGTGTGAAGCGTAGGACCGGTTGGGGGTCCTCAGGCAAGAAGAAATGTTGGCGGTGTTAGCCGCTTTCTTTTGCCTACTTTTCTTTGCGGCGGCAAAGAAAAGTAGGTGCCGCCCCGCACAGGGGAGACGCGTGAAGCTAGATAACAAAACGCGGATGCCAGCGCAAAGCCAAACCGCGGATTCCAGCGAAGAAAAAACCAAACCCACCTGCGTCGCAGACAAAAAGACACACCCGAAGAACTTCAGAAGCGGCCGTTGGTGCCGCACCGGTCCGATCGGCTGATCCGCTTAACAGTTCATCCCTGTCGCATCAGACCTGGTCCCACCACAAAGCGTCTTTCGAGAACGAGACGCGAAAGGCCGCAAGCTCTGCACATACCGGTCAGCGTGACCAGAACGCAAGCCTCACCCCCTCCGTCCCCCTCTCTTCTTCTGAGCATAAATCGCAGCCCCCGTTTCAACCGGAATAAACGGCGCCTGAAAATGGTCGATCAGAAAATCGATGAATGCCCGTGCGCGCGCCGTCTGGTTCCGCTGGCTCGGATAGTAGACAAACAGATCCGCCGACGGCAGTACCGTATCCGGCAGAACCAGTTTCAACCTGCCGCTCTGAACGTACTTCGCCAGATCCCATTCGGAACGAATCAATATCCCATGTCCGTCGAGCGCCCACCGCAGCACGATATCGCCGTCATTGCTTGAAAGCGCGCCTTTGACTTTCAGCGCTTCGGTGTGGTCACCCTGCATGTACCGCCAGACGCCATACGCATCATCGTTCTGGCGATGAATGATGCAACGGTGCCGAACCAGGTCCTCGACGCGCTCCGGTGTCCCGAAACGCTCGAGGTATTTGGGTGAGGCGCAGAGAAACCGGCGATTGCTCATGATGCGCCGTGCGCTAAGCCGGCTGTCGGGAAGCTCGCCAAAACGGATCGCCATGTCGAATGCTTCCTCGACCAGATCGATGGGCCGGTCGGTCACTTCAAACTGGATTTCCACATTGGGAAACCGCTTAGCGAAGTCGGACACGAGCGGCGCGATGGTCGTGCGCCCAAAGCCGAGCGTCGCATTGATCCGTAATAGCCCATGCGGGTCGGACCTGGACCCGGATATCTCGTCTTCCATCTGCCGGACTTGCCCGACGATCTGCGTCGCATAGCGCAGGTAGGTCTCGCCTTCCGGCGTGAGGCTGACACTCCGTGTCGTCCTGTTGACGAGGCGCGCCCCCAGTCGCTGCTCGATCAGCCCCAGCCGCTTGGTCGCCGCCGGCGGGGTGAGATCGAGCGCACGCGCGGCTCCCGACAGGCTTTTCAGCCTGGCGATGAGGATGAAAAACTCGAAATCGGATGCCGAGTCGGTCGTCATTTCGGTTTGTTCACCAAAAGTAAAAAATGAAATGAATCCAGGTGAATTCTAACGCCTCATTCCGCGGATAAGCTAGTTTCCATTGCAGCCAGACGCACGCAATACGTGTTCAAAACTCAGGAGACACCGTCATGAGAATCGTTGAAATCCGCGAAAAGACCGTTCCCATCAGCTCGCCGATCCGGAATGCCTACATTGACTTCAGCAAGATGACGCTGAGTCTCGTCGCCGTGGTGACGGATGTCATCCGGGACGGAAAGCCGGTTGTGGGTTACGGCTTCAATTCCAATGGTCGCTACGGTCAGGGCAAGCTGATGCGCGAGCGCTTCATTCCGCGCATCCTCGAAGCCGATCCCGCCACGCTCGTCAACGATGCCGGCGACAACCTCGATCCGCACAAGATCTGGGCGACGATGTTCACGAACGAAAAGCCGGGCGGCCACGGCGAGCGTTCGGTCGCCATCGGCACGATCGACATGGCGATCTGGGATGCGGTGGCAAAGATTGAAGGCAAGCCGCTGTTCCAGTTGCTGGCAGACCGTTATGGCAATGGCCAGCCCAATCGCAAGATCTTCGTGTATGCCGCAGGCGGTTACTACTACCCGGGCCAGGACCACGAAAAGCTGAAAGACGAAATGCGCAGCTATATCGACCGGGGTTATACGGTCGTGAAGAAGAAGATCGGCGGCGCTTCGCTCGATGAAGATTTGCGCCGCATCGACTCGATCCTGAGTGTGCTGCAAGACGGCCAGAAACTCGCCGTCGATGCGAACGGCCGCTTCGATCTCGACACCGCAATTCAATACGCAAAGGCGTTGTCGCAATACGACCTGTTCTGGTACGAAGAACCCGGCGATCCGCTCGACTTCGAATTGCAAGCCACGCTGCGTAACTACTACGACAAGCCGATGGCAACGGGCGAAGACCTGTTCTCGATGCAGGACGCCCGCAACCTGATCCGTTACGGCGGCATGCGCCCCGACCGTGACTGGCTGCAGTTCGATTGCGCGCTCAGCTACGGCCTCGTCGAATACCTGCGCACGCTCGACATGCTGCATCAGCACGGCTGGTCGCCGAGCCGCTGCATTCCGCACGGTGGACACCAGATGTCGCTGAACATCGCGGCGGGCCTTGGGCTCGGTGGCAACGAATCCTATCCGGACCTGTTCCAGCCGTACGGCGGCTTCCCCGATGGCGTGAAGGTGGACGGTGGCTATATCACCATGCCCGATCTGCCCGGCATCGGCTTCGAAGGAAAAGCCGATCTCTTCGCCGAGATGCAAAAGCTCTCTGCATAAGCCGCCAATCAACAAACTCGCGGCAAATGTGCCGACAAGCGCACCGAAAAGCGCGTCGGCGCAGCGTTCATAAAAACAGATAAACGGAACGCAGGCGAAATGAGGCCGTGCTCGCCGCAGCGCTACATGCCGCTGCGGTGCTCAGCCTTGCTTTCATTAAAAGATGCCACGCATAGGAGACAGTCATGCGGGTTTCAAAGATCGGAAAATCGCTTTCCAAGCTCTACGTCCAGGTTCTGATCGGCATTGTTGCCGGTGTCCTCGTCGGGCATTTTTACCCCGACATCGGTTCTCAACTCAAACCCCTCGGTGATCTGTTCATCAAACTGATCCGGATGCTGCTCGCTCCGATCATTTTTGCATCCGTCGTGGTGGGTATTGCCCGCATGAATGACCTTCATGAAGCCGGTCGCGTCGGCGTCAAGGCGGTCGTCTACTTCGAAATTGCATCGACGATCGCGCTCGCGGTCGGCCTCGTGATTGTGAACGTCATCAAGCCGGGTAGCGGCATGAACATCGACCCCGCGCATATCGACAGTTCGGCGATTTCCACCTACACCCACGCGGCACAACAGCACAGCATGCTCGAGTTCTTCATGAGCATCGTGCCCAACAGCATTGTTGGAGCGTTTGCGAATGGAGAGATCCTGCCGATTATCTTTTTCTCGCTGCTGCTCGCCATCGCGCTCGCGAAGCTCGGTCCGCGCACCGCACCGTTTGTTGACATGCTCGATATGTTTCTTCAGGGCATGTTCGGGGTTGTGCGAATCGTGATGTATGTCGCGCCTATCGGGGCGTTTGGCGGCATGGCATTCACCATCGCGAAGTATGGGATTGGCACGCTGGCTTCGTTTGGTCAGCTGATGCTGTGTCTCTATCTGACCTCGATCTTCTTCGTGGTCGTCGTGCTCGGCCTCGTCATGCGGCTGAGTGGGCTGTCGTTGTGGAAGTACCTTCGCTATATCAAGGATGAGATTTTCATCACGCTCGGTACGGCCTCGACGGAAGCGGTGCTCCCGCAAATGCTCATGAAGATGGAAAAGCTGGGGTGCTCGCGTCCCGTCGTCGGGATGGTGTTGCCAACGGGCTACACGTTCAATGCCGATGGCACGGCGATCTACCTGACGATGGCCTCGATGTTCGTTGCGCAGGCGATGAACATCCACCTGACGATCTGGGATCAGCTGTTGTTGCTTGGCGTGCTGTTGCTGACGTCCAAAGGCTCGGCGGGTGTCGCTGGAGCGGGATTCGTGGCACTGGCCGCGACGCTCGCCACGATGCACAAGATTCCTGTGTCTGGGCTGGTGCTGCTGCTTGGCGTCGACCGTTTCCTCAATGAGGCGCGTGCGGTGACGAATCTGATCGGTAACGGCGTGGCGACCATCGTGGTTGCTCGCTGGGAAGGCGCGCTCGACATGAACAAGGCCCGCGCGATGCTCAACCGTTCTGACACGAGCCTCGAAGCCCTGGAGTCCGTCGAAGACGCGTCGATGGACATGCCGCGCCCGAACGACACCATTATCCGGTCCCACACGCACTGAGCTGTCCAGCCAATCCAATTCTGAGCACCGCCGCCATGACAAAACCAACCGAGACAACCAGCTTCCGCCAGGCAGCCCTCCACTATCACGAGTTCCCGGCACCGGGCAAGCTGACCATCGCACCGACGAAGCAGATGATCAACCAGCGCGACCTCTCGTTGGCCTACTCGCCGGGCGTTGCGTTCGCTTGCGAGGAGATCGTCGAAAACCCGCTGAACGCCGCGCGCTTCACCGCGCGCAGCAACCTGGTCGGTGTCGTAACGAACGGCACGGCCGTGCTCGGTCTGGGCAACATCGGGCCACTTGCATCGAAGCCGGTGATGGAAGGCAAGGCGGTGTTGTTCAAGAAGTTCGCGGGCATCGACGTGTTCGACATCGAGTTGAACGAATCGGACCCGCACAAGCTGGTTGATGTGATCGCGGCACTCGAACCCACTTTCGGCGGCATCAACCTCGAAGACATCAAGGCGCCGGACTGCTTCGTCGTCGAGCGGGAATGCCGCAAGCGGATGAAGATTCCCGTCTTCCACGACGACCAGCACGGCACGGCGATCGTCGTCGCGGCGGCGATCATCAACGGTCTGAAAGTGGTGGGCAAGCACATCAAGGAAGTGAAACTGGTGGCATCGGGCGCTGGCGCCGCAGCGCTCGCGTGTCTCGACCTGCTCGTCGACCTGGGCTTGCCACTCGACAACATTCTGGTCACCGATCTGGCGGGCGTGGTCTACAAGGGTCGTGTCGAACTGATGGACCCGGACAAGGCGCGTTTTGCGCGCGAAACGAACGCGCGCACGCTCGCCGAAGCGATCGGCGATGCGGACGTGTTTCTCGGCCTCTCGGCCGGGGGCGTGCTCAAGCAGGACATGGTCAGGCAGATGGCTGCGAAGCCGCTGATCCTCGCGCTCGCCAATCCGACGCCGGAGATCCTGCCGGAACTCGCCCTCGAAGCACGGCCGGATGCCATTCTTGCGACGGGCAGAGCCGACTTTCCGAACCAGGTCAACAACGTGCTGGTGTTTCCGTTCCTGTTCCGCGGCGCGCTGGATGCGGGCGCGACGACGGTCACACGCGAGATGGAAATTGCGGCTGTCCATGCGCTTGCCGAACTGGCGCGTCAGGAGCAGAGCGACATCGTCGCGGCGGCTTACGGCGTTCGCGACCTATCGTTCGGACCTGACTATCTGATTCCAAAGCCGTTCGATCCGCGTCTGATCGTCAAGCTCGCGCCCGCTGTCGCGCAGGCCGCGATGGATGCGGGCGTCGCCACGCGTCCGATCGAAGATATGGAGGCGTACAGGCAGCATCTGCAGCAGTTCGTTTATCAAAGCGGCACGACCATGAAGCCGATCTTCCAGCTGGCGCGCGGCATCGAGCCGGAGAGGAAGCGCATCGTGTTCGCGGAAGGCGAAGAAGAGCGCGTGCTGCGCGCGGTGCAGATCGCCGTCGATGAAAAGCTCGCGAAGCCGATCCTGATCGGCCGTCCGGCTGTGATCGAGCAACGTATTGCGAAGTACGGCCTGCGTCTGGTGAACGGCCAGGACTACACGATCGTCAACACCGACCACGACGAACGCTACCGCGCCTTCTGGCAGACGTATCACAAGATGATGTCGCGCAAGGGCTTCACCGAGCAGATGGCAAAGCTCGAAATGCGCCGCCGCACGACGCTGATCGGCGCGATGCTGGTGAAGCGCGGTGAGGCGGACGGCATGATCTGCGGCATGGTCAGCACGACGCACCGGCATCTGCACTTCATCGATCAGGTGATCGGCAAAAAGAAAGGCTGCAACGTCTACGCGGCAATGAATGCGCTGGTGCTGCCGGGCCGGCAGATTTTCCTCGTCGATACGCACGTGAACGTCGATCCGACGGCGGAAGAACTCGCCGAGATCACGATCATGGCGGCGGAAGAAGTACGGCGCTTCGGCATCGAGCCAAAGATCGCGTTGCTGTCGCACTCGAACTTCGGCACGAGCAACGCGCCTTCCGCGAAGAAGATGCGCGATGTGCTGGCTATCTTGCAGGAACGCGCGCCACATTTGCAGGTGGACGGGGAAATGCACGGCAGTCTCGCGCTCGACCACACGCTGCGCCGCGAAGCGATGCCGGATTCGACGCTCGAAGGCGACGCCAACCTGCTGGTGCTGCCGAACATCGATGCCGCCAACATCTCGTACAACCTGCTGAAGACGGCGGCAGGAAACAACGTCGCGATTGGCTCGATTCTGTTGGGCGCAGCGCTGCCGGTCCATGTGTTGCCCGCATCCGCGACGGTGCGACGCATCGTCAATATGACGGCGCTGCTGGTGGCGGATGTGGTTGCGCAGAACTAGCCGCGACGTTCAAACACCAGCCTCGTGTTGGCAGAATGAGAAGGGCAGCCGATACGCAACCCATTCCCACCAGGGTCAACGCGTTCACGCGGACTCGCAACGCTGCCATCACCATCAACTATGCTCCAGCGCGCGAGTCGTCTCGATTGCAGCGAGCACGCGCATCGACAGTTCCGGGTCATGAACGCTCGCAGCCTCGTCATTGGGCACATTCAGGAATCGCGCGACGATCGCGATAGCCGTGTCGTTGCCCGTATCGACGGCGTCCGTCGCTGCGCGGCGCCACTCGTCGTCGTGCTGCATGAAAAGACACAGCGCATACAGCGCTGTCACGACGGGCAGATTCGCGTGACGGCTCGTCACGTGGCGCAGCAGGTTCGCGGCTTCGCGCCATTCCGTCTGGTTGATCAGCAGACGCGCCTCGCACACGTCGGCAAGCGGGCTGTCCGGCTGCCATGCGCGCAACGCGCCGAGCACGTCATGCAGCTCGGGCATGGCGCCGACGCGCATGCCGCCTGAAAACACCGACATCATCGCGTTGAGCACGGATGGACTGCATTGAAGATTCGACATGGCGGCCTCGCATGAACGGTTGACGATCGAAAGCGGGCACACGCCCGACACTGCATTCTGTGTGCGCCGGCGCTTCCCGTCTTTCGCCTGCGCGAAGCATCGTGCCGCGTGCCGAAGCGCGTCCTCGGCGGGTGTGAGAGAGAACAACGTTTCAGCACGCTGCAGCGAGCCAACTGCATGCGTCATTCGCGACGCGTCACGCGGCTTCGCGCCGCATGGGTGTGGAGTGCCCGCATGAATCTATCGTCGAGGCTGAATCGGGATCGGGCAAAGATCGCCGGTTCGTCTTCTTTTTAACCAGAGAGAATTCGATGAACTCCATTACCCAATCCTTTCTCAACCCCGTGAACTACACGCCCGTCGGCGGCATGACGGGCGGCGCGTCGCAAGCCGTGCCGGGTCAGGGCGGCGACGTCGGCAAGCTGCTGCAGGATCTGTCGCAACTGATCGATGGCCAGCAGAACAACGCGGGCGGCGGGAACAACGTCAGCCAGTTCCTGCAGGATCTGGCGGGCGTGCTCGGCGGTCAGCAAGGCGCGCAGGGTGCGCAAGGTGCGCAGAATCCCGCTTCGCCGATGGCCGGCCAGCCCGGCTCGATGCCGCCGATGGGCTCGGCCACGGGAACGCCCGCCGGTTCGCCGACGGGTTCGCCCACGGGCGCGGCGGCCAGCAACGGCCTGGGCACGGCGGGCCAGGGCATGCACAACATCAAGATCAACAGCAAGGCGGGCGGCGACGCGCTGCATCTGCAGGAAGACTCGCAGGGCAACCTGTACAACGCGAGCGGCAACAACGTCGGCCATATGGGCGCGGACGGCTCGGTCACGCTGAACTCGGGCGCGACGAAGGAAGCCGCGATTCTCGAAACGGGTCATGCCAACGGCAAGATGAACATTGCGCAGGTGTTCGGCGGCGGCGGACTGACGAAGCCGGACACGGGCGATGGCGGCAACAAGGTGTTCGATTCGTCGCAGGTGTCGGTGTCGGCGGGCGATCTGAATCAGAAGAACGACGTCTGATCGGGTTCGGGATGCGGCGCGCGAGATACGTCGGACGCGCCGCTGTTTTGCTGGCCGCTTCGCGGGCCGCTCAACGCGCGGCCAGCGATGCAGCCGTCACAGGAACCGCATGCGCAGGATCGCGCCGCCAGCGTTCGATGATCGCGGCAATGCGGCGCGCGTAATCGTCGCGCAGCTCAGGCGTAGACGAATGATAGGCGCCCACGGCCGCCCATGTGTTGCCATAGCGGACCACCTGTTTGCGCAGATGCCACGCGGCGATATAGACGTTCTTGCAGGGCACCATCAGCGCGTCGCGCCGGATGCCATATCGCTCGAGTTCCGGCAGATGGATCGAGTTGATCTGCATCACGCCGTAGTCGGTCGATCCGTTGGCATTCGCATGCGTCGCGTCGGCGTTGTTGTGCGATTCCTGCCACGCGATGGCGCGCAGGATCAGCGGATTCAGACCTTGCCAGGCGGCGGCATCGTCGAAGCAGTCGGCGTGGGCAGCGGACGTCGCGAGCGCAATCGACGCGCACAGCAGCGTGCCGGCGATGCGCAACGCGCGGCGGTTCATGCGGAGGCCTCGACTCATGGCGTCTTTCCATCGCGCGATCGCATTTCGTGCCAGTGCGCGACCCACGCGTTGTACGCATCGATGCGTGCTTCGCGGCGTGCTTCGGCGAGTCGTTCCTGTTCGAGACGCGCGTCTTCGCGATGCGCTTCCTCACGATGTGCGTCGAGGCGCCTTTGCTCCGCGCGCGCTGCATCGAGACGTCGCGCTTCGATTCTGTCGTCGTCAGCGTTCACGTGAAGCAGCCCGTCGCGTTGTGCGTTCTGTGCGGACGCGTGAGCGCAGAGCGCGACTGATAGCAACATGGATAACGCAATAGCAGCGCGTCCAGAGAGGCGCATTGACTTGCTCCTTGATTGTGGGAAATAAGCGTGCGAAATGAGCGGGCGGGATGCGATGCGAACGAGGATACGAGCCACGCCGCGTCCAACGCCCGCGCGACGCGAAGCGTCGGTACGGCCAAACGAAGCACACGGCGGCACGCTGCGTTTTCGCGTTTGCGCATCTCGCTTCGTGCGCCATGCGGTCCGATGACTGAAGAGCTTTTATCGTGACGCCACCAGGTCGACGCAATCGATACGGCACATCGTCGGCCTTCTCTTCAGAGGACTCGGATGAACACGCTTTCTCTTCTCAACGGCTTAGGTGGTGTGTCGGGGCTGTCGCCCGTCGCGGGCGTGCAGGGCAATGGCCCGTCTCAGGACGCGTCGGTTGCGAATTTGCTGAGCGATATTGCGAAGCTGATCGACGGCGGCGGAGTGGGGCAAAGTACGGGACAGGGCGCGGGGACTGCGGGCGCGTCGGCGGGTAGCAATAGCGGACTGTCGCAGTTCTTCGCCGATCTCGCCGCCATGCTGCGCGACCCTGACGGCACGGGTGCGCAAGGCGGCGCGGGTGGTGCGCCTGCGGGCGCGCCGGCTGGTGGCTACGAAAATTTTGCGGCGATACCCGGCAGCGGCTATGGCGCAGGAGGTGGCGGCGGTGGCGCGGCCGGATTCGGCAATAGCGCCGCAACCAATACCGCTAGCATTAACGGCGCGCCCGCGTCATCTTCAACGCCCAGCGCATCTTCCGGCGCAGCACCCGAAGGACTCAGCACCGCACCGCAAACCCAAGCCTTGTCGCCTGCCCAGAGCAAGCAAACCGCCGACGCCTACGTCAGCAATCTGCAAAAGGACTTCGGGCTCACTAAGGATCAGGCGGCGGGCATCGTCGCGAACCTGTGGCACGAGAGCGGCGGCATGAACTCAGGCATCAACCAGGGCGGCAAGATCGGCGCGCCGAGTTCGAACATGGCCGACGACAACGCCAACGGCTACGGCATCGCGCAATGGGGCGGCACGCGCAAGCAAGGGTTGCTCGACTACGCGCGCCAGCACAACCTCGATCCGTCGAGCGAGGCTGCGAACTACGGCTATCTGAAACAGGAATTGCAGACCTCGCAGGCGGGCGCGATTGCGGCCGTCAAGGGAACGAATAGCGCGCAGGCCGCGACGCAGGCGTTCTGCAACGCCTTCGAGCAACCGTCCGATCCGCAGATGGCATCGCGTCTCGGGTATCTGAACCAGATTCTTGCGTAAGACGTCACGCCGCGTTCGCGTTCAAATCCATTGCCGACGAGCCTCGCCATGCTGAAAACGACGAACCTCTCCCCGCATGTCACGACCCGCACCACGACGGATACCGCCGATAGCACACGTCCGCGGCAGCGAACCGCGAACTCTCCTCAGCCGCCAGCGGGTCCGCGTCCGATGCCCGCGCCGCTCGGGCAGCTGAGATCGCACGCGTCTACGTCGGCGAACGGCGACGCGCGCACGGGCCGCAACGGCGCGACGTTCTCAGCCAGCACGTCCGGTACGCAGAATGGGCAGCGGCCGCTCATCAAGACAAGAGCACCCGACAAGCCGTTGCCCGCGTTGCCGCCCTCATCGGACGAAGCGGGGCCGTCGCATGCGGCACCCTCATCAACCGCATCCAGGATAAACGCTCCTTCGCAACCGCCGTCACGCACGCCGTCTATCGCGGAGGCCACCGACACCGCGCCCAACGATGCCCCGCAAGATCCCGGCTTCAGACTGCCCGCGCGTTCGCAGCGCTTAGGCCAGCCCGTCTATCGCGACAAGCCCGGCTTCTCGCTGCTGGAGACCAACAAGCTGCGCCCGGACGCATCGGTGGCGGGTGCGATCGGCATCGGCACGCACTCGACAGCGGGCGCGGCGACGGGCGCTGTGGTCGGCGGCAGTCTGACGGCCGCGCACGAAGCCGTCGGCGCGCTGGTCAATGGCCATGCGTTCTTCGCCGCGCGAGAGCGCAAGCAGCGCTATGGCGAACAACTCGACAGCATGCTGCAGAACGATCTGAAGAAATTTCAAAGCGACATCAACAACGGCGTGCCAATACGGCCCGAGACGATGATCCTCAAGCGCAAGAACGGCATTCAGAAGACCAGCGACCTTTTCACCAAGCCGGCAAGCAACGCGGCAGAAAATGCACAGACAAACGCAAGAACGAAGACCCGCCCCAACGCCGAACTCGATTACGACATGGACGCGGTGCGCAAGCTCGCCGCATCCGACGATCCCGAACTGAAGCAGGAAGCCGCGCACGCGAAGAACGTGCTGCTCACCGCCTTCCTCAAGGACGACGTCGCCGCGAAACAGGGCAACCGCGCGGCCTACGAATTCATCCGCAACACAGTCGCGATCGGCGCAGCGACGGCGACTGCCGTTGGCACGCATGGAGCATCGGTGGCCGCTGCGGGCTCGCATGCGGCGGCGACAGCAGCGAGCGAACGCATCGCTGGCAGCGCGCTCGCGGGCGCCGGCGCGCTCGACGTCGCCAAGGGCATCCGCGGACTCAAGCAGCGCATGCGCGACGAGAAGGCGGAAGTGGCGGGCAGCTACGAGTTGCACAAGCGCAAGGCGTTCGCCGATTCCGTCGTTGGTGAAAACGCGGACCCGCAGATGAAGCAGGCCTTCGACGATCTCGGCGATGCGCGCGACAAGCTCATCAAGGACACACACCTCGCGTTTCGCCAGCAGGCGCATACGCAGGCCGGGCAGGAGCGGTACGGCAAGATCTTTCCCGGCACGATGATCGACGAGCGCAAGTCGACCGCCGCGAAGAAGGAAACGCGCGATCTGGTCGGCAAGCATGCGCATGCCGTTGTCGAGTATCAGATAGGACTTGGGGACCCGGCCAAACAGAAGACGCTCGCGAACCAGTGGAACACGATCATGCAAAGCGGCGGCACGCGGCAGACGCGCGCGAGGCAGTTCGCCGCGATAATCGACGCCGATCCCGGCATGAAGAACGCGTATCAGCTGTTGCGCGACACGGGCATGGGACGCAGCGAGTCGATCTACACGATGCAGCGCATGGTGGAGATGTCGATCGAATCGAAGCTGGCGAGAGACCCGGAGATGGCCACGTTCGGCGGCAATGCCGATTTCGCGAAGGACGACGCCGCGCAAAAGGCGACGGCGAGCCGTTTGACGTCGGCGTTCGCACGCCGTTGACGCATGCGCGAAGGGTGGCTCGCATGCGTGAACGGGCGCGTGCATCGTGTGCCGCGCGGGCCGCATTCGTCCAGTAATTTTGCCTCTTCACATTCGACACCGTGTTGCTCGAAAGCCCGCTCACGCGGCCATCGGCTGTCGACTGTCAACCGCCTCGTCATGCCGCGCGATAAAGACATAGCCGAGCGAATAGACCGTTTTCAGTTGCGACCCGTCGCGGCCATCGAGCGCGAGCTTCGAGCGTAGCTTGTAGATATGCTGTTCGAGCGAGCGGCCCGCGAGGTCGGCGTCCTTGCCCCACACGGCGTTCGCGAGCTGCTCGCGGCTCATCAGCGAGCCTGCGTTCATCAACAGCAGCCATGCGAGGCTCAGCTCGCGCGCGGTCAGCGACACGCAACGCTCGCCAAAGCTCACCGTGCGCGCCGTCCGGTCGATCGTATAACCCGCCACCGTCAGCCGGTCGACGACGCGCGAGCCGCGGCAACGCGCAATCGAGCGTCTCGCGCGCGCCATGATCTCGTCGACGTGCGCGGTGCCGATCACCACTTCATCGACGCCCGCATCGAGCGCCTCGATCACGGCTTCGCTGTCCCACGATCGGCCGATCATCATCACGGGCAGATCGGTGCGGAAATGGCAGGTGCGCCACTTGAGTGTCGCGAGTGCGGGAATCTGGCTTTGCGTTGCATCGAAGATGACGAGCGCCGCCGAATTGCGTTGCAGGAAGCGGATCAGCGAAAGCTCATCGGTGAAACGCGTGCAGGATGTGCCGTTCTGTTCGAACGCTTCGCTGATCTGTTTGAACAGCACGTCGCTGAAAGTGAAAAAGGCAATTCGCATGTGTGCTCCATAACCATCGCGGCGCGACCCAGGCGCACCGATATCCCCCGTCGTTCTGGTCTGAGGCGCTGTCTATGTTTTTGCAGCGTTCTCGTCATACAGAACACCTGATAGTAAGGGGCTATTCCATCCGTTTCTCAATCGGCGGGGAATGCGAATGAACACTCGAAAATGCTTATGGGACAAAGGTTTGCAGCGCGACATGCGTTGCATCGAAAGACGCCGCGCATAAATTTTTTTGTGCTTTAACGCAGCGAAGAGCCGTTCGATCAAACGAAGCAGCAACGAAGCTTGATCGCGCACGCGTCCACTATCTGGGTGAGTCGCGTGTTTACTTGCCTGCCGCATAGCGTTGCTCTTCATGCACGCGGCGTTCGTGCGATTCCGCATACGCGGCGGAACGGGCCTTGAGCAATGGATCGTCGGATGGCGCGATGCCATCGGGCAGCTTCAGCGGGTCGAAGCTGATGTCGCGGCATGGGCCGTCGATCTGCGGCTCTTCACGCTGCACGACGAGCGTGCCCACGTCGATCTGTGTGCGGTTTGCGGGCCATTGGCGTGTCGAATCGTTGGTGACGTCGCCGGGTTGCGCGAGCGTGATGACCATGTGCCAGCGCACGGGACCTTGCCGCAGCCGCTCGGCAAGACCGCGTTCCAGAAAATCCGTATCGTGCGTTTGCGCATCTGCGAGCGGCGTATAGGTGTCGTCGGGTTCGACGCGCCAGCGCACATCCTGTGCATGCCCGTCGCCATCGATCAGCCGGAACGCCGAGACGCTGTAGTACGCGGCATCGTCGAAGCCCGATGAAGGCGGATGATCGCGCAGCCATTGGTCGAAGCGCGCGGCTTCGGGATGCGTCTTCATGAATGCATCCATGCCGGGGTTGCCGCCGTACGTGGTCGCGTCGTGCGCCTGCCGCGAGGCGGCGAGCATCTCGACCAATGCTTCGGGGCTGCGCACGGGGAAGATCGGCGCGGAGTTCATCGCGGTGCGCCATTCGCCGCCGCCCGGCGTGACGATGCGCAGCGCGAGGCTGCGCACGTTCGATGCGCCATCGGCCTGCGCGGGATTGCCGCCGCCGATCGACAGGCGTCCCACTACCTGCGACTTGCCCGCTGCGAACACGCCTGCGCGCGAGAGTGGCGCGGCGTTGCCGTTGCTGTCGAAATAGCCGGTGACGCACACGCCTTTAGCGTGATTGCGCCGAAAGCCCGGATGCTTGCCGGATACGGCTTCGAAGCCGTCGACGATCTGGTTCGCCGAAGGCTGCGTGCCGAGCAGGCTGCCGAGGCCATGCGAGTACGCATAAGCGCCCGCTATCGAGCCAAGCGTGACGACGGCGAGCGCGCCGCCCGCGACGATGCGAAAGGGAAGTCTGGACATGAATCGACAACGCGTGCAACGCGCGCCACTGCGCGCGCGGCATCAAACGGAACCAAACAGCGGATCGAAACGGCGTTCAGCGATCTCTTTGCCAAGCGGCGCGAGATCGCCATTGCTGGTTGCGCCGATCAGTGCATAGCCGAGGTTGGACTCGCGCCACGTGACGACGTTCATCGTGTCGATGCGTTGCGACGCGACGGACTGATTCGCCTTGTTTTCCTTGATCACGCACAGCGCGACGGGATCGCCTTTCTGCGGCAGATAGATGATCTGCACGAGGGGGCGGCCATGAAATTTCAGGCGCTGCACGCGAATGAAGCGCAAGCCCGCCTTGCTCAAATCGGGCACGCGCAGCGCGATGCCGTCCTCGCTGCGGATTTCGTCGACGGTGCTTTGTGAATCCGATGAATCGGGCCACAGGTGCGCGACGGTATCGCGCGAATAGAGTTGCTGGTAGCTCGCTGCGACCTGTACCCACGGCAGCGAGCCCATTGTCGCGGCCGCGACTGTAGCGGTGCTGCTGGACGGCTTGCCCGAGTCGCTGACGCCCGTGCCAAAGCCAACGCCGGGCGCGAGCCGCAGCACGACCCCGCAGCAGAACGCGCCGCCGACGAACGCGACGGCGAGCCACGCCGGCGCGATGCGCAGGCGCGAGCGCACGGGCGCGGAAGGCGGCATGTGCGCGTCGTGTTCGATCAAGGAGTCGTTCGCGCTTTGCGCGTTGTCGCCTTGCGCAGCGGCGGGGGCCACTGCCTGTTCGGCCTGCTGGGCTTGCGCGGCGGCGCTCAGCTTCGCAGCCTCCGTATGCGCGCGGATCAGATCGTCGACGCGCTTGACGAGGCTCGCCGGAACGGGCGGCAGTGTCTGCGCGGCGAACGCTTCGCGATACGGCAGGCGCGATGCCTGGAAAAGGGCGACCTTATCCGCGAGCTCCGCGTGGGCGCGAAGTTCGTCTTCGATCTGCTGACGTTCCTGCGGCGATAATTCGTCGTCGACATACGCCATCAGCACGGTATCGTCGACTTTCATACGCTCGGGCCTTGGTCGGGAGTGCCGCAACACTCGAAATCATTCATGTCACAGCGCTGTCACAGCTATCTGACGGTTAAGTATAACGTCCTGTCCGCGCATGCGGGCGACGCTCCGATTCGACGTGCTCCCGCGCGAAGAACCTTGCATGCGCTGTCAACTTTCTACGGGCCGCACGGGCACAGGCGCCTGGCTGAACATCGCGTCGACATCGCGCTTCGCGATCAGCTTGCCGAGCTTGTCGAGATCGACCTGGCCCGCCGTGCCGATCAGCGCGTAGCTTAGTTCCGACTGCCGCCACGTGACGACGTCCATGTCGTCGATCTTCTGCTGCGCGAGTGACTGGTCGGGCTTTGCATCCTTCACGACGCACAACGCGACCGGGCCGCCCGTTTTCGGCAGATAGACGATCTGCACGAGCGGCTTGTCGTGAAAACGCAGCCGCTGGATGCGCTTGAACGTCAGGCCTTGCGCGCTGAGATCGGGCACGCGCACGGGCAATCCGTCGATCTGATGGATATCGGCGACGGTTTTTGCCGAAACGGCAGGGTCCGTCGCGACGGCCACCGTGTCGCGTGAATAGAGCGCCTGATAACCGGCGGCAGCCATCACCCAGGGCGAAGCGGGTGGTGCTGATGCGACCGTCGCAGCGCCGCCTTGCAAGCCGGTAAGGCCCGGCAACAGCCTCAAGCCGACCACGCAAGAGAACACACCCGCAGCGAACGCGGCGGCCAGCCACGGCGCGGAAAAGCGCATGAGCGAGCGAACGGGCACGGACGGTGGCAGGCCAACGTTCGGCGGTACGATGGCGTCGTTCGCGGCGGGATCGGCGGCGGGGCCGGGCGGCACGGGCGACGTCGCGCTCGCGTGCGTGCGCGAGAGTTCGGCGATCTTGCGCGTCAACGATTCGGGCACGGGCGGCAGCTTCTGCTGCGCGAACGCATCGTGATACGGCAGGCTCGACGCGCGGAACAGTTCGATGCGCTCCGCCAGTTCCGGCGAGTCGTCGAGTTCGCGTTCGATCTCGCGGCGTTCCTCGATGTCGAGCTCGCCGTCAACGTAGGCCATCAGCGTGATGTCATCTACTTTCATGACGCCGAGTCCTTGCCGAAGGTGGCCATTTTCATCGACGGGCCTGGCTTGCTGGCGAACAGCGCGCCGATCGCCTGACGCGCGCGTGACAGCCGGCTCATCACCGTGCCGATGGGAACGTTCAGCGTTTCGGCCGTTTCGCTGTAGCTGAGGCCTTCGACAGCAACCAGCAGCATCACGGCGCGCTGCGCGTCGGGCAAACGCTGCACGGCCTCGATGATCTGCGCGTTCATCGTGATCTGTTCCGGCGTGCGTGCCTTCGGGTCTTCGACCGTTTCGAGAAAGTCGTCGTCCCATTCCATGCTGGAGCGGTTGCGCACCGAACGGGCGCGCAGTTCATTGATCCATGTGGAGTGGACGATCGAGAACATCCAGCTGAGCGGCGCGGTGTCCGCCTGCAACTGGTGCGCGCGTTCCAGGCCGCGCACGCAGGCTCGCTGAACGAGGTCTTCAGCGTCGTGCTGGTCGCCGGAAATGCGCAATGCGAACGCCCATAACCTTGGAAGCATCTCGGGCAGCATGCTGGACAAGTCTGCGCCTGTCATTGAAGTCGTTCCTTGCTACTGACTCGTTGGTCTGCCTTCGACGAAGGCATGAGGCCGGAGCGCGGCAAACGTTGGCGCGCCTGAATATATATGGACGGAGTTCAAGCCGATAATTTTAACGTCGATCCGACAATGTTGCTGACGAGCGTTTTCGGCGCGCCGCGTGTCCGTTCGGGGTCGAAGCGGAAAGGCGAGTGAAAGACGGTCACGGCATGCAAACACGGAGCCGCGCAGTCAATCGGACAGGCAATCGGCTAAGATACGGCCCGCCAGTCATTTTCGAACCATGGGGTGTTTTCAGTGATTCAACCGGGCAACGTATTCAAGGACAACCTCGCGCAACTGCCGGGCATCGACGGCATCGAGCGGATCGATCTCGTCGACGGCAAGGGCGCCGTGGTCGCGAGCATCGAGAACAAGCCGGGCAAGCAGGGCTCGGTTGCCGTGTACCACTATCTGCGCAACGCGTTCGGCACGCTCGACGCAAAAGCGGCCGAACATGGCCTCGCCGTGTTCGCCGAACATACGGCCGACGCGCGCAACCGTCCGGGCGCGCACCCGAATGTCGACCGGCTGCTGGAGATCGCAGCGGGCGGCGAAGCGCTGCGCATCGACGTCGTCGGCGCGGCCTGAGCGCGTCACAGCACGCCTAGCGCCAGAGCCTTGAGCGTGGCGGCGGCGCGCGTCGAGCAGTCCAGTTTGCGGAATACGCTTTCGACGTGCGTGCGCACCGTGCTCGGACTCAACGACAGATCGCGAGCCACTTCCTTGTTGCTCGCGCCGCGCGAAATGCCGCGCAGCACATCGACTTCACGCGCGGAAAGCCGCGCCGTCTGCGCGCGTGGATTCACGACGCGCCGCTGCGCGACACGCTCGTCGATCAATGCATTGACGACATCGGCGTCGAATCGGCCTCGTGCGGCTTCTTCGTGCAACAGCTTCGCCGCTTCGTCGTGCGTCAGCGCTGCGCGCCACGGACGCGCCGCGCGTAACGCGACCCACGCGGCGCTCGCCGCGAGAATGCGCGCTTCCGTCGACAACGCAGCGCCCGACGCACCGCGAAAATAACCCGAGCCGTCGAGCCGTTCATACGCGTATGAGCCGAGTTCGGCCGCCTCGGCGAGCGAGCCCGTCTGCTTGCCCGCGCGCGAGGTCCAGTACGGCACGAGACGCGCCTTTTCCCACGCCGCCGCCGACAGACGGGCAGGCGCGTTCCAGACGGGGTTCGGCACGGCCGCGCGGCCCATGCCATGAACGAGGCCTGCGCAATAGAGCCGGTTTTGCGCGTTTGCATCGAGCGCGAAGCGCGCTCCGCACGATGCGGCCGTTGCTGCGACGCTGCGCGAATAACCTGTCATCCACGGCAGTTTGAGATCGATGATGTCGGCGACCAGTTCGACGGGCGTGACGTCGTTCATCTGCTGCGTCAACAGCGCGGCATCGATCGATGCCGCGTCGGCCAGAGCCAGTTCGTCGAGCCATTGTGGCGCGAGCCGGACCGCGAGCCGCGCGAGTTTGTCCGGGTAGCGCGAATCGGCGCGCTGGCCGATCAACGCGCTCGCGCGTTCGATCCCGTAGGTGCGCGAAAAAATCTCAAGCTCCCCCGCCAGCGCCACGACGAACACGGTGGCGGGCACGGCGCTGCCGGCGAGCCGGTCAGGCGTGCCCGTGCCGTCCCACGATTCGAACACGTGCCGCAGCGTGGCTTGCGTGTCTTGCCCGAGACCGAGCATGCGCGCCGCTTCACCCGACACCTCGCAATGAATGCGCGCGAGCGGCGTGATGACCGTTTCCACATCGCCTTGCAATTCGATCGGGCGTGCCCAGTCCGGCTTGAGCGCGAGCATCGCTTCGCGGCTCGCGACGTCGTCGCCGAGCGCTTCAGCGAAGCCCGACGCGTTCGCCGTGCAGCCGGACCAGCGCAACAGCGATGCCTCGCACACGGCGACGACGGCCGCTTCGCCGAGTTCGGCAGCCTGCGCGAGCCGCACGGCGAGCCATGCGGTGCGGAGGGAGTGATCCGTCGGCTGGCCCATGCTCAGATCGCCGATGAAGGCGAGCGCCTTCACGGCATCGAAGACGCGAGCGACGGGTCCGCCGGATGAGCCTGACGAGGTCTGCATAAAGGTGCGGTGCGGGTCTTTTATCGAGCCTCACTATACCGCGCGCGGTTTCGCGCGAGATCGGTCATTTGACCGATACCCGCGCTCATGGGCGTCTGCGAAGCTTCGTTCCGTTCGATAACCCGGTTTGACACATAAGGACATCTCGCTCATGAACTCGCTTATCAGGAAGTGCATCGCCTCCGCCATGCTGGCAGGCGCCGTGTTTTCGTTGCAGTCCGCGCACGCCGCGCAGCCGCAGGATCTGAAGGGCAAGAACGTCGTGCTGGTGCACGGCGCGTTCGCCGACGGTTCGAGCTGGGAGAAGGTGATTCCGCTGCTCGAAGCGCGCGGCCTGCATGTGGTTGCCGTGCAGAACCCGCTCAGCTCGCTTGCGGACGATGCCGCCGCCACGAAACGCGCGATCGACGCGCAGCAGGGTCCTGTCGTGCTGGTCGGCCATTCATGGGGCGGCGCCGTCATCACGCAGGCGGGCAACGACGACAAGGTGAAGGCGCTCGTCTACGTGGCCGCTTTCGCACCCGACAGCGGCCAGTCGATCAACGACATGATCAAGGACAAGCCCGCGCCCGCATGGGCGAGCGAGTTGCAGAAGGACTCGGGCAACTTCCTGACGCTGTCGTCGAAAGCCATCGACAACGACTTTGCGCAGGACCTGAGCCCGGCGCAAAAGCGCGTCGTCGCGGCGACGCAAGGCCCGTGGTTCGCCGGCTGCACCGACGACAAGATAACGGACGCCGCATGGCACACGAAGCCTTCGTACTTCGTCGTCGCGAATCATGACCGGATGATCGATCCGCGTTTGCAGAACGCGATGGCAGGGCAGATCAAGGCGAACGTGACGCATGTCGACACGAGCCACGTGCCGATGCTCAGCAAGCCCGAAGCGGTGGCGAACGCGATCATCGCGGCGGCTGCGAAGGCGCAGTAACGACGTCACGTTGTGCAATCGCCGCGATGCGCCTGAATGCGCGTCGCGGCTTTGTTGATTGCATCGTGACGGCTACCGTCACGCTCAACGCTTCATATTGCGCATCGCCACCGCAATGACAGCCGCACCGCATACAAGCACCGCTGCGGCGAGGTAAGAACCCGCGCTGATATCGTGCGTGGCCGCCGTCAATGCGCCGATAGCCGTCGGCGCGCTCAAACTGCCGAGCTGCCCGATGCTCGAAATCAGCGCAATCGAACCCGCCGAAGCCGTGCCCGACAGAAACGTCGCCGGTATCGTCCAGAAGATTGCCGTACAAGATAGATAACCGATCGCGACAAGCGCCAACCCGGCGATTGCCGGCGTGAACGAAGCGTGCGCCGTGCCAAGCAGGACCGCGCCCGCAGCCGACACCAGCGCGCAGCCCGCGAAATGCAGCCGCCGTTCTTTGGTCGCATCCGAGTGACGGCTCGCGAGCACCATGCCGATTGCGCCGATCAGATACGGAATCGCCGATACGAGCCCGATATGCCACGGGTTCGCGACGCCCGCTTGCCGGATCACGGACGGCGCCCAGAAGTTCAGCACGCTGCCTGCCCACGTGATCGTGAAATAGCCGAACGCGCATACGTACACACGCCAGTTCTTCAACGCTGCGCCGAAGTGATCGATGCGATGTCCGTGTCCGTGGCCTTCGCCTTGCGACTCGCGGGCGACAAGCGCCTTTTCCTCAGGCGTCAGCCACTTCGCGGTGGCCGCGGAGTCAGGCAGATACCAGAGCGCGACCAGACCGACCAGCACGGGCGGAATCCCTTCCAGCAGAAAGAGCCATTGCCACGCGTGCAGCGTGTGCCAGCCATCGGCGTTGCTGAGAATCCATCCGGACACGGGACCGCCCGTGATACCCGCCACGGCGATGCCGAGCACGAACGCGGACAGCACCTTCGCGCGATGACGATCCGGAAACCACGACGTGAGGTAATAGACGATGCCAGGAAAGAAGCCCGCTTCGGCAATGCCGAGCGCAATACGCGCGATATAGAACTGCGTCGGATTGCGCACGAACATCATCGATACCGACACGAGACCCCACAGCACCATGATGCGCGCGATCGTGCGGCGCGGGCCGATGCGGCGCAACAGCAGATTGCTCGGCACCTCGAACAGCACATAGCCGATGTAGAACACACCGACGCCCAGTCCATACGACGCTTCCGTCAAGCCAAGATCCGCGCGGAACTGCAGATGCGCAAAGCTGATATTGACGCGGTCGATGTAGTTGAGCACATAGCAGAGAAAGAGAAACGGAATTAGCCGCCGCGCGATGCGTCCGAACAGCTTCTCCGTATCCACCTGCACACTGTCGCTCTTCATCGATTCGGGCGGCGGGCCATCGAGGCCGCTGCGCGTCAGCGCACCGTTGGTCGTTTCCATTACGAGGTCTCCAATATAGTCGTCATTTGATGCGTCGGCCGCGCTGCCTACGCGGCTTCGCTCTGCTTCAATGCCGTACGCAACGGCGCCAGCAATTCGGCGTTGTGCTCGCCGAGCGTCGGCGGCGCGATCACGTCGGTCGTGCGCTCGCCATCGAACGAAACAGGCGGACGCACCGTGCGAAACCGCCCCATCTCCGGATGCGTCGTTTCGACCAGCAATTCGAGGTGCTTCGCCTGCGGATCGTCGAGCGCTTCGCTGGCGTCGTACATCGGCGCGTGCGGCACGTCGTTCGCTTCGAGCCGTGCGCACCAGTCGGCACGGTTACGCTGCGCGAATGCAGCGCCGAGCAGATCGATCAACGCTTCCTGATTCGCGATGCGTCCTGCGCGGTCGGCAAAGCGCGGGTCTTGCAGCAAGGTCGGCTGTTCGATGGCATCCGCGAGACCCAGCCAGAACTTCTCCGGCGACGACATGTGCAGCGCCAGCCACTTGCCGTCCGCGCACTGCATCACGTACGACTGCGACACGCTCGGACGGCTGTAGGGGCCCATCAGTTCATCGGCCGAGTAGTAGTGGGTGAACGCATCGAGATTGAAGTGGCTCATCGCTTCGAGCATCGACACTTCGACCTTGCGTCCGACGCCCGTCCGGTTGCGTTCATGCAGTGCGCCGAGAATGCCATACGCCGCATAGAAGCCCGTCAGCGAATCGGCGATCGCGGGACCGACCACGCGCGGATGCTCGGGGTTGATCAGCAGGCCGAGAAAGCCGCTTGCCGCCTGCGCGACGGTATCGTACGCGGGGCGCGTCGCTGCCGGGCCGGTCTGGCCAAAGCCGCTGATCGCGCAATAGATCAGACGCGGGTTGATCTCGCGCAAACGCTCGTAGCCTGCGTTCATCCGATCCGCCGCGCCGGGGCGGAAGTTCTGGATATACACGTCGGCGTCGCCGATCAGCGCATCGAACAGCGCGAGATCGTCGGCGTCTTTCGTATTGAGCGTGACGCTGCGCTTGTTGCGGTTGTAGGTCTGATAGTGCGGGCTATAGAGGCCGCCCTTGAACGCGCGGAACGGATCGCCCGTGCCCGGCTGCTCGATCTTGACGACGTCGGCGCCCAGATCACCTAGCAGCATGCCGGCCGCCGGCCCCGTGATGAAGGTGCCTTGTTCGAGCACCCGGACGCCTTCGAGAACTTTGGTCATGCAACAACTCCAGAGATGCGTTGCGAAGCGATGTGAACGAAAAAATCAGATGCCGGGCTCAAAGCCCTCGGGCGCTTCGCCGTCGTACACCACTTCGCGCGTGGCCTGATACGACAACGCGAAGCCGATCGAGTGCGCCAGTTCTTCCGTCAGATGCCCGATCAGTCCGGCTGTGCGCGCGAGAATCGGCACGCCTTTTAGCGCAGCCAGCGGAAAGCCGACGCCCAGCAGCACCGCGGGAATCGCCGCCGACACGTTCAGCATCAGCGCCTTGCCGAACACATCCGGCAACACGGATTCGATCGCTTCCGCGATGCGTACATAGGTCATATCCGCGCCGTTGCGTTCGGCGACGGCGAACAGCGCGTCGACGCGCGGGTCGCGCTCTTTATGCAGCGGATGGCCGTAGCCCGGCACGGCGCGTTTGTCCGCGCGATAACGCGTGATCACCGTGAACGCCGCCTCGGACAGATCGCCGCCCGTTTGCGCCGCGCACTGCCGCACTTCGTCGAGCAGCGTTCCACAGGATTCGGACGCGCCGAGTATCACGGAGCCGCAACCGAGAATCCCGGCGGCCACGGCGCCTTGCAGCGCATCGGGCGCGGCGGCGAGCGTCATGCGGCTCGCCTGCACGCTCGGCACGAGTCCGTGCTCCGCGATCGCGACGAGCGTCGCGTCGAGCACGGCGCTGGCGGCCGGGCTGGGCGTGTGCCCCGTGACGAGCAGGAAGAAGTAGTCGGTGAACGAGATCTTGCCGATCAGTTCGTCCGCGAGGTCGCGTCCTCGCACGACGATGGTGTGCGTATTCGAGGTCGAGATCGATGTGCGCGGGATAGTCTCTTTGCCGATTTTCATGGGTGCTTCGCGGGTCCGTTGAGCATCGCGTCGAGGTCTCCTCTCGCTGCGATCGTTGATAGCGAGGCCAGTGTAAGGCAGGCGATCTATCGACAAAAATGGTATTTTTCGCTGATTATCTATCGATGCCATCGATTCAAAAGCGACCCACGAGAACCCATGGAACTCCGACATCTGCGCTACTTCGCGGCCCTTGCCGAGCAATTGAGCTTCACCGTCGCCGCGCAAAAGGTCCACGTCACGCAATCGACGCTGTCGCATCAGATCCGCCAGCTCGAAGAGGAACTCGGCTGCCAGCTATTCGAGCGCGAAGGCCGGCGCGTGACGATGACGGAAGCGGGCGAACTGTTTCTGGAGCGCGTGCGCAATGCGCTGCGCGAAGTCGACGAAGGCGTGTCCACCGTGCGCTTCGCAGCCGAGGAAATGACGGGCGTCGTGCGCATCGGCGCGACGCACACGTTCAACCTGCACATCATTCCGCGCTGCGTGTCGCTGTTTCTTGACCGGCATCCGTCCGTGCGCGTCGACGTGCTCGAAATGACGGGCGACGGCATCGCGCAGGCGCTGCTGCGCGGCGACCTCGATATCGGCGTGACGTACAAGCCTAACGACGCGCTGCCGCTGCGTTTCGAGCCGCTCTACACCGAGGAGATGATGCTTGCCGTCGGGCTGCGGCATCCGTTCGCGAAGCGGCGTTTCGTGCGCGTGTCGGAGCTTCACTTGCAGCGCATGGTGCTGTTGCCACGCAGCTTTTCCACGCGCGTGCTGCTCGACGAATCGTTCCGGATGGCGAATGCGGCGCCCGTCGTCGTCGCGGAAATGAACGCCATTGCGCCGATGATCGAACTGGTCAGAGAGACCGACATCGCGACGATCGTGTCGACGCATGCGCTGCGGCGCGAGGACGTGAAACTCATCCCGCTCGAAAGTCCGACGCCCGTGCGTTCGCCCGGTTTGCTGTGGCGCCGGGACGAGGCGCGCACGCCCGCGGCGCGCTCGTTTGCGTCGATCGTGCGCAGCGTGAGTGACAGCGAGAGCCGCGACACGCGGCGCAATACCGTGCATGCCGCGCGCCGGTAATGGGCGTGGGCATTGAGCGCGTCGTCCACGAAATGATCGTTTTGCGCAAAAACATGATCAATTTGCGCAATTCGATCAAACGATCTACACTGCGAACTGATCGATTCGATCGAATGATGACTGTTTCAATCAAAATCGCGGACAGACGCGGCGCCCAATAAAGCCAGGAGACTCGCATGGTTCAGATTCCCATCAAACGCTCGATCGAGCGCATCCCCGGCGGCATGATGATCGTGCCGCTGCTCATCGGCTCGCTGGTGGCGACGTTCCTGCCCGGCATGCCCAAGTTCTTCGGTTCGTTCACGAATGCGCTGTTCACGGGCGCGCTGCCTATCCTTGCTGTGTTCTACGTCTGCATGGGCGCGAGCATCGACGTGAAGGCCACACCGTATCTGATGAAGAAGGGCGGCGCGCTGCTCGTGACGAAGGTGGGCGCGGCGGTGATCGTCGGTGTGATTCTCGGCCATGTGCTTGGCGAGCACCCTGTGTCGTCGGGCCTGTTCGCGGGCATCTCGACGCTCGCCGTGGTCGCCGCGATGAACGACACCAACGGCGGCCTCTACATGGCGCTGATGGGCCAGTATGGCCGCTCGGAAGACGTCGGCGCGTACACGCTGATGTCGCTCGAATCGGGTCCGTTCCTGACCATGGTGACGCTGGGCGTCGCGGGTCTGTCGGCGTTTCCGTGGCAGACGCTGGTCGGCAGCATCCTGCCGCTCGCGCTCGGCATGCTGCTCGGCAATCTGGACCGCGAAATGCGCGACTTTCTCGCGAAGGCGGTGCCCGTGATGATTCCGTTCTTCGCGCTGGCGCTCGGCGCGGGCCTCGATCTGCACAAGGTCTGGCAAGCGGGGCTGCTCGGCATCGGCCTTGGCATCGCGGTGGTGATCGTGACGGGCATTCCGCTGTACTTCGCCGATCGCCTGACGGGCGGCACGGGCGTGGCGGGTGTGGCGGCAGCCAATACGGCGGGCAACGCAGCGGCCGTCCCCGCGCTCGTCGCGGCGGCGAACCCGGTGTACAACGAAGCGGCGCAGAGCGCGACGCTGCTGGTCGCCGCATGCGTCGTGATCACGGCGATCCTGTCGCCGATCCTGACCGCGCAGGTGGCCAAACGTTATCAGCAGCGCCAGGAAGGCGCGCGCACGAAGCATCGCGAAGGGCTGGCACGATGAAGATTCTGATTCTCGCGGACGACCTGTCGGGCGCGGCGGACTGCGCGATCGGTTTTGCCAGCGCGGGCCATCGCACGGTCGTCACGCTGGAAGCGACGCGCACGTCCGCGCATGACGGCGCGGACACGATTGCCGTCGATACCGACACGCGCCGTCTCACGCCTCACGACGCGGCCGCGCGCACGTCGGCGGCCTATGCCGAGATGAGCGCACGCGACCAGCGGCTCTACAAGAAAATCGATTCGACGCTGCGGGGCAACTGGGCAGCGGAAGTGGCGGGCCTGCAGGCGCTGGCTGGCATGGCGATCGTCGCGCCCGCGTTTCCGGCAACGGGGCGCACGGTGCGCGATGGCCGTGTGTTCGTGCACGGCGAGCCGCTCGAACACACGGCGACATGGAAGCTTGAGCATGCGGGTGTTCCCGCCGGCATCGCAGCGCAACTCGAAGCAGCCGGTCTGACAACGGACCGGCTCGACGCCGAAGCGCTCGCCGACGAACCCGAAGCGCTGGCCGTGTGCATCGGCGCGATGGCGGCGAACGGCGTGCAGGCGCTGATCATCGATACGCAAAGCGAGAAGGCATTGCGCGCGCTCGCCCGCGCCACGCTGCAAAGCGATGCGGCGTTCTTCTGGGTCGGTTCGGGCGGGCTTGCGCGCGAGATCGCGGCGCTCAATCCGCGCGGCGACGCGGGTGAGCGCAAGTCCGGCAGCGATGCGTTTCCCGGCGGCCCGATCCTGATTCTGGTCGGCAGCCTGTCGGCCGTGAGCGAACGTCAATGCGCGATGCTGCGCGAGCGTGGCGGCGTCGAAGAACTGATCGTGCCGCCCGTCGTGTTACGCGAAGGCGTGAGCCATCGTGACTGGCGCGGGTGGCAGGACCAGGTTGGCGTGTCGCTGAAGGCGGGTGTCGATCTGTTGCTGCGCATCGGTCGCGATGACGCGTTCGATCCCGCTGAAGGCGCGCAACTGTCGGCGGCGCTCGCGGCAATGGTCGAGCCGCACTTCACGAAAACGGGCGGCCTGATCGCGACGGGCGGCGAGACCGCGCGCGCGATGCTGGCGGCCGCACGCATCGGCAATCTGCAATTGCTGGCCGAAGTCGAAGCGGGTGTCGCGGTCGCAAGGCCGCTCGACGCGACCCGCACGCATTGCCCCGGCGTCGTGACCAAGGCGGGCGCATTCGGCACCGATCACGCGCTGTACGCCGCATGGCTGACCCTGCGCAATGAAACCGAACGCGACGTCGTTTCCCACTGACGTCCGAGAATGAATAGCAAGTACCCACGAGATCACATCATGAGCAACTACCTTCCCGTAATCGGCATCACGATGGGCGATGCAGCAGGCGTCGGCGCAGAAGTCGTCGTCAAGAGCCTCGCGCATGCGTCGGTCTACGCGCAATGCCGTCCGCTCGTGATTGGCGATGCGAAGCGCCTCGAACGCGCGAACCAGATCGTCGGCGGGACGATGAAGATCCGCCGCATCGAAGACGCATCCGACGCGCGCTACGAGCAAGGCACGATCGACTGCATCGACCTCGGCCTGATTCCCGATGACCTGCCGTTCGGCCAGCTGTCGGCACTGGCGGGCGACGCCGCGTATCAGTACATCAAGCGCGCCGTCGAACTCGCGCAGGCAGGCAAGATCGACGCGATCTGCACGGCGCCGCTCAACAAGGAAGCGTTGCATGCGGGCGGTCACAAGTATCCGGGCCACACGGAAATGCTCGCGCATCTGACGGGTGTCGACGAAGTGTCGATGATGCTCGTCGCGCCGCAACTGCGCGTGATTCACGTGACTACGCACATCGGCATCATCGACGCGATCCGCAAGATCGAGCCGGGCCTCGTGCAGCGGACCATCGAACGCGGCAACGCGACGCTCGTGAAGGCGGGCATCGAGCATCCGCGCATCGGCGTGTGCGGGATCAATCCGCACGCGGGCGAAAACGGCCTGTTCGGTTATGGCGAAGAAGAAGAGAAGATCATCCCTGCCGTGAAGCTGCTGCAGGAGCGTGGCCTCGACGTCACGGGCCCGCTGCCCGCCGACACGCTGTTTTTCCGCGCCGGCCGCGGCGACTTCGATCTGGTGGTCGCGATGTATCACGACCAGGGCCACGGCCCGGTGAAGGTGCTCGGCCTCGAAGCGGGCGTGAACGTGACGGTGGGGCTCGAAGTGATCCGCACGTCGGTCGATCACGGCACCGCGTTCGATATCGCGGGCAAGGGTGTGGTCGACGAAGGCAGCCTGCTCGAAGCGCTGCGCCAGGGCGCGGAACTGGCGACGCGCCGCTGAGCGCGGACGACGGCGAGGCGGCGCAGCGCCAGCACGGCTCGCGCCCGCCGTCGAATGGGCGCAAAGGCGCTGGTGTAAGATCGAGCCCCATTCCCGGATTCACGCAGACGTGAAAAAAACGACCGACCGTCATCAGGCGATTCTCGAACTCGTGCGCACGCGCGACGCCAACGTCGAGGCGTTGTGCGCCGCGCTGGGCGTGTCGGAAGCGACGATTCGCCGTGATCTGACGGCGCTCGCCAAGCAGAAGCGTCTGGTGCGCACTTACGGCGGCGCGACCGCGCTGGTCGGCGTACACGAGCCGGAAGCGTCGCTCGAAGAACGCAAGTCGGCGCAGCGCGAGCAAAAAGAACTCATCGCGCAGGCGGCCGCCTTGCACGTGCGCGACGGCGACACGGTGTTGCTCGACGGCGGCACGACCTGCGCGCAACTCGCGTGGCATCTGTCGACGCGCGAAGACCTGCATGTCGTCACCAACAATCTGCTCGCGGTCACGGCGCTCGCCAATGCGCCCGGCGTGCGGCTCACGCTGATCGGCGGCGAGCTGCGCGGCTCCAGCATGAGCACGCTCGGGCCGCTCGCGGAACTCATTCTCAGCCGTTTGACCGTCGACCGCGCGTTTCTCGGCGCGGACGGCGTAGTCGCCGGGTTCGGCCTGTGCGAAGCATCGGCACAGCAGGCGTATCTGAAGGAGTGCATCGTGTCGCGCGCCGCCGAGATCATCGTGCTCGCCGATTCCGACAAGCTCGGCCGCGCGCGCCAGCAACACTGGACGCCGCTGCAGCGCGACTGGCGGCTCATCACCTCGGCGCTGGCCGACGAAGCGCTGCTCGCGCCGTTTCGCGCGCTCGATGAAGTGATCGTCGAACTGGCCTGAACGGCATCTGCCTGTGTCAGTCGCGCGCCGCGCAACGTGACCAATAAGCCCCCGAACAGCCTGTCGGGGCACTATCATGCATTCAGTTACCTGACGCCAGCGCGGTCCGCGCTGGTGGTCGTCTCCCTGACCGACATGACAAGCATCCGCCATCGCTAAATCAGACTGTGCCGGGTTTTATGCGTGATGCTTGCGTTGGCATCGGTCGACGCCACCGCGCAGGCGCAATCTCACTCGCACAAGCCTGCAAGCCTCACAGTGGGCGTCCCCGAAGGCGGCTGGCCGCCGCTTCTGATCGTCAACAACGGTCAGCTGTCCGGCGCCGCGTTCGATATCCTCAAATCCGTTCTTGACCCTCCGCGCAACTGCGGGTCCGGGTGTTCCCTGACTACGCGTCGTTGAGCGCGGCAGCCTGCGCCGGCTCCGTCGACATCGTGCTCGCCGTGCAGAAGCCGATCGAGGCGAGGCGCTGCCTGATACTGTCCGAGCCGTACTACGATGCCGATTTCGTCGTGGTCGGGCGGGCGTCGGATGCCGCACACGACGGGGAGCCGCCACGCCTCGCGGGCAAGCGCATTGCCGCAGAGGCAGGCTCGTACATCGAGCAGGTATCGCACGAGCGCTACCCCGACTCGGTCTTCGTGCGTGCACACAGTCTGCAGGAGGGCTTGCGCGATGTGCTGCACAAGGAGGCGGACGTCTACATCACGTTGCTGCCCGTCGGCGACTACATCTTGTCGCAACCGGAGTTCGCCGGGCTGGCGGAACTGAATCGCTACCGCGAAACGGAAAGCGGCGTGCGCTTCGGCTTTCGGCGCACGCAACAGGCGTTGCGCGACGGTGTCGACGAACGGCTGAACGCACTGCCCGAGTATGCCCGGCAGCGCATCCTGAGCAACTGGATGACTATCGGGCCGATTCAACCGAGTCGTCCGCGCCGTTTCATCTGAGCGACGAGGAGCGCGCCTGGCTGCGCTCGCTGCCGCCGCTGCGCGTGGGCGTGGACAGCGGGCTGCCGCCGTACAGCTATGTCGACGACAGCGGGCAGACGCATGGCATGGCGCAGGACTATCTGCGCTATCTGGCGAACCGGCTGGGAATCAGTTTCGTACGCCAGCCCGAGCCGGGCTTCGCCGCTACCGTGGATGCCCTGCAAGCGGGGACGCTCGATCTGGTCGCCGTCGCCACACTTTATGACCCCGCGTTGCGCGGCACGCCCGTATCGCGCCCATACGCGACCTTTCCGGTTGTCGCCGTCGGCCGTAACGATGCGCCTGCGCTTGGCCAGTTGCGCGATCTGAACGGCAGGCGCGTCGCCGTCACCGACGGCGGCGGTCTGCGCTGGCTGGTGACGGGCGCGGCACCGCAGGCAAGCATCGTCGTCGTGCCGGATGTCGGGGCGGGCATGAACGCGGTCGCCGATGGCAAGGCCGATGTCTACGTGGACGATCTGGCCACGGTTCACTACATGCTGCAGCGCATGCATGGCGACACGCTGCGCATCATCGGCTCCGCGGGCCGTTCGCTGCAGACGGGCTTTGCCATATCGCCGAAGCTGGCCGTCCGGCTGATGCCGCTCATCGACCGCGCGCTTGCGGCGTTGCCCGACTCCGAGCGGCTCTCGATCCAGAACCGCTACTTCGGCGCGAACTACGAACTGGGGCCGTCGTGGAAAGACATCGCGCTGAGGTTCGCGCCTGTGGCGCTCGCGCTGCTGGCCGTGATCGCGGTGCTATGGCGCTCGCGCCGCGTGCTGCACAAGGAGGCGCGCGAACGGCGGGAAGCGGAGCTGCGGCTGATCGACGTGACCAGCAAGTTGCCGGCGACTGCGTTTCAGTATCGACAGGCTAGAGATGGCGACTCCCGGGTCATCTGGCTGAGCGGCAATACCGTCGAAATGTTCGGCAAGACCAGCGCCGAACTGCAAGCCATTCCCGGAGCGGTGCTCGCAGCCGTTCATCCCGAGGACCGCGCCGAGCTTCTGACTGAGGCGTACAAGGCCGAGCAGACGCTGGCGCCCGTGAGCCGCGAACTTCGCGTGCAGCGCCGCGGCGCCTTCCGGTGGACCCGGCTGCACGCCGTGCCGCATCGGGTCGAGCACGGCGATCTCCTCTGGACCGGCAACTGGAGCGACGCCGAAGAACAGCATCAGCATGCAGTCGCACTCGCCGAGGCGCGGGATGCGGCGCAGCAGGCGTCGCGCGCCAAGAGCGAGTTTCTTGCTGCGATGAGCCATGAAATACGCACGCCGATGAGCGCCGTGATAGGACTGATCGAACTGCTCGCTCACAGCAACCTGCGCCCGGACCAGGCGGTCAAGGTGAAGCTGATCTCGCAGGCAGCCGAGTCGCTGCTGCAGATCCTCAACGACATTCTGGACTACTCGAAGATCGAAGCGGGCAAGATCGCGCTGGAGCGGGCCCCCGTCGATATCCGCGATCTGTGCGCGAGCACGTTCTCGCTGTTTTTCTGGCGTGCGCAGGAGGAGCGACGGCGTGCGGCTACGGCAAATTCTCTTCAACCTGCTCAGCAACGCGATCAAGTTCACCTCAGAAGGCAGCATCCGGCTCGACGTCGAACTCGCGGGTGAAGAGGATGGCAAGCAAACCATTGTCTGGCGCGTGAGCGACACGGGAATCGGCATCAGCCCGGATCAGCGGGCGCGCCTCTTCCAGCCGTTCGTGCAGGCTGAAGCCTCGACGACACGCCGCTATGGCGGTACAGGTCTCGGCTTGACGATCTCGCGGCGGCTCGTCGCGATGCTGGGCGGCACGATCGGCATGGAAGGCGAAGTGGGGCGCGGCACCCAGGTCGAGTTCCGCCTGCCGCTGGAAGTGAACGAGCGTGGGTTTCAAAGCTATCCGCTGGCGGGCGTCACCGTCGGTCTTTGCGTTCGCGATGCGTCTGTGCTGTGCAGCCTGACGCAGGCGTTGCGCACGTTCGGCGGCACGGTGGCGATTCTCGATCCGAATGCAACGCTTTCCCCGGATGGCTTGCCAGCGGAGTGCCGGCTGATCATCGACGACCAGCTGACAGCGGAAAGTCCGTCAGCGGACCCGCCGCTTACGCAAGCCCAGCAGAAGCCCGCGTTGCAACCGCAGGTGGGGGACGTCCCCGTCGTTCCCACGACCGCAACGATCACGACGGGCGGATATGTCCGCATGGGGGACATCTGCTATCTGTGCGTCTATCCCGTCACGCTGGAGGGCGTGGCTGCCGTCTGCAATGCCGTCTTGCACGGAGACGCCGAACTGGGGATGGAATCCGCGGCATCGGCGCTCACGCCTGCTCCGCCGCGCAGCCGCGCCGATGCGCTGCGCGATCACGCGCTGATCCTGATCGCCGAAGACAACGGGATCAACCGCCATCTGCTGCGACAGCAGCTGGAACTGCTCGGCTGCACCTGCGACACCGTCGAAGACGGCGTGCAGGCGCTGAAGGCGATGGCGTCGGCGGACCATGCGCTGCTGATCACCGACTGTCACATGCCCGAGATGGACGGCTACACGCTGGCAACCCGCGTGCGCGAACGGACGGATGACGCGCGGCGCATGTCTATCGTCGGACTGACGGCGAGCGTGGGACGGGAAGAGCGCGACGAGTGTCTGGCCGCCGGGATGGATGAGTGCCTGTACAAGCCGGCCAAGCTCAGCGATCTGCTTGCGTGCGTCACCCGCTTCGCGCCGCAGTGCCTGCAAGGGCACAGTGCGCCCGCGAGCGACGCACGGCCCGCGCCGCAGGTGGACGCGCCGCGCGCCACGCCTCAGGTGGCTGGACCGGCCGCCGTACCTGCCGCAGCGACGGAACCAGGTGAACTGCCCGATCTCGACTGGGACGCAATCAATCAGAATTTCGGCAGCACCGGGCGCGACGAGAAGCTGATCGAAATCATCGTCCAGACCATGACGACCGATGCCGACGAACTTGAAGGCATGCTCGGCGAGGCCGAGCCGGCTGTCCTGCGGCAGTGGATTCATCGCGTCGACGGCGCGGCTTCCGTGCTCAGGTACGAACCGCTGAAGCATGCACTGCAGACGTTCCGTGCGAGCGTGCTGACAGGCGAGCGCGCGCTCTACGTTGCATCGGGCGAACAGATGCTGCACAAGCTGCGGCAGATCACCGATCACGTCGCGCGTCAGGTATAGCGGCGATCGCAGCCCGCCTGGTGTGTCGATCGCGTTGTCAGGCGCGGCGCCTATCCTTCGACATGTGGCAGCCGCATTTGCTGCCGGTCATCTGAAACGAGGGGCGGACATGAGCGTACGCAAAGGATTCATCGGCTGCATCGGCGACACGCCGCTCATCAGGCTCGCGGCGCTCAGCGCCGAAACCGGCTGCGAGATACTCGGCAAGGCGGAGTTCATGAATCCGGGCGGCTCGGTGAAAGACCGCGCCGCGCTCTACATCGTCCAGGACGCCGAACGGCGCGGCGCGCTCAAGCCGGGCGGAACGGTGGTCGAAGGCACGGCGGGCAATACGGGGATCGGACTCGCGCATATCTGCGCGGCGCGCGGCTACCGCTGCGTGATCGTGATTCCCGACACGCAGTCGCCCGCGAAAATGGAACTGCTGCGCGTGCTTGGCGCGGAAGTGCGGCCCGTGCCCGCCGCGCCGTACAAGGACCCGAACAACTACCAGAAGATCGCGGGCCGTCTCGCGCAGGAACTGGACAACGCGATCTGGGCCAATCAGTTCGACAACGTCGTCAACCGGCAGGCGCACTACGAGACCACCGGCCCCGAAATCTGGCGCGACACGGCGGGTACGGTCGACGCGTTCGTCTGCGCGACGGGCACGGGCGGCACCCTCGCGGGCGTCAGCCGCTTCCTGAAGGAAAAGAATCCGAACGTGCGGATCGTGCTCGCCGATCCGCATGGCAGCGGCCTTTTCAGCTACGTCAAAACGGGCGAGATCAAGGTCGAAGGCAGCTCGATCACCGAGGGCATCGGCTCCAGCCGGGTGACGGCCAACCTCGAAGGCACGGCGATCGACGACGCGTTCAGCATCGACGATCAGACATGCGTGTCGATGGTGTATCGTCTGCTGCGCGAAGAGGGACTGTACGTTGGCGGATCGACGGGAATCAACGTGGCCGCGGCTGTCGCGCTCGCGAAGCAGATGGGACCGCGCCACACGATCGTCACGCCTTTGTGCGATCGCGGCGAACTGTATCGCGCGCGCCTGTTCAATCCGGAGTGGCTCAAGGACAAGGGCTGGTGGCGGCGTGAAAGACGCCATGCCGGCCACGGTCGATCAGACGCGTTACCGGATCAATTCTCGAAGCGGTTGCCTGCGTCGCGCAGACGCCGTATGCCGCTGTCGAGGTGTGCTCGCGCGCTTTCCTTGTCGCCCAGCCGCATCTGCTCATACGCGCGCTGCGCGATGTCGTGCGGCACGGACTTGAGCGGCCGGTTGCTCTGCATCGCCTTGAGTTGCACTTCGGCGGCGCGCTCCAGGTAGTACAGATCGTCCCAGGCTTCGGCGATGCTCGCGCCCGCCACCATCACGCCGTGGTTCTTCAGGAACAGGATGTCCGCGTCGCCCATTGCATCCGCGATGCGGTCGCCTTCGGATGTATCGAGCGCGAGGCCGTTGTAGTGCTCGTCGACGGCTGTGCGGCCGTAGAACTTCAGCGCGGTTTGCCCGAGCCACAACAGCGGCGGTCCTTCGATGAGGCACAGCGCGGTCGCGTTCGGCATATGCGTGTGAAACGCGGCCTTCACGCGCGGCATGGCCCGATGCAACTGCGCATGAATGTAGAACGCGGTCGCTTCCGGGCTGCCTTCACCCTCGATCACGTTGCCGTCGAAATCGCAGATCAGCAGGCGCGATGCCGTGATTTCCGAAAACGCGTAGCCATACGGATTGACGAAGAACAGATCGTCATGTCCCGGCACGACGGCGGAAAAGTGATTGCACACGCCTTCTTCGAGGCCATGCTGCGCGGCAAGCTGAAAGCACGCAGCCAGTTTGATGCGGGCCGCGTGCACCGCGTCGGAATCGAGCGCAGCGCGGCGCGAGACAGCGGAGGTGTTGACGTTGAGCGTATGAGCCATGACAGGTCCTTTGCGCGTTTCACCAGCCGAGCGACGCGAACAATGGTGGCACCTTGTCGAGCGTCGCGAGCGTGGCGTCGGGCGTGTAGTCGGGCAGGCGCTGGCGGCCGGTGCCGCGGTCGATCCACACGCAGCGAAAGCCGATATCGCGCGCCGCTGCGTGATCCAGATGCGGACTCGCGCAGATATGCACCACGTCGTCGTGCGATACGCCTAGCTGTTCGTGAGCATAGTCGAAAAGGCGCCGGTTGGGTTTGTACGCGCCGGCCTGCTGCGCGGTGATCACGCGGTCGATATAACCGCCAAGCTGCACGACGTTGCCGGCGATCACGTCGTCGTCGGTATTCGACACGATGCACATCCGGTAGCCCGCTTCCTTCAGCGCGCGCAGCGTGCCCGTCACTTCGGGGAAGGGCGGCATCGCGGAGATGCGGCTGGTCAGCAGACGGATGTCGTTGTCGTCAGCGTGCAGGTCGAACTCTTCGAGCGCGATGCGCAGCGCGTGGCCCGCGACTTCGCGGAAGGAGCGGTGCGGTGGCGTCTGTTCCAGCGCGTGCTCGTGCCTGTCGTAGACCGCGATGAACTCGCGCGGATCGATGGCGGCGCCATGCTTGCCGGCGAGGATCGCGGTGACGGCGCCCAGCAGCCCTTCGTCCCATTGAATCAGCGTGCCGTAGCAATCGAAGGTCAGCCACGACGGGCGCAGTGTGTTTTCAAGTGACATGAGAGGCTCCTTTCCGGTGACGTCGGTATGGAACACAGACTATGCCTCGCGCCGCATATTGGGAAATTAAATTAAAATGGCATCCTCAGTGGAAACGTAAATATGAGGCCTTCGCTATGCTCGATCTCGAACTTCTGAAGACGTTGGTGTGCGTCGTCGACGAAGGCAGCTTCACACGGGCCGGCGATCGCGTACACCGCACGCAGTCGACGGTCAGCCAGCAGGTGCGGCGCCTCGAAGAACTGGTCGGCCGTACGCTGTTGATGCGTGACCGCACAGGCAACCAGGTGACGGCGACAGAGCACGGCGAACTGCTCACGCAATACGCCCGCCGCCTGATCGCGCTGTCGCAGGAGGCACAGG
The DNA here is from genome assembly GCF_013426915.1 of Paraburkholderia sp. PGU19. Classification (GTDB taxonomy): domain Bacteria; phylum Pseudomonadota; class Gammaproteobacteria; order Burkholderiales; family Burkholderiaceae; genus Paraburkholderia. The sequence goes on from NZ_AP023181.1 coordinate 136,304, forward strand.
ACGCGCTCGCGAGCGACGTCTGGCGCACGCCGATCCGCATCGGCGTGCCCGAAGACTTCGACGCGAAGCGCATGGCGTCGATCCTGTCGGGTTTCGTCAAGGCGCGGCCCGAAGCGCGGCTCGAAACGGTCGCGGGCATGAGTGCCGATCTGCATCGCAAGCTGTCGGGCGGCGAGATCGAGATTGCGCTCGTCAAACGCGAGCCGGGCGGCGGGCCGAGTCTCGCGTCGTGGCCCGAATCGCTCGTGTGGGTGCGCGGGCGCATGATCGAAGTGCCGCCCGAAGATGGCGAGCCGATTCCGCTGGCGCTGTTTCCGCAAGGCTGTGTGTACCGCAAGCGCGCGATCCGCAGTCTCGATCATACGCAGCGAAGCTGGCGCGTCGCGTTCGGCAGCCATAGCCTGACGGGCATTCAGGCAGCCGTCGCTTCCGGCCTTGGCATCACGGTGCTGCCGACCACGGCCGTGCTGCCCGAGCATAGCGTGTGCTTCGACTTGCCCAGGCTGCCGCCCACCGAACTCGCGCTCATCGGCGCGGGTGGCTCGATGAACGCGATGCAATCGGCGCTGGTGGATTTTCTGCGCGAAGCGGTATCGGTCTAGCTCGCTAGCTCGCCCCGCGCCGCGCGAAGAAACGATTCTCCGGGCGCGGCAGGCCGAGATGGTCGCGCAGCGTCGTGCCTTCGTACGCGCGGCGGAAAATGCCGCGCCGTTGCAGTTCGGGCACGACTTTATCGGCGAAATCGTCGAGACCGCCGGGCAGATACGGGAACATCACGTTGAATCCATCCGAGCCGCGCTCGACTAGCCATTGCTCCATCTGGTCGGCGATGGTCGCGGGCGTACCGACCATTTCCAGCCCCGAGTAACCGCCGATCCGCTGCGCAAGCTGGCGGATGGTCAACTGGTCCCGACGCGCCCAATCGACGACACGTTGCCGCGAACTCTTGCTGGCATTGCTCTCGGGAATCTCGGGGAGCAACGAATCCGGGTCGAGTTGCGACACGTCATGGCCGAGCGCGATCGACAGCGACGCGATACCGCTGTCGTAATGCACGAAGGTATCGAGCAACGCGCGCTTTTCGCGTGCTTCATCGGCGGTATCGCCGACCACCACAAAAGCGCCCGGCAGTATCTTCAGATGCTCCGGGTCGCGGCCGGCGCGCTCGACACGGCTTTTCACATCGGCGTAGAAGCGCTGGCCTTCGGCGAGCGAGGGCGGCGCGGTGAACACGGCGTCGGCCGTTTCGGCGGCGATCTGGCGTCCTGCTTCCGACGATCCCGCCTGCACGACGACGGGCCAGCCCTGGACCGGCCGCGCGATGTTCAGCGGCCCGCGCACCGACAGATGCTCGCCCTTGTGGCCGAGCATATGCATCCGCTCAGTGTCCACAAACACGCCGCTTTCGACGTCGCGGACAAACGCGTCGTCGGCCCAGCTATCCCACAGGCCCGTGACGACGTCGTAAAACTCGCGCGCGCGGTGATAGCGCTCGCCATGCTCGACATGGGCTTCGAGGCCGAAGTTCAGCGCCGCATCGGGATTGGATGTGGTCACGAGATTCCACCCGGCGCGGCCGCCGCTCAGATGATCGAGCGAAGCGAAGCGGCGCGCGACGTGGTACGGCTCGTCGAAAGTCGTCGACGAGGTGGCGATCAGCCCGATGCGCTCCGTCACCGACGACAGCGCGGCGAGCAGCGTCAACGGCTCGAACGATGTGACGGTGTGGCTGCGCCGAAGCGCGGCGGGCGGCATGTTGAGCACCGCGAGATGATCGGCCATGAAGAACGCGTCGAAGCACGCGCGTTCGAGCGTCTGCACGAAGCGCTTCAGATGCGCGATGTTGAAGTTTGCGTCGGGAAAAGCGCCGGGATAGCGCCACGCGCCCGTATGCAGGCTGACGGGACGCATGAAAGCGCCGAGATGCAACTGACGGGATCGGGTCATGATGGAAGCCCTTGCCGAAAAGGTAAGCGGATTGCGACGCTTGCGCGAAATACGATACGACAAGCGCGCAAATCCGGCTGGCCGACTGCACAAACCGGTCTTTGCAGCGATATCAGCGGCACTTGCTGTTTCCGCATGAAAAGCAAAGCTGCAACGGCGTGATTTGCTACGCACGAAACATTCGAACGACGGCGGCAAGAAGTGCCTATAGTCGGAAGCCTCATGCAGTTTCCATAACCAGCACGCAACCTTCCGATGAACCACACTCTCTCCATCCTCGGCCGCGCGTTGCGCGCCGCCGCGTTCGTCGTGGCGTCGGCCGCGATTGTCTCGCCCGCCCACGCCGACACCCGCGAAGTCGTGATCGGCTATCAGGACATGGTCGTGCCGTGGCGCTACGCGCAGGTCACGGGCGCCGTCGAAAAAGCCACCGGCTACAAGGTCACGTACAGCAAGCTCGGCAGCGGCGCGGACGTGATCCGCGCGCTCGCGTCCGGCTCGATCCAGCTCGGCGAAGCGGGCTCCAGCCCGATCGCGGCGGGGCTGTCGCAAGGCGTGGACCTGTCGCTGTTCTGGATTCTCGACAACATCAACGACGCCGAAGCGCTCGTCGCGCGCGACGGCTCGGGCGTGACGAAGCTCACTGACCTGAAGGGCAAGACCATCGGCCTGCCGTTCGTGTCGACGTCGCACTTCCATGCGCTCGTCGCGTTGCAGCAGGCGGGCGTCGATCCGTCGACGGTTAAGATCCTCAACCTGCGTCCGCCCGAGGTCGCGGCTGCATGGCAGCGCGGCAACATCGACGCGACGTACATCTGGGACCCGGTGCTCGCGAAGGTCAAGCAGAACGGCAAGGTGCTGATCACGTCGGGTGAAGTCGCGAAGCAATCGGGCAAGGCGACGTTCGACGGCTTCGTCGCCGCGCGGCAGTTCGAGCGCGACAACGCCGCGTTCATGACGGGTCTTGTCAAGGTGCTCGCAGAAACGGATGCGCAGTATCGCGATCACAAGGCGGCGTGGACGCCCGCTTCGAAGGAAGTGCAGGCCGTCGCGCAAGAGTTGGGCGCAACGCCCGCCGACGTGCCCGCAAGCCTCGCGCTGTACGCGTTCCCGACGCCGGCGGAACAGGCGTCAGCGGCGTGGCTCGGCGGCGGCAAGCAGTCGGGCGCGGCGGCATCGCTGGCGGCGACGGCGGCGTTCCTGAAGACGCAGGGCACGATCCAGAACGTGCTGCCCGACTACTCGGGCGCCGTGAACCCACGCTTCGCGCAACAGGCAGCGCGATGAGCGCGCTGGAAATCCGCGGCGTCGGTGTGACCTATGACGGTGCGGACGCGCCCGCGCTCGCGGGCGTCGATCTGCGCATCGACAGCGGCGAATTCGTCGTTGCATTGGGCGCGTCGGGTTGCGGCAAAACCACGCTGCTCAATTGCATTGCGGGTTTCGTCGATCCCACGGAAGGCGAGGTGCGCCTGAATGATGCGCCCATCGAAGGACCAGGCGCGGAGCGCGGCGTCGTATTTCAGAAGCATGCGCTGATGCCGTGGCTGAACGTGCTCGACAACGTCGCGCTCGGACTTCGCTTTCGCGGCGTCGCGCGCGACGAGCGGCACGAGATCGCGCGGCGCACGCTCGCGCTCGTCGGGCTGGAGCGGCATGCGAACGCGAAGGTGTACGCGCTGTCGGGCGGCATGCAGCAGCGCGTGGGCATCGCCCGCGCATTGGCGAGCGACCCGCAAGTGTTGTTGATGGACGAGCCGATGGGCGCGCTCGATGCGCTCACGCGCGAAACGGTTCAGGAACTCGTGCTCGACGTGTGGTCGCGCACGCGCAAGACGGTTTTCTTCATCACGCACAGCGTCGAAGAGGCATTGTTCCTCGCGACGCGTCTCGTGCTGATGACGCCTGGCCCGGGGCGCGTCGCGGAAGTGCATGAACTGCCGTTTGCGCGCGAATACCTGGCGTCACGCGATGCGCGCGCGGTGAAGTCGTCGGCGGCCTTTATCGCGTGGCGCGAGCGTTTGACGCGCCGCTTGCATGAGACGGTGCGGGAGGCCGCCTGATGAATTCGATCGATTCTTCGCGACACGGCCCAACGGGCCGCCTGCGAGCGGCGCAGCGCGGCGATCGCGACGCGACGCCTACACGTAAGCGCAAGACTAATCGCGGCATACCCGGCGAAGGCCCGACCGCCACGCTCAGCACGCTGTGCGTCGCGGCCTTGTTGCTGCTGTGGTGGGCCTCGTCGCACTTCGGCTGGGTGCCGCCGCTGTTTCTGCCGTCGCCGGACGCCGTCTGGCGCGCATTCACCGATGCATGGAACGGCCGCATTCAGGGCGGGCTGCCGTTATCGGAACACCTGATGTGGAGCGCGATCCGCGTGTTCGGCGCGTTTGGGCTCGCGTGCGTGACGGCCGTGCCGATCGGCGTGTTGATGGGCGTGAGCCGCGTCGCGCGCGGTCTGCTCGATCCGCCTATCGAGTTTTACCGGCCGCTGCCGCCGCTCGCGTATCTGCCGCTCGTGGTGATCTGGTTCGGCATCGATGAAACGGCGAAGCTGATCGTCATCTGGCTCGCGTGCTTTGCGCCCATTGCGATGGCAGCGCGTGCGGGCGTGCGCAGCGCGACCGTCGAGCAGATCAACGCCGCGTGGTCGCTCGGCGCGAACTTCAGGCAGGTCGTGCTGCACGTCGTGTTGCCCGCTGCGTTGCCGGAGATTCTCACAGGGCTGCGCATTGCGATCGGCTTCGGCTGGACGACGCTCGTCGCTGCCGAGATGGTCGCGGCAACGGCGGGGTTGGGACAGATGGTGCTCAATGCGTCGAGCTTTCTGCGCACCGATGTCGTGGTGATGGGCATCGTGCTGATCGGCGCGATTGCGTGGCTGTTCGATCTGGGTATGCGCGCGCTGGAACGCAAGCTCGTGCCGTGGAAGGGCAAGCAGTAGCGCGCGGGCAGCGTGTTACCGGTTTCCGTCGCTCACGCGCTTTGCGAGCAGGCACAGTATTTCGTACATCAGCGTCGCGGCGACGAGCGCGGTGTTGCCGCTCGGATCGTAAGGCGGCGAGACTTCGACCACGTCGCCGCCCACCCAGTTGAGCCCGTCGAGACCGCGCAGCAGCGCCTGCGTCTCGCGGGTCGTGAGGCCGCCCACTTCCGGCGTGCCCGTGCCCGGCGTGAAGACAGGGTCGAGCCCGTCGACATCGAGCGAAAGGTAAACGGGCGCATCGCCGACAATGCGCCGCGCTTCGGCTGCGACAGCGGCCGGCCCGAGCGCGTCGAACTCTTCGATGAACACGACGCGCATACCGTGATCGAGCGAATAGCGCCAGCCTTCGTCCGAATTCTGCGCACCGCGAATGCCGATCTGAATGGTTCGCTTCGGGTCGAGCAGACCGGCTTCGACCGCGCGGCGAAACGGCGCGCCATGCGTGAACTTCGAGCCTTTGAACGTATCCCAGGTGTCCGTGTGCGCGTCGATATGCACCAGCGCGATCGGCTCGCGCGGCGCCAGCGCCTGGAAGATCGGGTAGGTGATCGAGTGATCGCCGCCCGCTGTCAGCGCGAGCTTGCCGGCGCGGAACACGGGTTCGAAGAAACGACGGATGTCCTCGTGCGCGCGTTCGAGATGATAGAGGTCGGTGAAGGGCACGTCGCCGATATCGGCGACGCGGCAGGCGTCGAACGGATTGAAGCGCGTCACGTGATGGATGCCGCGCATCATCGTGGACATGTTGCGGATTTCGCGCGGACCGAAGCGCGCACCCGGGCGCGCCGTGACGCCGCCGTCGAAGGGTACACCCGCAAGGGCGATATCGAAGGTGCTCGGGTCTGTGCTGAACGGCACACGCATGAAAGTCGGGATGCCCGCGAAGCGCGGCTGCTGCATCTGGGTCAGATCGGTTCCCGTCACATTGAACTCCTGTTTCACTTTCGTTCAGCGCCAACTGCACGCTTTAGAAGGTCGGTGGCGTATTGATCCACAGCACGCGGGTGATGCAATTGCCGGGATTACGGTAGCTGTGCGGCTCGGTGCTCGGAAAGTAGAAGGAATCGCCCGCCCGCAGCCGGTAGCATTCGCTGCCGAGCGTGAGTTCGAGTTCGCCTTCGAGCACGTAGCCCAGTTCTTCGCCCGCATGGCTGATCTGCTCGTCGCTGCGCGCGAGCGGTTCAAGTACATGAATATCGCCTTGCAGCAGTTGCCCGGGGCCTGCCACCACGAGCCGTTCCAGCATGATGGAGCCGCCTGCGCGGCCATGTCGACCTGTGGTTTGTTGCACGCCCGGAAAGCGCACGGAAGGACGTTCGCTGGCGCGCTGCACGGGCGTGACGTTCGCAACGGGACCGGACACCAATGCAGCGATGTTCGTGTCCAGCGCGAGCGCGATCCGGTGCAAGGTTGCAAGCGAGGGCGTCGCGTGGCCGCCCTCGACTTTCGACAACAGACTCTCCGAGCAGCCTGCCTGCTCCGCTAGCGCCTTCAGCGTGAGCTGCTGCACCATGCGTGCGTGCCGCAGCCGCGTGCCAAGACCTTCGGCTGCCGCGCCTTGTGCAGAATGAGTGGCGGCTGCGCGTGGCGTTTTCGCGGCGCGCCGCGGCGCGAGTGAGGACGGCCTGCGGGAAGCGCCATTGCTGGACGTGGGGGTTTTTCTGGTGGCCACCGTATGCGTTCTGTCGATCAGCGTAAAAAAACGGCGTGGCGAGTATCAGGCGAGAACCGTGAACTCGACTTCGACCGGGTTGAGTGCGTTGATGGGAATGATATCCTGCGGACACGCCGACATCACGACGATGCAATCCATCGCGGCCTTGATGTCCACATGGTCGCCCGCTTTCGACACGGGAGGCAGCCAGTCGATCGTGTAATCCGGCTTGACGGGGATGTTCATCCACAGGTTGAACGGCTGCGGCACTTCCCGCGTGCGCAGGCCGATCGCCTTCAGCGCCAGCCGCAGATTGTCCGCGCAGTTGTCGTGATAGCTCTCCACTCCCAGATTCTTGTAGCGATACAGGTCGCAGGCCGCGATCAGCGTGTCGTGCACGCCCGGCGATGTATCGGCGACCAGTTCGGCGATCGGACGGCGATGATTCGTCATGAGCGGGTCGCCCGGCTGCGGAATGATCTTGTCGATAAACGCGCGCGTGTGTTCGAACGAGAGGAATTCGTTCAGGTGCGTGGCATTGAAGATCCACGTATCGCAGACCTGGGTGCCGTGCGGGTTCGAGATACGGATGGTTTGCCCCGCCTTGACACGCACGGCGCGGCCGCTGCGCGCGGGCACCGTATAGGTCTTACCGGGCTCGGGCGTGCCGTCGGCGGAAATCGGTTCGTGCAAGGTGGCGTTCTGGCCGAGTTCCGTGCCGTTGTCGTCACTCGGGTGGGCATGCGTGTGCGTATGCGTGTGGGTGGCGGTCGTGCTCATCTGGGTTCCTTGTCAGTCGTTGCAAAGCGTGGTGAGGGTGTGCGCGAGCGCGCGTGCGCCCAGCACGAGGTGTCGGGCTTCCGTGGCTTCAGCCGGGTTGTGGCTGATGCCGCCCCGGCTCGGCACGAACAGCATCGCCGTTGGGCAGTGCTGCGCGAGATACATCGCGTCGTGAAAGGCGCCCGACGTGAGGCGCAGCGCAGGCGCGTCGAGCGCGTGGCAGGCAGCGTCGAGCCGCGCGAGTACCGACGCGTCGAAACGCACTGGCGCGTGAGTGAAAAGCGGCGCGATGCGCGCGCCGTGGCGTCTGGCGCAAGCCGATACCTGCTCGTCGAACGCATCCAGCACGTGGGCGTCGGGGTGACGGAAATCGACGGAGAAGGTCACGTCGGATGGAATCGTGTTGATCGAATTCGGCGTTACGCTCCAGCGGCCGAACGTGATGCGCGTGTGCTCGCCGCCCAATGACGTGGCTATTTCTTCGAGCGAAGCGCGCAGCGCGACGGCGAGCGTCATCGCGTCGCGGCGCATCGGCATTGGCGTGGTGCCGGCGTGCGCAGCCACACCTTCGCAGTGAAATTCATACCAGCGCACGCCCTGAATGCCCGTGACGACGCCGAGCGGCACGTCGGCACTCTCCAGTTGCGGACCTTGCTCGATATGCAACTCGACGAACGCATACGCAGGCGGCGCGTCGCCGCGTGACGGCAGGTCGGGTAAGGCGCGCCGATAGCTCTCCAGCGCGGCGCGCAATGTGACGCCGTCGGCGTCGGCGGCGTCCAGGTAGGCGGGCATGCGCGACGGCTCGACGAATGCGCTCGATCCCATTGCGCCGGGCGCGAAGCGCGTGCCTTCTTCGTTGGTCCAGATCGCGACTTCGAGTGGCCGGCGCGTACGGATGCCCGCATCGTTGAGCGCGGCGATGCATTCGAGCCCGGCGAGCAGGCCGTAGCAGCCGTCGAGCTTGCCGCCCGACGGTTGCGTGTCGATGTGGCTGCCCGTCATCACGGGCGACGCAGCGTCGATGCCGGGCCGGCGGATGAACAGGTTCGCGCATGCGTCGGTGGAGACGGTGCAGCCCAACGCGTGCGCACGTGCGACTAGATGACGGCGCGCGTCCAGATCCGTTGCGCCAAGGGCGGGGCGGTTCACGCCGCCATCGGACGGTGCCCCGAATGCCGCGAGTGCTTCGATCGATGCAAGCAGGCGTGTCTCGTCGACACTTTGCGCGGCACGCCGTGCAGCGTCATCGTGTGCAGGTTGACCGGCCCTCATCATGACGACGCTCCCGATGTTTGCACCACGCTGTCAGCCCTTCCTGCCGATGCGCTAAAGCTCAGGCTGCGATCGAACCACGGCTTGAGAAACTGCTGAAGACGCGGCGTGCGCGAGTTGCCGAAGAGCTGTACAGGCGGCCCCGACTCGACGATCTGACCGGCTTCCATGAACATGACCTTGTCGGAAATCTTCGCGGCGAAACTCATTTCGTGTGTGACCATGACCATCGTCATGCCGTCCTGTGCGAGTGAACGGATCACGTTCAGCACTTCTTCGACGAGTTCGGGATCGAGCGCCGAAGTCGGTTCGTCGAGCAACATCACTTCCGGCTCGATGGCAAGCGCACGCGCGATGCCGACGCGCTGCTGTTGTCCGCCGCTCAACCGCGCGGGATAGACGTCCGCCTTGTGCTGCAGGCCGACGCGAGCGAGCGCCGCTTGCGCCTTGGCGCGCGCGTCCGCGCGGCGCATCTTTTTGGACAGCACGAGCGGCGCGGCGACGTTGTCGAGTACGCTCATGTGCGGCCACAGATTGAACTGCTGAAACACCATCGACACCGGGCGCCGCACCTCCGCGACGCTCGCCTCGCTGTCGCGATCGCGCGGCGTGCGGCCAGCGGAGCGATAGCCGAGCAGTTGCCCTTTGATCCAGACTTCGCCTTCGTCGTAGGGTTCGAGGAAGTTCATGCAGCGCAGCGCCGTCGTCTTGCCCGAGCCGGACGGCCCGATCAGCGTGACGATCTCGCCGCGCATCACGTCGAGGTCGATGCCCTTGAGCACGCGGGTTGCGCCGTACGACTTGCCGACGGCGCGCAGCTTGAGTATGGGTTGAGCGCTCATGTGGCTTTATGTGTGGCTTGATTTGCGGCGTTGCGCAGAAAAGAGTTCATCGCCGTCGCGCGCTGCGCGAGCAGCGACACGGCCTGCGTGAGCAGCCAGTAGCTCACGATCAACAGCGCATACGGACCGATGTACGTGTAAGTGGAGGCGACGATGTCGCTGGCCGTCATCGTCAGTTCGGGCACCGTGATGATGGATGCCACGGCGCTCTCCTTGATCACGAGAATGATCTGGTTCGCGAGCAGCGGCACCGCGAACTCGAGCGCCTGCGGCAGTTCGATCGCGCGGAACGCGGCCCAGCGGTTCACGCCGAACGCCTGCGCGGCCTCGATCTGACCACGCGGCACGCTGGCCCATGCAGCGCGAAAAATCTCCGCGAAATACGCGCTCGCATAGATCGCGAGCGACACGACCGTTGCTTGCACGGCCGTCATCGTGATACCGAAAACGGGCAGCCCGAAGTAGACGATCATCAGTTGCGACAGATACGGCATGCCGCGAATCAGCCAGACGAACAGGCCGTAGGGCGCGGCAAGCACGCGGACGTAACGCAGGCGCAACGCGTTGAGCGTGAAACCGCCGGCCATGCCGAGCATAGCCGCGATCAGGCTGACTTCGAGCGTGACGAGCATCGCGTCGGCGAAGCGTGGAACGAGAGCGAGCAGGTTATCCATGCGAGTGATCCCCGGTCATGCGCGCGACGCCGCGCGGCGCTCGTAGCAATGCGCGGCGAAGGACAGCAGCGTGGTGATGGCCAGATAGAAGAGCGCGGCGCACGTGTACACCTCCAGCGGCCGGTACGTCGATGACGACAGTTGCTGGCCGACGCGCATCAGGTCCGTGACGGATATCACCGACACCACCGCCGACGCCTTGACGATATCGATCATCTCCGACACGAGCGCAGGCAGTGTCACCCGCACCACCTGCGGCACTTCGATGTGCCACAGCACCTGACGGCGCGTCAGATTGAACGTGACGGCCGCTTCGATCTGCCCGCGTGCGATCGAGCGAAAGCCCGCGCCGAGAATCTGCGACTGATACGCGGCCGTGTTCATCGACAGCCCGATGGCCGCCGCGACGATGCCGGGCACCGCGAGCCCGAGCGCCGACGGCAGGTAATACATCACGAGCAGTTGCGCGAGCACGGGCGTGCCGCGAAACACGCTGACATAGACCCGCGCGGCGCCCGCGAGCAGCCGGCTCTCGCTTGCCGACATCGTGTAGATGAAGATGCCGGCAAAGAAGCCGCAGAACACGGCAGCCGCCGACAGCCACAGCGTCGTCAATGCGCCGTCCAGCAGTTGCGGCAGATAGCCGGCGCAGCGTGCGAGCAGATCGGGAGCGTTCATCTATCGGATCGCGGCAAGTCAGATGGAGGGCGCGGGGACGGCGTCGACGGGGACGTCCATCGTCGAGCCGAACCACTTCTCCTGCAGCTTCTTCATCGTGCCGTCGCGGTTCGCACGTGCGATGCCGTCGCTAAAGAGCTTGACGAGCGCAGCGCTGTCGCTGTCCTTGCGCGCGACCCACGCGAAGTAGCTCTTCGGCCCGATCGTCTGCGGCAGCAGCGTGAACACACCGGGACGCGATTTCATCAACGGCCCCAGGTTTGCGACCGATTGCGCGACGGCATCGAGCCGTCCCACGGCGAGATCGGCATAGGCTTCGTCGAACGCAACGTACTGCTTGATCTGCTTGATGCCGGGGCCGCCAGCGTCTTTCAGTTTCTTGTCGAGCGCCTGCAATGCCTGTAGCTGCGCCGAGCCCGTCTGCGAGCCGACGATCTTGCCGTTCAGGTCGTCGGGAGACTTGATGCTCGTGTCGCCGTTGCGCAGCAGCACGCCCGTCGTCGCGTCGGCGATGGGCAGGGTGAACGCGAAGTGGCTGACGCGGTCCTTGTTGACGGTAACGGCCGTGACGACGATATCGAAGCGCTTGGCGTCGAGTCCCGGCAGCAGTCCCTGAAACGGCAGGTCGAGTTGCTTGACCTTCACATCGGGTATCGACTTCAGCACGTAGGCCATCAGATCCGCGTCATAACCGACGATCTTGCCGTTATCGACGTACTCGAAGGGCGCGTAACGGGCCTCCGTCGCGATGGTGATTTCCTTGTTCGTCTTGATGCGCGTCAGTAGATCGTCGGACTGCGACCAGCCCGGCGTGGCGGTGACGAGTGCGAGCGCACCGAGCAGCGAGAAGACCAGACTGCGAAGAGGCTTGTTCATGACGCTTCCTTGTGAAAGGCCCGTGGCCGAGTATGAAAGTGAAAAGAATGAAATTCAAGTTACTTGAATGAGGTTCAATAAGCATGAGGCGTGCCATGCGAGACGGCCTTGTCGCGCAGGGAAGCCGGCGCGCGAGATGCACCGGCGCGGGGAGTTTTTGGCGCCGCCGAGGTCGCGCGCGGCGCACGATGCACCGCGCTGGGGATGCCGTGCCACGCGCCGATGTCGCAATTCGTCACATCGATGTCGCGCTGGCATCACAGAAGCCATGCGGCGCCGCCGTTAGTCCTGTAGACGGCCTGCGATCGCATGGCCAGTTCCGATTCCGTTCTGACTACTGGAGAAACGCTGCGCGCGCCGCACTTTCGGCGCGCACGCTGCTTTGCGCTCATGTTCAGAAACACCACGATTCGCGGCGGGCTCGCCGCCACCATCTCGGGTTGCACGCTGCTGTTGATGCTGGTCATCGCGGCGGCTGTGTTTGCGCTCTTCAAGAGCAACGCCGCGCTCGATGCGATGTATCGGGACGACACGGCTTCCGTCGTGCATCTGAAGACCAGCTCCGAGCGGTTGCTGGTGTTCCGCACGGGGCTCGCCGACGTCGAGCAACTGATCAGTGCGGGCAAGCCGGCTGCCGCCGAGATCAAACAGCTGCATGTGCTGCTCGCCGAGAGCAACCGCGAGCTCGATGCGTACCGTGCGCTGCACGCGCCCGAGGAGCAGGAAACGACGCTGCTCTCTGCGATGACGGACAAACGCGACCGTCTGTTGACGCAGGCCTTTTCGAAGGCCCTCAAGCAGCTCGACGAAGAAAATCTGGTCGACTTCCTGAGCACACAGCGCGAGATGCCCGTCGCGCTGTTCGACGAATACCAGAAGGCGCTCATCGCGCTGGAGGATTTTCAGGTGCAGCGCCAGCGTATGCGCTTCGATCACGCGAACGAGCGCTTTCAGATGACACTCTGGGGTTTCGGCGCGGCTGGATTGAGCGCGCTGATCGTCGGCATGCTCGCGCATCGGGGGCTGACGCGGGCGATCGTCACGCCCGTCAACGCCGCCGTCGAATACTTCGCGAGGATCGCAGCAGGCGACCTCACGGCTGTCGTCAAAACGGAGCGCCGCAATGAAATGGGTTATCTGCTCGACGCGCTGAACGACATGCAGCAAGGTCTCGTCGCCGTCGTGCGCAAGGTCAGGGCGGGGACGGACGCGATCATGCACGATGCGCGAGCAATTGCCAGCGGCAACCGCGATCTGTCGATGCGCGCCGGCGATCAGGCCGCCTCGCTCCAGCAGGCGGCCGCAAGCATGGAACAACTGACGGCCACGGTGCGGCAGAACGCCGACAATGCGCACGACGCGAGCGCGCTCGCCACCCGTGCATCCGACATTGCGACACGCGGCGGCGAAGTGGTGCGTCAGGTCGTCGATACGATGGATGCGATTTCGGATAGCTCGGCGCGCATTGTCGGCATTGTCGGCGTGATCGAGAGCATTGCGTTCCAGACCAATATTCTTGCGCTGAACGCAGCCGTCGAAGCGGCGCGAGCGGGAGATCAGGGGCGCGGCTTCGCGGTGGTGGCCAGCGAGGTGCGGCATCTGGCGCAGCGCAGCGCGACCGCTGCAAAGGAAATCAAGGAACTGATCGGCAATTCGACGCTGAGCGTGCGTGCGGGAAGCGAACTGGTCTTGCGCGCGGGCTCGACGATGGACGACATCCTCAAGGCCGTGCAGAGCGTGAACGCGATCATGGCGGATATCAGTCTTGCGTCGCGCGAGCAGACGGCGGGTATCGAACTGGTCAACGCGACCGTCGTGCAGATGGAAGCGATGACGCAGAGCAACGCAACGCTGGTCGAGTCGGCGTCGACCACGGCGGCTTCGCTGGAAGCGCAAAGCGAGCATCTGCACGGCGCCGTGGCGATATTCCGTGTGAGCGGGGACGAGCGGCCCGGGTGACAGCACATGGCGCCGATGGATCTGTTGGGTTGTCTCAGGCAGGCGATCAGCGAAAGTTGGCCGCAACCCGCCATTGCGGCCGTTCCGTCGGGCCGCGTCAACGCCCACCATCGGCCGCGGAGCCTTGACTGGCGGGCCTTCAGAGGTTCGTCCACGACCTTGCAAGCACGATTGGCATAGCCCATGCGGTTGTCGCTGCGGGCGCAACGACGATCGTTGTCGCGCGATGCGTGGCGTTCTGCCGCGCGGATCGAGTCCGCGAAACCGTGTTGATCGTTTGAGCCTTCCATTGCGCGCGCAGGCGGGACCTCGCGCGCTCCATCGGATTGCACCAGGCGCGTCGCAACACATGGCTCGCGTGCATTCGATTGCTCAACGAACTCAAGGGAGTCCACATGAATGCGAAACTGATCGGCGCGCTGTTGCTGGCGTGCGTGACATCGTTTGCCCTGCCAGCCTTCGCGGGCGATGACGGGCCCGCTTCCAGTCCTCGAACAGGCGGCGTCGTGAAAGCGTCGCACGCTGGGCACAGCGATCAAATGACTGTGCCGGACAAGGCCACGCCTGGCAATCACAGCGGCGTCGGCGGCGTTGAACCGGGGAAATCGCAGTCCGGCAAACATGAGCAGCCCGACAGCATCGATCCGATGTATCGCGGCGGTTGATTGTCCTGTACGGCCTCGCCACCTATGTCGAACCAGAGGCCGGCTTCAGGTTCGCGTCAAAATTGCCCGTCGATAAGCGTTATCGTCGCGCTATTTCACGCCAGCCGCATCCAACTGTTCGCTAAATCCGGCTAATTACAGTGTTTGCTTGTTTTTGCCCGTCCGCGCGCTTTATCCTTATCGTTTGGTAGCCGAAAGGGGACAGCGTGGACCGCATTCAGGCAATGGAAGTATTCACTCGTGTGGTCGATGCGAACAGCTTCACGCGCGCCGCCGAGCAGATGGGCATGCCGCGCGCGACGGTAACGACGACCATCCAGAATCTCGAAGCCGTGCTCGGCGTGCGTCTGATGAACCGGACCACGCGGCGCCTGTCGCTCACGCCGGAAGGCGCGGCGTATTACGAGCACAGCATTCGCATCATCACGGACATCGCGGAAACGGACGCGAGTTTTCAGGCGGGCAATCGCAAGCCGAGCGGGGCGCTGCGCGTGCACATGCCGAATTCGCTCGGACGTTATCTGGTGATACCCGCGTTGCGCAGCTTTCACGAGCGCTATCCGGACATCTCGCTCGATCTGGGCCTCTCGGACCGACCCGTCGATCCCGTCGAGGAGGGGATCGACTGCATGGTGCGGGCGGGCCCGCTCGAAGACTCGTCGATGGTTGCGCGGCGCGTCGGCACGCTCAAGCGCGTGACGTGCGCGTCGCCTGATTATCTTCAGCGCTACGGGTCGCCGAAGAGCATCGACGATCTGGCCATGCATCAGGCCGTGAATTTCCGTGTCGCGCACAACACGCGGCCGATGCCGTGGATCGTTATCGTCGACGGCAAGCCAACGGAAGTGCGGATGAACGGTGTCGTCACGGTCAACGACTCGGAAGCATACGTCAAGTGCGGACTGGAAGGTTTCGGCCTGATCCAGCCTATGCTCTTCATGGTCGCGCCGAAACTGCGCGACGGATCGCTGCTCGAAGTGCTGCCCGACTTCAAGCCGAAGCCCAAGCCGGTGTCGATCGTGTATCCGAACAACCGCCATCTGTCCGCGAAGGTGCGCGTGTTCGCGGACTGGATTGCGGAGTTGTTCGAATCGACGCCCGCGCTGGCGGACGGCGACACACGGCGCGTGGTCGTGCCGAAACGCGAGCCGCAGCAGGCGGATCATGGGCCGATTGCGGCGTGACGTTGGTCGTCACAGCATGTCTTCGTGACGGCAATTGATGAGCAGTTCCGCCATGCTCGCCGTGTTCGGCAGTTCTAGCGTATTGACGACAATCGACGCGATGTCGCCCGGTTGCGTCATCGCGTCGGGCGGCAGATCGGCGAGTCCGGCCGCCATGTCGGTGTTGACGAAGCCGGGACAGACGGCCGTTGCGCGCACGCCGTCGTCCCAGCCCGCACGCCGCACTGCGTGGGTCAACGCGATCACTGCGTGCTTCGACATCTGATAGCCGACGTTCAGATTCTTCACCCGCTTGCCCGACAGCGACGCGAGTTGCACGAAGCGTCCGTTGCCCGCGCGCCTCAGATGCGGCAACGCGGCCTGCGCGAGCCGGAAGGGCGCCTTCACGTTGATGTCGAGCGTTTCATCGAGCAGTTCGCTCGCGTCGTCGTCGAACGTGACCATCTTGCAGATGCCGGCGTTGCTGACCAGCACGTCCAGACGGCCGAAACGATCGACGGTCGCATTGACCCACTGGCGGGCGGCATGCCCGTCGCGCGCTTCGTAGGCGAACAGAAATGCGTCGAGGTCGTTATCGAACGATGACGGATCGCGCATGCCGAGCGACAGCCGATACCCGCGCCGATGCAACTCCAGCGCGATCTCCCGGCCGATCCCGCGATTCGCGCCTGACACCATCGCTACCTTGTCCATGTGATATTCCGCTGTCGATGTGATGTGCGGCGCTCAGAAGCCTGCGTCGATGGTGATTTTCGTGCCGTCGCTGAATCGTTCGAGGCGAAACGCGTGCGGATCGACGAGCGGCGTGTCGTTATTGACGAGGTCGGCCATCAGCTTGCCTGCTGCGGGTCCAATGCCGAACCCGTGGCCCGAGAACCCCGTGCCGATGAACAGCCCCGGCACACGCGCGGCGCTGGAGATGACGGGAATCGCATCGGGCGTCACGTCGATATAGCCCGCCCAGCGCTGCGCAATCTTCGCGCAGGCGAGATGCGGAAACGCCTTCACGAACTCGCGGAGCCCGTTATCGACATACGGCACGACGGGATCGGGATCGAGTGTGCGGATGGCTTCGAAGAGGGTGGGACGGTCGAGCGCCCAGCGACGCGGCCGCTTCAGCTCATCGAGAAAACGCTTGCCGACGCGGATCTGCAACGCGCCCATCTGGCTCTTCAGCGCCTCGATGTACTTGAAGAAGAGGCGGAACGCATCGGGCGTGAGGTCCGCGTGCGTGCGCAGACCATAGGCGACCGTGTAGCCGCCGTCGGCGCGCTTGCGAAATGCGAACTCCTCGTTGTTCGCGCTGCACGTCGGGCCGCCTTCGATCGGCTCGGTACGCAGCACCGAGGCGCGCGTCAGCAGTTGCGGCAGTTCGACGCCGAGATTGCCGCAGAAATAGCGCGTCCACGCGCCTCCCGCGACGACGACGGCATCGCAGCGGATCGTGCCGTGCTCGGTGACGACGGCGCTCACGTGTCCGCCGCTCGTTTCGATGCCACGTACGGCGCAAGGCGTGAGGATCTTGAGGCCTCGCTGGCGCAGCGCATTCGCGATGGCAGGCGCGGCTTTTTGCGGTTCCGCGCGCGCGTCGCCCGGCGTGTAGATGCCGCCCTTGAAACTGCGGGTCGAGCCGGGCAGCAGTCCGGCAATCGCCTGGGTATCGACTTCGCGCGTGTCGAATGCGTCGCCGGCAATCTGCCTCGCGCGCGCAAGCCAGTCGCGATGCCTCGCCAACGTCGCGTCGTCGTTCGATACATACAGAATGCCGCACTGATTGAAGCCCGTGTCGATGCCCAGCGTACGGTCGAGCGTGCGCCACAGCTTCAGGCTTTCGATGCTGAGCAGTAGCTCGCGCGGGTCGCGGCGCGTGACGCGCACCCAGCCCCAGTTGCGGCTCGATTGCTCGCCGGCGATGTGTCCTTTCTCGCACAGCGCGACCTGCAAGCCTTTGTCGCTCAGATACAGCGCAGTGGAAACACCGATGATCCCGCCGCCGATCACGACCACATCGGCGCGCTCGGGTAGCTGGATATCGTCAGCAACGGTGTCGACTTTCGGTCCCATGTTCGTGTATTGATCTGGATGGGTTCAAGGGCGGCGATCGGCGATGCCGGCTGCGGCGGCCTGCGTGTTTGCATGAGATTGCAGCGCTTCTTCTCGCCGCACGGCGCGCAGGCTGCGCGACGCCCGTTTGCCACCGCGCGCGCCGGGGTTCGAGAAACGGTTGGTCCAGCGGTCGATGTGATTGATCGCGTGCGTGAGCGGCACGGTGATCAGCAGATACACGACGCCGGCCGCGACGAGCGGCGACAGGTTCGCCGTATTGACAGCCGTGTTCTGCCCGATCGTGAAGAGATCGCGTTGCGACGTGAGCAGCCCGAGAAAGTAGACGAGGCTCGAATCCTTGACGATCGAAATGAACTGGTTGGCAAGCGCGGGCAGAATGCGCCGCACGCCCTGCGGCACGATGACATGCCGCATGCCGCTCCAGTACGTCATGCCGAGTGCCTGGCACGCATACATCTGGCCGCGCCCCACGCTCTGGATACCCGAGCGGAAAATCTCGGCGATATACGCGGACGAGATCAACGCGAGCGCGACGATCGCAAGGGGATAGGGGTTCGGCCCGAAGATCGACAGCCCGATGGGCGCCAGCCCCTGGCCAACCACGAGAATCACGAGCGCGGCGGGCAGGCCGCGAAACACGTCGATGAACACCTGCGCGGGAAACATCAGCCAGCGCGTGTTGGACACGGCCATCAGCGCCAGCACCATGCCCGCGACGATGCCCAGCACCGTCGAGAACAGCGACAGCACCAACGTGTTCACCAGGCCCGTGCCCAGCAGCGCCGGCAACGAATCGACCAGAAGCGGCCAGTCGAGGAAGTTCTGCAAAAAGGCGTCCATGTGCGCTCTCCGGGAGACGAAACGTGGTCGATGAAGTGCAACTGGCGTGCGGTGGCCACGCGGCTCAGGTGCCCGACTTCATTGCGTACGGCGGCAGGTCGGCAGGCTTCGGATAGCCGGGATGGAACTGCAGATAGAGCTTCATCCACGTGCCGTCGGCCACCAGTTCGCCGAGCGTCTTGTTGAGCGCGGTTTCGAGCTTGACGTTGCCCTTGTGAACGGGAAAGCCCGCCGGCAGATTGACCGCGGATATGTCGAGCTTGTCCGCAATGTTCATCTGCGGGTACTTGCCTTGCAGGCCTTCCACCAGTGTCTTGTCGACGAAGTAGCCGTCAATGTACTTGTTGCGCAGCGCGAGGAACCCCGCGTTCAGATTCGGAAAGCGCACGATCTGCGCACCGGGCAGATAGCTGTCCGAATACGTGTCTTCAATCGTGCCTTGCACGACGCCGATCCGCTTGCCCTTGACGGACGCAACGTCGTTCGAAATCGTGCTGTCCGGCAGGGTCGCGACGCTCAACAGGCCCGTCAGGTAGCCCTCGGAAAAGTCGACCATCTTGAGCCGTTCTTTCGTGATCGAAATGGAGCCGGCGGCGAGATCGATCTGCTGGTTCGCGACGCTCGGCAACAGGCCGGCGAAGTCCTGCGCGCGAAAGTCAGCGGACAGGCCGAGCTTGGCGGCAATTGCGCGAATCAGCTCGACATCGAAGCCTGTCATCTTGCCGTTATCGATGTACGAATAGGGCTTGTTGTTCGCGTCGACGCCGGCGACGATCTTGCCCGGCGTGAGCGTGCCCACGTCTTCCGCATGAGCGGCCGGTACGGCTGCGACGCATAGCGA
Source organism: Paraburkholderia sp. PGU19 (assembly GCF_013426915.1). Lineage (GTDB taxonomy): Bacteria > Pseudomonadota > Gammaproteobacteria > Burkholderiales > Burkholderiaceae > Paraburkholderia. The sequence continues at coordinate 155,575 of NZ_AP023181.1, forward strand.
AGCAGCCAGCGCGAGACTGCGTGCAAACTGAAGAAAACGCATCATGAGCTCCTCTCGAAAGGAACGGCGGTGAACGGAAAGGGAACAGCAGGGCGAACGCGGCGTGTGCCGCTCAATGCAGAATGCGCGACAGAAACTCGCGCGCACGCTCGGAGCGAGGGCGCGCGAAGAACCGTTCCTTCGTGTCGTCCTCGACGATGGTGCCGCGATCCATGAACAGGATGCGGTCGGCGACGCGCCTGGCGAAGCCCATTTCGTGGGTCACGCACAACATCGTCATGCCGTCGTGAGCGAGCGCGCTCATCACGTCGAGCACTTCGTTGACCATCTCCGGGTCCAGCGCGGAGGTCGGCTCGTCGAACAGCATCGCGACGGGGTCCATCGACAGCGCGCGGGCAATCGCCACACGCTGCTGCTGGCCGCCCGACAACTGCGTCGGGTACTTGTCTTCGTAATCGCGCAAGCCCACGCGCCGCAACAGCGAGCGTGCCTTGTCGGCTGCTTCGTCGCGGCTGCGTCCGAGCACCGTCATCTGCGCGAGCATCAGGTTGCGCCGCACGCTCAGATGCGGAAACAGCTCGAAATGCTGGAAAACCATCCCGACCTTCGCGCGCAACCGCGCAAGGTTTGCCGTATTCGCCGTCACGTCCACGCCGTCGACGACGATGCGGCCATCCTGCACAGGCTCGAGCCCATTGACCGACTTGATCAGCGTCGATTTGCCGGAGCCCGAAGGTCCGCAGATCACGACGACTTCGCCGCGTTCGATCGTCGCGGAGCAGCCGGCCAGCACGCGGTGCTCGCCAAACCATTTCGAAACATTATGCAGGTGGATCATCGGGGCTCCTCGTATCCAGTGACGCGATGAAGGTCAGGACAGTGCGACGCGCACGCGTCCGCGCCACAGGTCGTCGAGTTGATAGAGCGCGGTGCCGAGCGGTACGGCGATCTGACTGGCGATGCCCGCGCCGCTCAACGGAAATTCGCCTTCGCTGAAGGCGCCTGCGTCGCGATCCACGCGGAGCATATGCCGCGCGACGCGATGGCCCAGGTAGCTCATCAGCGCGACGCCATTGCCGTTGCAGCCGAGCGCGTAATGAATGCCGTCGTGCACGCCGATATGCGCGAGCTTGTCGCGCGTCATCGCGACGTAGCCTTTCCATGCGTGCGAGATGCGCACGTCGCGCAACGCTGGCCACAGTTGCAGCATCTTTCCGTACAGAAGGCGGGCCGCTTCGCGTTCGCTCAGTTCGCGGATCGCCGGGCGTGAGCCAAACAGCATCCGCGTACCGTCTGGAGACGGGCGCGTGTAGAACAGATTGCGCTTCGAATCGCTGATCATTCGCGCGCCGGGGTTGAGCGCGTGCATCAATCCGTCGGGCAGCGGTTCCGTCGCGATCTGATAGCTCGCGACGGGCAGCACGCGACGCGCGAAGAACGGCAGCAACGGGCCCGTGTAGCCGTTGGTCGCGACGAGGACATGGCGCGCGTCGAGCGAGCCTCGCGCCGTGTGTACGCGAAAGCGCACGCCGTCGGGTGCGTTGCTCGCGATCCGCTCGATACGTTCCGCTTGTGCGTGCGAATGGAGCGTCACGCCGCGCCGCCTTGCAAGCTCGCGCAGCGCGCGGTGATACTTGGCCGTATGCAGCCCGCCGTATTCATCGACGAGGATGCCGCCGTAGTAGTAATCCGAGCCGATCATCGCGCGCTGCGCGTCGCGCTCGATCACATGCACGGTGACGCCCGTTTTGTCCCGCAGCAACTCGCCCTGGCGACGCAACTGATCGAAATGACCGGGCGTGTAGGCGCCGAAAAAGCGGCCGGTGATCTTCAGATCCGCATCGAGCGATTCGTCGGCGACGAGGCGTTTCAGGTAATCGAAGCTTGCCATCGATTCGCGCATCAGCCGCACGAGCCGCTCGGCGGAGACGCCCGCGATCGCGTTCGTCAACGCCAGCTTCTGGCCGCTCGACACCATGCCGCCGCTGCGCGTGCTGCCGCCCGCGCCGATCTCACCCGCATCGAGGACGGCCACACGCGCGCCGTGGCTCGCCGCTTCCGCGGCCGCCGACAGCCCGCAATACCCGCTGCCGATAATCGCAATGTCCACCTGGCCGGGCAGCGGCGTCCGCGCGGTTTCGGGCGGCGCAGCGTCCCACCAGTATGGGTCGCATCGAAAGGCTTCATGGAACAGCAGGGAATCAGGGCGCATGAGCGTGACAGTTTCTGCGTAGTGAGGCCAGTCTAGGTTCGTGCGGCTTATCCGGTCAAATAGCGACAAAAAGGGCTTCTATTCATTTCTGATATGGCAAGCTAAGGTCTCTGTTCACGGCGAGCGGGCGGGAGAGGCGATGAATCAGAGGCAAATCGAGGCATTCCGGCTGGTCATGCTGCGCGGCTCGATGACGGCGGCAGCCGAAGAGCTTGGCACGTCGCAACCGAGTATCAGCCGGCTGATTGCGGAGCTGGAGACGGCGACGGGGCTCACGCTATTCGTGCGCAACGGCGGGCGTATCCACGCGACGGATGCGGGGAGCGCGTTCTATCGCGAAGTCGAGCGCAGTTTCGTTGGGCTGGAAAAGCTGGAGAACTCGGCACGCGAAATTCGCCAGTTGGGCAGTGGACGTCTGCGGATCGTTGCCGCGCCCGTGCTGGCGCTGTCCTTTCTGCCTGCCGTGATCGAGCAGTTTCTGGCAGCTTACCCGCGGGTGATTGTCTCGCTGGAGATGAGAAGCGAAGGGACGATCCAGCGGTGGGTGTCGTCGGCGTACTGTGACGTCGGCTTTGCGACGGCTACACCGGACGCGTTCGGCGTGACGAGTGCCGAGTTGTATCGTCTACCGGCGCAATGTGCGCTGCCCGCGCGGCATCCGTTGACTGCGCGAGACCGCATCGAAGCGGGCGATCTGCGCGGCGAGCGGCTGATCCTGCCATCGTATGCCGACGATACGCGCAGTCCGCTCGATCGCGTTTTGCGGGCCGCTGGCGCCGGCCAGGTGCCAGCGATCGAAACACCGTATGGCGCCACGATATGCGCGCTCGTTTCGCGCGGGCTTGGGATTGGGATTGTGAATCCGCTTGCAGCAATCGATAGCAATCCGAAGCGCATCGTGTTTCGGCCTTTTGTGCCCCAGATCATGTTTCGCGGGTTCACGCTGTGTCCGCAGTTGCAGCAGCCGAATCCTGTGGTTCAGATTTTTCTTGATCTGGTTCGCACGATGATGGCGGATGAGATCGATGCGTCAGGCGGCGATGGGCATATGAGCCGTCCTGCATCGCGCGCGAGGAAAGCATCGCCGTTATCGAGTATCGAGACGAAGACACGATGAGCGAGCGGGTCTGATTTATGCGTCATGTTATGACATAAGAACATTCACTGATATAACCATTGGAACCTCTCGCAGTACGAACTGTCGGTTAACCATATCGCCCTTTTCAGGAGGTGCGAAATGACTACGGAATCCTCAGGAGCCACGCTCCTTTCCGACAGCGACGCCCGCCAGCAATTGCGCCGGGCCGTCATCGCCAGCACGATCGGCACGACGATCGAATGGTATGACTTCTTCCTCTATAGCACCGTCACTGGCCTCGTTTTCGCGAAGCTCTACTTTCCGCAATCCGATCCGCTCGTCGGCACGTTGCAGGCGTTTCTGATCTACGCAGTGGGTTTCATTGCGAGGCCGGTCGGCGCGGCCATCTTCGGGCATTACGGCGACCGTATCGGGCGCAAGGCGACATTGATCGTTACGCTGCTATTGATGGGGCTTGCCACCTTCGCGGTGGCGTTTGTTCCGACGTATGCGACGATCGGCATCTGGGGCGCGGTGTTGCTGACGGTGCTGCGTTTCATCCAGGGCGTGGGCGTGGGCGGCGAGTGGGGCGGTTCGGTGCTGATGTCGATGGAATGGGCGCGTACCAATGCGCATCGCGGCTTCGTCGCATCGTGGCCGCAGTTCGGCGTGCCTGCGGGTTTGTTCATCGCGAACCTTGCGGTGCTGGCGATGAGCCAGATATCGGGCAGTGCCTTTCTGACGTGGGGATGGCGTGTGCCGTTCTTTCTTAGCATCGTGCTGGTCGCGATCGGCTTGTATATCCGGCTGAATATTCTGGAGACGCCGATATTCGCGCGGCTTCTGGCCGAGCGGAAGATCGAGAAGGCGCCGACGCTCGAGGTGATACGCCGCCAACCGAAGGACATTCTTCTTTCCGCGTTCGCGCGTATGGCAGAGCAGGCGCCGTTTTATATCTTCACTGCTTTCGTCTTTACATATGGTGTCACGACGTTGGGCGTTTCTCGCGACCTGTTGCTGATGGCCGTGCTTGCCGCTTCCGTACTGGAGTTCGTGACGATTCCGCTATTCGGGCACGTGTCCGATGTGATCGGGCGAAAGCGGATGTATATGATCGGCGCGGCTATCGTCGGTGTGTTCGGGTTTCTCTACTTTGCGATGGTTGATACGAGGAATCCTAATTGGGTGTTTGCGGCGATTGTTTTGTCGCTGGTGCCGCATTCGATGATGTATGGGCCGCAGGCTGCGATGATCGCTGAGTCGTTCACCGGAAGGTTGCGGTATAGCGGGGCGTCGCTGGGTTATCAACTCGCTTCGTTGATTGCGGGCGGGCCCGCGCCTTTGATTGCGACTGCGCTTGTTGCGTACTATCGCTCGGGTTATGCGATTGCGGTGTATGTGTTCGTGTGTGCGGTGGTCAGTCTGGTTGCGACTTCACGTCTGGGCGACTATACGAATAAGGATATTTCGCGTGAATATGATGATGCGAGGGGAATGGGGGATCATGGGCATCCGACGCCGGCTGGATGATGTTTGGTGTGGTTGAGTTTGGGTTGGCGTGTGTGGTTCGGTGGTTTTGACTTTGCGCTGGCATCCGCGTTTTGTTAGCGTGCTTCACGCGTCGCCCCTGTGCGGGGCGGCACCTACTTTTCTTTGCCGCCGCAAAGAAAAGTAGGCAAAAGAACGCGGCTAACACCGCCAGCTCGTGTTTTTGCCTGAGGGCCCCCACAGGGTCTTACGCTTCAAACGGCAGCATTTCTGTTCGCGTTCGTTGCCAACGTTTCGAATGACCGCCTCACCCGCTTCAAACACCCGAACAAGAGCTAGCGGGAGCGAATGATTTGCGCCGCCTAGGTGGCAAACTGTGTGTAGGTTGTCGCGGCGTACACGTTATCGCTCTTACACGGAGGCATGCGCGTGCTATCGGGTCCGGAGTGAAGCGTGTGTGTCGCTACGGCCTGCACACAGTTTGCCGCCTGGGCGGCCGGGGAATATCTGGCATGGCGTGCCGTAACGCGGGTGACTGAAGCGGGTGAGGCGCAGCGCAAGAGCGCTGGCAACGAACGTGGGTCACGTGATTGCCGTGTGAAGCGTAAGACCCTTTGGGGGCCCTCAAGCAGGGAGAAATGTTGGCGGTGTTAGCCGCTTTCTTTGCCTACTTTTCTTTGCGGCGGCAAAGAAAAGTAGGTGCCGCCCCGCACAGGGGCGACGCGTGAAGCACGCTAACGAATCGCGGATGCCAGCGCAAAGGCCAAAACAACCAAACCGGACACCAGCAAAAGAACCAGAATCACCCGCTTACGGGTGGAGATAAGACCACTTCATACTCCGGCACCCAACTCACGCCAAGAATCTCAGCAACCTGATCGCAGATAGCAGGCCGGAGATCATGCCGCGCATCAAGATAAACAGGCGCATCTGCCCGCATGGGCAGCACAGTCAACATCAACGGTTGCCGCGAATCGATCGTCATATTCCGCACACCAATCTGCCACGGCAACCCGTTATAAAAATGATCATCGATCAGATCGGCACCCGAGAACAGCCGCCCGACATCGCCCGCATATCGGATGGACAGATAGGCATTACTCAAACCGGGCGCGTTCAACGCCTCTTCGGGAACATCGATACGCCACGCGGCGGCTTTGCCAAAGCTCTCTGGCACAGGTTCAACGGCAGCCCGCGCTGCGCCACCTGAAGCAACAGACGACACCGTCTGCGCGAATCGCAATGGCGTAACACCGACATCGAACGCGACTGGCGGCATGGATACCGCGAAGCGCTGAAAAACACCGTCTAGCGGCACTTCCACGAACGCGTGTGTCGAGCCAGGGGCGTGCTGCAAGGGCGGATATACATCGACATCAAAAGAATCGACACCCGTAGAACGCAACACGAGTTCACCATCGCGTTCGAACGCCAACGCATCGGTAAGAATCAGACGGCGCTGTCCATCGAATGGGAGCACGCTGAGCCGTTCGATATCCTCGCTAGCAAGCGTGATGATCGTGATACGCGTGTCGTCACTACAAGTCGCGACGAACACCGAGCCGGGCGTAGGGCGCACCACCAGCCCATCATCCACCTCATGCGTAGTCACGGTTGAATGAGAACTGGCGGATTCGAAATACGTCACGCAACCTGACTCGAACACAAACTCAGCCGCGATCCCATCCGTTGCGGAGAATACGTACGTTTCGCCCTCAGGCGTCGAAAGCCGCGTAACGGGCTGCGCTGTCGCATACCGCAAACGCGCGCTACCGAGCGCAAGTCCAATAGGCCACACGAACCACATTCCCGGCGCAATATCGATCGGCGCCGCAGGCAGCATGATCGTGCGGGTCGCAAGCTTGACCTCAAACTGCACGCCTTGCCGCGCAGGCATCCGATGCTGCCGCACATGATTGTTGAAAAACAGAAAGCCACGATCGCCGTCCGCACGCACAGAAAATCGCGGCGTTTCAAGATCGTCCGCACCGCGCGGCACAAGCTCCGGCGCATACACATCGCATGTCGCCAGTTTGCTGCCCCATTGCTGAAGAAACAGATGCAACGGCCGCAGTTTGCCAAGCACGCGATGCGCTTCGCCATTCGCGCCGAACGGCGCCTGAAAATCGTAATTGACGACAGGCAGATCGTTATAGCCGCCCGTCGCCGTCGACTCCTGTCCATCCACATCGCCAGGCGGATTGCGGCCACCATGTAGCATGTAATAGCCGTACAGGTTCACACCTGAACCAAGCTGAACGGGTAGCATCGCTGCAATGTCGTCAGGATCGAGCACGGGACGGCGACGATACATGGTCGGCACACCCCCGCCGAATTCCGCGCCTAGAAAAGGGGTCTCGCCCGCTACGGCATCCGCATCGCCAGGCTCGCTGTTATGCGTCTGCGCACCAAGATCGCCGCCGACGCGGCTCGTAAAGCGAAACCCATACACCTCGCCCGGCGCCGACATCGCCGTCGATGTCCCCCAAGGCAAGTCCGCGTAGCCGCCAAAAACAGGCGCGACTTCGTGTCGCGGAAACACGGCGTTGTCCCAGCCCGTCACTGTGTACAACGGCGTGTCCAGTCCCGCTTCGCGCGCGAGACGCTTGAGTGTCGCGATGTGCGCGGGCCCTTGCTGCGGCCCCGTCAGGTTGTATTCGTTTTCGAGTTGGATGCCAATAACGGGGCCGCCATCTTTCCAAAGCAAGCCCTTCAACTGCGCGGCGATTTCAGCAAAGAACCGCTGAACATGCTGCAGATACAGCGGATCGTCACTACGCGTCGGCACCTGATCGACGACCCACGCAGGGACGCCGCCATAGCGGACCTCCGCATGCACCCACGGTCCGATGCGAACGAAAGCGTACAACCCGCGTTTCGCGCAGGCTTCAACGAACCGGCGCAGATCGAGCCGCGCATTCCAGTCGAACTGCCCGGAGCGCGGTTCGTGATAACGCCAGATCACATACGACGACACGATGTCGACGCCTGCCCCTTGACCTTCGCCAGCGCGTCGTCCCACTGCGCCTCGGGTACGCGCGCGTAATGCAGCTCGCCCATGACGGGCAGCCACGGTTCGCCGTCGCGCGTCAGATAGCGGCTGTTGATGCCAATCGTCTTCCCATCCGGCGATGTATTCGCGCCCATCCGCAACGTATCCGCGAGCGGCGTAGTGGCAGGGCGGCTTGCATCGACGGTCAGCGTCGGTGTCGGCATATCGCGCGGGCGATTCATCACGCGGAGATCCACGCGCAGACATCGGCGGTGCCGAGCGTGCGCTGACCCAGCACGAAATGCGCGTTGTCAGGTGCGGGCGCTTCGGCAGCACTAGCGCCGAAGTTGAACGCGAAGGTGATCTCGCCGCGACGCCGCACACGCAAGCCTTGCGGAAGATGCGTCACTGCAAGGCCCGCATCGCGCGCCGCGCCTTCGAGCAACGCGCGATGCAATGCCGCATCGAACCACGCGCTCGCATAGCGCACATGGCCGCGCGCGACGATAGCGGGCCAGTTGTCATCGAAACGCGCGAGCACGTCGAGACCGTCGCGCGTTTCGATATGCTCGCGCCAGTGCAAGGCGATGCCCGTTACACCGTTGAGTGTCGTCGTCGGCTGCAGCGTCGGGCGCAACGAATCGACTTCGAGCACCTTGAACGGCAGGACCGTTTGCAGCGCGCCCGGCGGCAACTGTGCGGGAATCGCGAAGTCGGCCGTCTTCGAGCCGGTGCGCGGGCCGATCACCCATTGCGCCGAAGACTGTTCGACGCTCTTCGCAAAGCCCGCAGGCAGCGCCGCGAGACCCGGCACGACGATCAGCTTGTAATCCGACAGATCGGCGTGCGCCGACACGATATCGACATCGAGCGCCATTTCGCGCAGCGTCCGGTAATACTCGAACGCGAGCGTCTGATAATCGAAACCCTTTGCATGCCGCTGGATCTCGAACATCCATTGCGTCTCATAGTCGAACACGAGCGCGACGTCGGCGCGTGGCGCGGGGCCGCTTTGCGCGAGCTTCGTGAGCGCGTCGGACTGCGCGATCTCCTGCGCGGCGCGCGCCACTTCGCGCCCACCCGGCGAGAGCGTGTTGTCGGGCAGATTCAAACCCGAATGCATCTGCTCCTGTGCAAACGGCGCCTGACGCCAGCGGAAGTAAGACACCAGTTCCGCACCATGCGCGAAGGCCTCGTAGGCCCATAGACGCACCATGCCGGGCGCGGGCACCGGGTTCCATGGCGCCCAGTTCACAGGGCCCGCTTCCTGTTCCATCACCCAGAATCGGCCCTGGCCGATCGCGCGATAGCGGTCGTGATCGAATGCCGATACATCGGGGTGCCCCGTGCGTGCATAGCGCGCCTTGTCCTCTTCGCTCAACGCGATCACTTCCGTGCGCGCGATCGGATAGCTGTCCCACGTCGCAACATCGATGCCCTTGTTCGCGGCGAAGCGATAGTGATCGAAAGTCGTGAAGAAGCCCATGAAGTTGTGCAGCATGTCCGCGTTCGGCGCGTAGCGTCGCAGCACATCGACCTGTTCGCGGTGGAAGCTCGTCACTTCGTCGGACATGAAGCGGCGGAAGTCGAGCAGATGAATCGGGTTCGCGTCGGTCGGCGTCAGGTTCGGCAACTCGATTGCATCGAACGATGCGTATTCCATGCTCCAGAACACCGTGCCCCAGCGCTGGTTCAGGTTGTCGACGGTTTCGTAGCGGCGTGCGAGCCACGCCTGAAAGCGCGTGCGGGCCGCCTTCGAATAGCTCGGCACGGTTTCGTGACAGCCGAGTTCGTTATCCGTTTGCCACGCGATGACAGCGGGATGCGAACCATACCGTTGCGCCATTACCTCGACGATACGCAGGCATTCGCGTCGATATGGCTCGCTGCAAATATCGTAATGACGGCGCGAACCGGAATTCCATGTCGTGCCGTCGGCGCGCACGGGCAGCATCTCCGGCAGCGAATCGACGAGCCACTTCGGCGGCGATGCGGTGGGCGTGCCAAGCACGATTTTCAGGCCGGCGTCGGCCAGCGTGGTTACGGCGCGGTCCAGCCATGTCCATTCATAGACGCCCGCGCGCGGCTCCATGCGGCTCCACGCGAATTCGGCGATCCGCACATGCGTGATGCCGAGTTCGACCATCCGGCGCGCGTCGTCGGCCCACATCGTTTCCGGCCATTGTTCGGGGTAGTAGCAAACACCCAGTTGCATTGTCGAATTCTCCAGAGATCAGTAGTGTGCGGTCGGCCTTGCGCGTCAGCCTTTGCTTGCGCCGAATGTCAGTCCCGCCACGAAGTGCTTTTGCATCAGGAAGAACATCAGCACGGAAGGCAGCGCGGCCAGCACCGAACCGGCCGCGACGAGATTCCACGCGGTCGTCCATTGCCCCTTGAGCGCGGCGACGCCGACCGTAATAGGCGCGGCGTCGTCGCCTTGCGTGAGGCACAGTGCCCAGAAATAGTCGTTCCAGACGAACGTGAAGACGAGAATGCCCAGCGCCGCGAGTGCCGGGCGGATCAGCGGCAGAACGATGCGCGCGTAGATCGTCCATTCGCTCGCGCCTTCGACACGCGCCGCCTCGATCAACTCGAAAGGCAACTGCTTGATGAAGTTGCGCAGAAAGAGCGTGCAGAAACCCGTCTGAAACGCGATATGAAAAATGATCAGCGCCCATACGGTATTGAACAGCCCGACTTTCAACGCCATGTCGCGCACCGGGATCATCAGGATCTGCACGGGCACGAAATTGCCCGCGACGAACGTGAATAGCACGACGATGTTGCCGCGAAAGCGATACGTCGCGAGCGCAAAGCCCGCCATCGACGCCAGCAGGATCGCACCAAGCACGGACGGCACCGTAATCAGCACGCTATTGGCGAAGTAATGGAGCATCGGCGTTTGCGTGAGCGCGGCGCCGTAGTTGTCGAGTAACGCGAAGTGCTTGGGAAAGGTCCAGTAATCGCCTTGCGAAAGCTCATCAGATGAGCGGATCGACGTGACGAGTACAGCGAGCATCGGCAGCAGCCACACGAGCAGCGCGAGCGGCAGCGACGCCTTGTAGATCGCGCGGTTCCAGGGTTTCCAGCGTTCGACGGGAAGCGGATACATGAGAGTTCTCCTTGCGCGATACGTAAATCAGCGTTCTTCGCGCAGCATCCGGCGCAGATGGAACACGATGTAGACGAGCATGATCGCGAACAGCACGACGGCAATCGCCGCCGAATAGCCTTCGCGGTAGTACTTGATGGCCTGGTCGTACATGTAATAGGCAAGCACGGTGGAGCTGTCGAACGGACCGCCGCCGCTCATCACCGCGATCAGGTCGAAGCTGCGCAATGCGCCGATCACCGTCAGCACGACAGCCATGAAGGTGGCGGGGCGCAGTTGCGGCAGGATCACGTGCCACAACAGATGCCAGCCCTTCGCGCCTTCCATGCGCGCAGCTTCCACCACTTCCGGGTTGATCGACGTGAGACCCGTCAGATACAACACCATGCAATAGGGCGTTTGCGGCCAGAGCGCGGCGAACACGATGCCGAACGTCACCGTGTGTGCATCGCCGAGCACGGGAATGCCGTGACCGACAATCACCTTGAGCAGACCGAACGTCGGGTCATAGAACCAGCTGAACACGAGGCCGACGACCACACCCGACAACACAAACGGCGCAAAGAACAGCGACTTCACGACGCGCATGCCCTTCACCTGCTGGTTCAGATACAGCGCAAACAGCAGACCCAACGGCGGCGCAAGCAGGAAGAACACGAGCCAGATCAGGTTGTTCTTCAGCGCGACGTAGAACGTGTCCGCCTGGAACAGTTCTGCGTAGTTCGCAAGGCCGATGAAGGTCTTTTCCGTCATGCCATCCCAGTTGTAGAAACTGAGCGTGATGCTGCTGAAGATCGGATAGATCACGCACAGAGCAAACAGCGCGCAGCCCGGCAGCAGAAAGAAGAACGCCGCGCGGTTACGTGCGCGCCCGGACCTGGACGTGCGGCGGCTGCGCGCCGAAGGCAGGCGAGCGATAGACGTGGACATGACGAAAACCTCGTTCGATGCGGCTCGCCCGTTGCGGCGAGCGGCAGGTGATTCGTGGGCGCATCGGTTGCGATGCGCCCGGCAGGCAGCCGCGTTCGGCGCGGCCGCCTTCAGGACATCACTTGTGATAGATGCGTTTGCGCGTCGCTTCGAGACGGGCGAGCAGCGAGTCGATCTGCGACGGATCGTTATAGAACTGCTGCATGGCCTTCATGCCTTCGTCGGCCATTTCCTTCGTCATATCGCGGTCGTAGAACTGCGCAATGCCGCCCGTCGTGCTCGCGAGCGTCTGGAAGCCGACCTTCGAAATGGGATCTTCCGGTTCCGCCGCCTTGCTGTTCGACGGCAACTGGCCCCAGCCGCGCGCGAGATCCGCGTTGATTTCAGGCGTTTCCATGAACGAGAGCAGACGCCGCGCGTCGGTCTTGTTCTTCGCCTTGGCGGGGATCAGCAGCACGTTGACGGGACCGTCCTCGGCCATCGGCACCTTCGGATCGATGACCGGGAAACGCATGAAGCCGATCTGATCCTTGACGCTCGACGGAATGCCCGCCGAGAAGAACGTGCCCATCAGCATCATCGCGGCCTTGCCGTTCGCGAGGAACGGGCCGATCGAGTCGAGATCGTAGGACAGCGCGTTGTCGATGTAGTAATGATCGTCCATCAAGGTCTTCCACGTCGTGTAGACCTTCTTCACACGCGGATCGGTGTACGGCACTTCGCCCGCCATCAGCTTCTGGTGAAACGCGTTGCCGTTGATGCGCAGGTCGAGATAATCGAACCACGCGGCAAGCGTCCAGCTGTCGCGCGCGGCGACGGCAATCGGCGCGACACCGCTTGCCTTGAGCTTCTTGCAGGCGTCGAGGAATTCTTCCCACGTCTTCGGCTCGCTCTTGATCCCTGCCTTCTCGAACAGATCCTTGCGATAGAAGAAGCCGTATGCGTCATAGCCGAGGGGCGCCGCATACTGCTTGCCGTTATACGTCGATGCTTCCTTCACCGATGCGTACTGCTGGCTCCAGCCGTTCTTCGACCAGTCGCCGGACAGGTCTTCGAGCAGGCCGCGCTTCGCGTAGTAAGCCATGCGTTCGCCGTCGTGCCACGACACGACATCGGGCGGATCGGTCGCGAGCCAGCCGCCCATCTGCACCTTGTACGCCTCTTCGGTGATGTAGGTGATCTTCAGATCGACATCGGGATTGGCCTTCTTGAACTTGTCGAACGCGTCCTGCCATGTCGAGCGCTGGTTGCCGCGCGCCGACACGTTGACGTTCAGCTGACCAGCGTCGGCATCCGCTACAAAGCCCGACAGCAGCGCTGCCGAGACGGCGAACGCAGCCGTCACGGAGCGCGTGTTGAAAAAGGCGAGCCCCGCAAGGCGGCTCAGGTGCTTGTTGATCATCGTGGTGTCTCCTTGAACTGCGTTGTTGGCCGGCCGCTCGACGCGGACAGCGGTCTTCGTGCCCACCGCGCCGGCTCTATGGCCGGCTGTTGAGATCGGCGAACCCGGCAGGCGCGGTTCGCGTCGTCGCCAGGCTGCTTTTACGACATGTGCAGCGCGACCGCTTGCGCTTCTGTCTCGACGTTGCGCGTCAGCGCGATGCCTTCTTCATCGAACAGATGGCATGCGTCGGCAGGCACACGCAAAGCCAGAGGCTCGCCGTTGCGAATCGACACATCGCCGGACGCTTTCGCGATCAGCGTGCCGTCCGCACATTCGACATGCACATAGCTGTGCTCGCCAAGCTGTTCGGTGATCAGCGATTTAACGGTGAGCGTTTGCGCGTCGCCGTCGAGACGGATGTGCTCGGGACGAATGCCGAGCGTGACAGGCTGGCCACGCGTGAGACGCGCGCCGTCGACCTGCACGCGCAGCGTCGTGCCGCTGCGGTTGAGCCTGACGTGCACGCCATCGTACGCAGCCGCTTCGACTTCGCCATCGAGGAAATTCATGCGCGGCGAGCCGATGAAACCCGCGACGAACCGCGAACGCGGCCGGTGATAAAGCTCCAGCGGCGCGCCGATCTGCGCGATGCTGCCGATGCGCTGCGTATCCGCACCCGCGTGCAGCAATACGATCTTGTCGGCTAGCGTCATCGCTTCGATCTGGTCGTGCGTCACGTAGACGACGCTCGCCTGCGCGAAGCGCTGATGCAACCGCGCGATTTCGATGCGCGTCTGGCCACGCAGCGCGGCATCGAGATTGGACAGCGGCTCGTCGAACAGAAACACGCCCGGCTCGCGCACGATCGCGCGGCCAATCGCGACGCGCTGACGCTGACCGCCTGACAGTTCGCGCGGTTTGCGTTCGAGCAGCGTATCGAGTTGCAGCACGCGCGCTGCTTCGCGCACTTTGCGGTCGACTTCGGCCTTCGGCGTTTTTGCGAGCTTCAGGCCGAACGCCATGTTTTCGTAGACCGACATGTGCGGGAAGAGGGCGTAGCTCTGGAACACCATCGCGACACCGCGCTCGGCGGCGGGGACGCCGTTCATCGATCGGCCGTCGATCGTCACGTCGCCGTCGGTCTGGTCTTCGAGGCCGGCGACGATGCGCAACAACGTGGACTTGCCGCAACCGGACGGTCCGAGGAACACACAAAACTCGTGCGCGCCGATTTCAAGGTTGAGATTGCGAATGACGGGCGCATTGGCGCCGAACGTCTTCTGAATGTTGGTCAGGGAGATCGCGGACATGGTGTTTTCCCTGGATTTAAACGCTTAAATCTGCGTGGAAAAAAATCGCGCAGAGGCTTGCGCGGCGTGGATTTAAGCGTTTAAATTCGGGTGTGCTCGAAGGCGCCATCATGTTTGTCTCCTGCCTGCTTTCGAGAAAAGTTATCAAAGCCTGCGGTAGATGCGCAACATCTGATTCGCAGTCTCTAAATATGGGATCTTTCCTAATCTTTCTGGCATGGCGACATTAACCGACGTCGCGCGACGCGCGAAGGTCACGGCGGCAACCGTTTCGAACGTGTTGCGCAACCCGGACAAGGTGCGGCCCGAAACGGCTGAGCGCGTGAAGCGGGCTATCCGCGAGCTTGGCTACCGGCCTAACCTGAACGCGCGCGCGTTGGCAGAAGGGCGCTCGCCCACGCTGGCGCTGATGCTGTCGAGCATCGCGAATCCGTTTTATCCCGAGTTCGTGCTCGCCGCCGAACGCGCGGCGCGGCGCGCCGGCTACTTCCTGATGGTCTGCAACACGGACGACGACGCGGAAATCGGCCGTGCGTACCTCACGCAGATTGCGGGCACGCTGGCCGAAGGCGTGCTGGTGCTCAACACGGATATCGCGATCAATGAACTGTGCGAGTCCGCAGCCGTCGGCGCGCCGATCGTGTTGAGCCTGTGGGAGCATCCCGAGCAGTTGCCTGCGCTGCCGTGCGTGGCCGTCGACTTCGCGCATGCGGGCGCGCTCGCGGCGCGGCATTTGCTGGAACTGGGGCATCGCGATATCGGCATGCTGGTTGGCGACGGTTGCGGCGGCTTGCAGGATGCGCGTGCGACGGGCTTTCGCGAGATGATGCGCGAAGCCGGTCTCGAACCGGACGATGCCGCCGTGCTGCAGATTCCCGATACGATCGACTCGGGCTTTGCCGCGTGTGTGGAATTGATGGAGCGCGAGCCGCATCTGAGCGCGCTGTTTGCGACCAATGATCTGCTGGCGATCGGCGCGTTGCAGGCGCTGGCGACGCTAGGCCGTAAAGTACCCGACGATGTGTCCGTGATCGGCATCACGGACATTCAGCTTGCGCATCAGGTGCGGCCGTCGCTGACGACGGTGGCGATCAATACGGAAGCGATTGCGCAGGCGTCGATTGAATTGCTGATACGGTTGATTCACGAGCCGCGTGGTGACACGCAGCCGCCCGCAGTGATTGCGCCTTTGCCGACGTTGGTGAGAAGGCAGTCCACGTAGAATGGCCGCATGGACCTCAAACAAATCCAGTACTTCATCGCACTCTTCGAAGACGGCTCGGTGACGCGCGCGGCGAAGCGCCTGAACATCGTCCAGCCGGCGCTCAGCATGCAGATTTCGAAGCTCGAAGCGGAACTGGGACAGGCGCTATTCGAACGCGGTCCGCACGGCATGACGCCCACCGACGCCGCGCGCCAGATGTATCGCCTGTACACGCCGATCATGCGCGACATCGAGCACGCGCGCGTGCAGTTGAGCCGTCAGGATGTGATCGTCACGGGCCGCGTGTCGCTTGGCATGGTCGCATCGGAAACGGAAAGCGTGCTTGCCGAATCACTGGCGAAGTTCAATGCGCTGTTTCCTCAGGTCGAGGTATCGGTGGCCGATGGGTTCAGCGCGCAGTTGATCGACGGCGTCGAAGCAGGGCGCCTCGATGCCGCGATCATCAACAAGCCGCGCGGCCGTCTCTCGCTCGACATGCAGCCGCTGCTGGTCGAAGAGATGGTGTACGTGACGGGCATGGAGTGCGTTGCCACGTTGCCGGACACCATCGATCTTTCACAACCGCCCGCCGTCGAACTGGTGCTGCCGACCCGCCGCAACGGCTTGCGCGGCGCACTCGATGCCGCGCTGATGGCCGCCAATATCGTCATCAAGCCCACCTTCGAAATCGATCTGCTGAGCACCATCGTGCAGTTCGTCGAACAGAGCAGCGTCGCCACGATCCTGCCGCGTGTGGTCGTGCAGCGCAAAGTGGACGAAGGCACGCTGCGCGCGCACCGCATTACGACGCCGTCGATCTTGCGGCACATCGTTCAGGTCTCGCATCCGAAGCGCCCGATCGGGCCCGCCGCGCAAGCCCTCATCGACATCATTGCGGAGGAAATCCGCCGCGTCACGAAGAGCGCGGCGGACGAGTGAGACCGTTCAGCCCGCGTTGCGCGAAGCGGGCTGATCGAGCCGGCCACGGGTCTCCGGCACGATGAACGCGCCAATCAGGAAGATCACGCTGATCGCGCCGACGAAGATCGCGAGCATGACGGGCAACTGGCTCGTTTCCTTCGCGACCAGCGAGACGAAGGTCGGCATCATGCCGCCGATCGCAAAGCCGATGTTCCATGACAGACCCGTACCCGTCGCGCGGATCGCCGTCGGGAAGCGCTCGTTGAGGAAGATCAGGATCGGCGCGTAACCGGCGCTGCCCAGCGCGCTCAACACGACTGCGTAGAGGCCGAGCGTCACGATGTCCGTGGCCGTGGGCAGCAGCAGAAAGATGCCCGGCAGCGCGACGAGGCGAATCAGCCCGATCCAGATGAACGCCGTCTTGCGGCCGATGAACGTGCTCAGGTGTCCCGCCGCCACCGACGCGACCACGACGGCGACGCTGCAGATCATCAGGATCGCGGCGGCGGCACCGTTAGGCGCGTGGCTCACGACCTTCAGGAACGTCGGCAGATAACCCGAGGTCAGGTAGTAGCCGCTGCCGCCGCCGATGGTCAGCAGCAGATTGACGAACAGGATCGACCGATAGTCGCGCGAGAACAGCGTTTTCAGCGGCGAGCGCACGATCTCGACGGCGGCATCGCGCTTTTGCGCCGCGGCTTTCGCGGCCTTTTCCGCGGCCAGCTTGCGCCACAGCGGCGATTCTTCGAGGCTGTTGAAGACGAAGAGGCCGAGCACGGAACTGATGATCCCCGTGAAGAACATGCAGCGCCAGCCCCACACGTCGAACAGTTCGCCCGGAAAGAGCGACGACATCAGCAGGAACGTTAGCGATGCGAGCAGCGCGCCCATGCCCGCGCCACCGCCGCCGATCAGTCCCGACACGGCGCCGCGATATTTCGGCGCGACGGATTCGGTGCCGATGGTATGCGTCGACGCCACCACGCCGCCGACGAACACGCCCTGCACAAGCCGCAGAGTCAGAAACAGCACGGGCGCGACCAGTCCGACCGTATGCACGGTTGGCAGCAGGCCGAAAGCCGCCGTCGATATGCCGACGCCGACCACGGCAACGATCATCGCGCCCTTGCGGCCGTGACGGTCGGCGTACGAGCCGAACAGCGCGGAGCCGAGCGGGCGCATCAGCAGCGTGACCGCGAACGACGCATAGACGCCTGCGAGCGACAGCATCGCGTGATCGGACGGGAAGAACAGACGCCCGACGACGGGCGCCACGTACAACAGCACGAACAGGTCGAACAGATCGAGAGCCCAGCCCAGACATGAAGCGAATACTGCACCCATGACCTGCCGCTGGTCGATAGCCGGCACGGCGGCGCCGTTTTGCGCTGCTACGGACATCATTCATCTCCTTGAATGGTCACCGTCCTGTCTCTGTATCAGTCCGGTGAAAGTGGCACCTGTCGATTGCGTGCTCTGATTGGCGTTAATGAAACCGTCGATTGAATTCGCTATGGCGTTGAAACGAGTGGCGCTGCGTGCGTCGCGCCCGTTGCATGTCGATGCTTGACCATGGCATCCGCGATCTTCTCGGCGATCATGATGGTCGGGATATTCGTGTTGGCCGATGGCAGTCGCGGCATCAGCGATGCGTCGACCACGCGCAACCCTTGTGCGCCATGCACGCGGCCTTGTGTATCGGTCACGCTGTCCGGACTTCGCGTGTCGCCCATCCGGCATGTGCCGCTCGCATGCCACACGCCGAACACATTCGCTCGGATGAAGTCCGCAAGCGCGTGTTCGTCGGCGAGTAAAGCGGACATGCGCTGGCCGCGTGTGAAGAAACGTTCGATCAACGCGCGCCGTAAGGGCGCAGGCGTATCGAGCAGCGTGCCGAGTAGCGAAGTCAGCAGCGCATTGCCTCGCCCGACTCGGCTCAGTGCTTTCACGCGCGGAGAAAACGCGGCAGGAAAGAAGTCGCGCGTATCGTGACCGAGGCCGGAAGCATCGACCACGCGCGCGAGCATTCGCACGCCGGCAGCGAGCCGTTCGAGGTCGCGCGCGTCATCGAGCAGATTGAGTTCGACGCGAGGCGCATCGGATGTATCAGGAGAGATCAATTGCACACGGCCCCGCGAATAGGGCCGGTTGCACCACAGAAAGAACAGGCCGAGCCGGTTGCCGAGTGCATGCCATGCGGCGCGCGTCGCGCTCGACAGATAAAGATCGGATGCTTCGCCGCCGTCCACGCCCGAGGTCAGGCGTGCCGCCATCATGCTGGCGCGCCGCCGCGACAAAGGCATGCGAAAACCCGGCGCGAGAAAATGACAGAACGTCAGCGACGGATGATCCTGCAGATTGCGTCCCACGCCAGGCAGGTCGACGCGGCATGCAATGCCGAGCGCGTCCAGTTCCTGCTGCGATCCAATACCTGCACGCAACAGCATCACAGGCGACTGCAACGCACCCGCGCACAGAATGACTTCGTTCGCGTCGAACTGCACGCGTTCACCGTTGCGTGCCACGGCAACGACGCCGCGCGCAACCGTGCCGTCCATCACGATGCGCTCGACGCGCAGTTCCGCGAAGACGCGCAGATTGCCGCGCTTGCGCGTCGCCTCGTCGAGATAGGCAACAGCCGTCGACACGCGCTTGTCGTCGAGGTTCGAAAACGCGCCGGGGAAAAAGCCGTCGTCGAACTCGGCGTTCTGATCGCGCAGCATCACGAGCCCCTGAGCGCGCAGTCCATTCGCAAACGCGTGACAGAACGGCGGCCAGTCTCCGGGCATGATGCGGCGAATCGGCACGGGGCCGTCGTGCCCGTGCATATCGCCGCCGGGAAAATTCACATCGCGTTCGAGCTTGCGAAAGTAGGGCAGCACGTCGCGCCAGGCCCAGCCCGTCGTGCCGTTCGCGGCCCACTCGTCGTAATCGCGCGGCAGCCCGCGATTGGCCGACTGCACGTTGATGCTCGATCCGCCGCCCATCACCTTGCCTTGTTCGTAGACGCGAGTGGCCGCGCCGCGCGTCGCCTGCGCCTTCAGTTCGGGCCAGATGTACCTGTCGCCGCAAAAGACGGGCATCGGATAGCTGTCGAGAATCTCGCCAGGCACGGCGCCCGGCGGTGTGTCCACACCCGCTTCGATCAACGCGACGCGCAGCGACGGCACGGCCGACAGCCGGTGCGCAAGCACGCACCCCGCCGACCCGCCACCGACGATCACGTAATCGAAGCGTTCCATGAACGTTCCTCCAAACCTTTGTCGTGCGCTTGTTACCGCGCGCTTATGGTTTATTGCCCGCGAAACACAGGCTTGCGTTTCGCGTGAAATGCCTCGACGCCTTCGCGGAAATCGTCGGACGAACGCAGGCGGCTATAGCAGTGGCCTTCCAGTTCGATCGCAATCGACAGCGGCGCATCTTCCGTATCGTTGAGCAGTTTCTTTGCGGTACGTTGTGCGAGCGGCGAGAACGCACGCAACTCATCGACGAGCGCATCCGTGGCGGCTTCGAGTTCGGCATCGGCGACACATTCGACGGCGATACCCCAGTCATAAGCCTGCTTGCCGGGAATACGGCGCGAGCGCATCACGATATCTTTCGTGCGGCCGATACCGACCATCTGCTGCAAGCGTGCGGAACCGCCCGAGCCCGGAATCTGGCCGAGCTTCTGTTCGGGCAGCGCGTAGAAGGTCGTGTCCGTGGCGATGCGGAAATCGCACGCGAGCGACAGTTCGAAGCCCACACCGAAGCAGAAGCCGCGATTCGCCGCGATCACCGGCTTCGAGCAGCGTGTGGGCGCCGCGATATTCCATGCAAGCTTCGACACGCGTTCCGGCGATGCTTCGAGAAAGCCCTTGATGTCGCCGCCGCTGGAAAAATGCTCGCCCTTCGCGCGCACGACGATCACACGCACGCGGTCGTCTTCGTCGAGGGCTTCGAAGGCCACGCGCAACTGGTCGCGCGCATGCATCGAAATCACGTTGAACGGCGGGCGGTTCAGAATGATGTCGGCGCGTTCGCGTTGGGCGTCGATTTCGACGTCAAAGCCGTCGAGGTCCTGAAGCAGCGTCTGGCCGCGGTGGGTCAGGTCGGTCATGAGTGTCACTCCTTCGTGATTTCAATGTGTTGATGCAAGGCGTCAACCGATGCGGCCGGGCCGCGCTCGTCGCGCAGGTATTCGCCGGCCTGGAGCTTGCGGCGCAGTATTTTGCCGACCGGGGACTTAGGGATGTCGTCGACGAACACGTAGTCGCGCGGTCGCTTGAAGTTGACGAGATCGGACGCGCGGCACCATGCGTCGAGTGTGTCGCCGTCGACGTAATCGCTTCGCTTGACGAAGGCGACGACGCGCTGTCCCCAGCGTTCGTCCTTCACGCCCGCCACGGCCACTTCGTCGACGCACGGATGCAGCGACAGCACCGATTCGATATCGACAGGCGAAATGTTCTCGCCGCCGCTGATGATCATGTCGTCGACACGGCCGGAGACGTAGAGATCGCCGTCTTCGTCGAAGAAGCCGGTGTCGCCCGTGAAGTACCAGCCGTTGCGCAGCGACTTCGCGTTCGCATCGGGCCGGTTCCAGTAGCCTTCGAAAGCTTCGTCACCGAGCAGGTCCGCGATGATCTGGCCTTCTTCTCGCACGGCGGCGACGTCGTCCGGCGACTGCGCGTCGAGCTTCACGACGCGCAAGCGGGTGTTGATGCCTGCGCGTCCGGCGCTGCCGGGCTTGAGCGTCGCGTGCTGGTCGATGCTTACTGTGTAGACCTCGGACGACCCGTAGTGGTTGACGAACAGTTCCGGTTCGAAGGCAGCTGACAGACGCTTGAGCAAGCCATCGCTCATCGGCGCGCCTGCAAAACCGAGCTTCGTGACGGATGACGTATCGATATCGCCGAACGCGCGATCCGCGAGCAGATCGTGATAGAGCGTCGGCACGAGATAGAGACACGAGAGCTTGTATTGCGCGATCGAATCGAGCGCGAGGCGCGCATTCCAGCGGCGCACGCAGACGAACAGGCCATCGACGAGCGCCATCGAAAGCAGCGAGCGCACGCCCATCGTGTGATAGAGCGGCATCACGCCGAGCGTGCGCTCACCATGCCGATAGAGGTTCTGCGCCACGTGTGCGAGTGCTGCAGAGCGCTCATGCCGGTGTCGGCGCGGCACACCTTTGGCCTTGCCCGTCGTGCCGGACGTGTAGAGGATCAGCGAGTAGTCGTCGGCAGAGGCGTGCGTCGTCGTCGATTCGGTGCTTTCGTCTACGTGAGCAGTTTGAACCGCGAGCAGCACGTCGATCGATGCGGTTCGTCCCGGCGCATCATCCAGCGCGATGCGCGCCACATTCTGCGCGGCGGGGCTTTGCATCACGGCTTCTGCGCTCACGGGCTCGTAGACGATCGCCTTTACGCCCGCGTCGGTCACGCAATAGTCGAGTTCGTCAGGCTTTGCGCGCCAGTTGAGCGGCACGATGACGATGCCCGCGAACTGGCAGGCCCAATGCAGCGTCGCCATTTCCCAGCGGTTTTGCAGCACGACGAGCAGACGGTCGCCATGCGCGAGACCCAGCTCCCGCAGCCCGTGCGCCGCTTGCAGAATCAGCCGGTGCCATTGCGCGTAAGTGACGCGAAACTCGCCGTCGACGAGCGCCAGCGCATTCGGGCTGCGCTCCACGCTTTGCAGAAACGTGCGGCCGAGATCAAGCATGTTCGGCCTCCGTGTCCGCGCACGGCGCCTTGCGCCGCGCCGCGCAGTGGAGCACGGCGGCGACGATCGGCGTATAGCCCGTACAGCGGCAGATGTGGCCCGACAGCATCTCGCGCACCTGTTCTTCTGTCGGATCGGGCACGCGCTGTAAAAAGTCCGCGCACGACATCAGGATGCCCGCCGTGCAGAAGCCGCACTGCAATGCATGATGACGCGAGAACGCCTGTTGCAGATCGCCGAGTGTCTGCGCGGGCGCGAGCCCTTCGACGGTATCGACGCGCCGGCCGTCGGCCTGCACTGCGAGCATCAGGCACGAGCGCGCCGCGACGCCATCGACATGCACGGTACACGCGCCGCACACGCCATGCTCGCAGCCGACGTGCGTACCCGTCGCGCCGAGTTCATGGCGCAGGAAATCGGACAACAGTTCGCGAGTTTCGCAATGGCCGCTGCGTTCGCGGCCATTGAGGGTCAGCGTGACGGCGTGCTGCTCGCCGTGCCGCATGACATACGGTGTGGACTTGCTCACTTGGCCTCCTCGATCACGCGCCATCCGAGTTCACGTACCAGATGACGGCGGTACTTCGCGCTGATATGCGCATCGTCCTGCGCGCCCAGTTTCCAGCTCAAATCGTTCAATGCACCGCGCAGGTCGTCGCCCTGCAGACGTGGCCAGCACTCGACTTTCGGCCGGTCCGCGACGCCGCCCACGGCGATCCGTATCGCGTCGTCCGTGACGACGGCGGCGCATGCGACCATCGCGAAGTCGCCGTGACGTGCCGAGCATTCAGCGAACCCAAAGCGCTCGCCCGGCTGCTTCAACGGGAAGCGCACCGCTTCGACGAGTTCGTCCGGCTCGCGCGCGGTCATCAACATGCCCTGAAAGAAGTCGCTTGTCGACACGGTGCGTTGCTTCTTTTTCGAGCGCAGCAGCACGTCGCCGCCGAGCGCCGTCAGCACGAGCGGCAATTCCGCGCTCGGGTCCGCATGCGCGATCGAGCCGCACACGGTGCCGCGATTGCGAATCTGAAAGTGCGAGATGTGGGGGAAGGCCATCGCCAGCAACGGGACTTCGTCGCGCAGCGTCGCGCGCCATTCGACGCTGCCTTGTGTCGCCGCTGCACTCACGACGAGACGGCGCGCATCGCGATCCACGCGCACGGCGTTCAGTTCGTCGGTGCGCGAGATGTCGACGAGCACGCGCGGCTGCGCAAGCCGCATGTTCAGCACGGCCATCAGCGATTGGCCGCCCGCCAGCACGCGCGCGTCTTCGCCGCTCTGAGCGAGCATCTCAAGCGCTTCGTGCGTTGTCTTTGCGCGAACGTAGTCGAAGGCGGCGGGCTTCATGCGTGCCTCCTGAAGCGTGCGAAGAGACGCCGGAACAACCGCGCGAGTGGCGAAGCGTCCGTTGCGAGTGGTTGGCCTGCAGCCTGCCGTCCGAGCGCTTCGAACAGTTGCCGCAGCACGACCTTCGCCGCGCCTTCGAGCATGCGTCCGCCGACGGCGGCGACCTTGCCCGACACCTGGGCTTCGTAGTCGTATGTGAGGCGCGTGCCATTGGCCGTCGGCGTGAGTTCGACGAGCCCGTTGCCGCGTGCACTGCCGAGCGGCGAAATGCCCGCGCCCGCCAGCCGCAGCCGATGCGGCGCATCGATCTCCGATAAACCGATACGCGCCTCGAAACGCGCCTTGATCATGCCGACGCCAATCGTCACGTCCGCGCGATACTGGTTCGGTCCCGTCGCTTCGAGCGCGTGGCAGCCGGGAATGACTTTCGCAAGCGCAACGGGGTCGAGCAGCACCGCAAAAATCGCTTCGGGCGTGGCGGGCAGATCGACGCTGCCTTGCGCCGTGAGCGCGCGTCCGCCGCCGGGTGTTGCGGGCTTCGACGTCGCTGCTTCGCGGAATTCGGGTCGCGAAGGTTCGGGATCGTCGATACCGATCAGTGCCATTACCTTCGAAGGCGTGAGCGGCAAGCGGATATCGTCGATGCCGAGCGCGTCCGCCACCGCGTTGGCGATGCACACGGGCGTGGTCATGTTGTTGCCTTCGCCCAAACCTTTCGCGCCGAGCGGCGTGAACGGCGAGGGCGTTTCCAGATGCACGATCAGCGGATCGGGGACTTCGCAGGTGGTCGGCATCAGATAGTCGGCGAGCGTGCCCGACTGGAAGCTGCCGTCCGCGCCATAGCGGAATTCTTCGAGCAATGCCGCGCCGAGGCCTTGCGCGAACGCGCCGCGAATCTGGCCATCGGCGAGCGCGGGATTCAACAGCGTGCCTGCGTCATGTGCCGTGACATACCGGTCGATGCGGACGTGGCCCGTCGCGCGGTCGAGTTCGATGCCGCACATGTCGAATGCAAAGCCGTAGGCTGCCGACGTATTGATGCGGTCGTTCTCATCCGGTGCGTCCATATGCGGCGGCGACCAGAACACGGTCTCGCGCAAGCCCGGCTCTTCGCCTTCGGGCAGCAGCGCGGGCGCCCAGTGCGGCGCATTGCTCGCGGCGCGGCCGAACGGCAGTGCACGCTCTTCAGCATCCTTCGGATAGATGCGGGCGCCTTCGAAGCGCACGTCGCCGGGCACGCAGCCGAATTGTTTCGCAAGGATGCGCGCGAGCTTGTCGCGCACGCGCATCGCGGCGAGATGCACCGTGCCTGCTACCGCACCCGCAAAGCGGCTCGAATAGTTGCCCGATGCGACGGACCACGCGTCCTTGTGCGTATCGAACTCGACGTTGACGACGATGTCCTTCGGATCGAGGCCGAGCACGTCGGCCACGACCTGCGCGCAGACGGTCATATGCCCTTGGCCAGCGGGCGTCGATGCGATCGTCACGTTCACGCCGCCCAGCAGATCGACGCTCACGGTCGCGCTCGCGATCGCGCCGTTTTTCGGTCCGGCTTTTTTGCGCGCCTCGGCGGGCATCACGGTCGTGATGTAGCCCATATTCGACACGGAAGGCTCGACGATGGCCGCGAAGCCGATGCCATAGAGCCGGCCTTGCTTGCGCGCGGCATCGCGGCGCGCGACCAGTTCGACGTGGCCGCCATCCGACAGCGCGCGCCGCAGCGCTTCCTGATAGTTGCCTGAATCGAGCAGCGCGCCCGCTGCCGCGCGATACGGAAACGCATCCGCAGGCACGAAGTTGCGGCGATAGACGTCGAGCACGTCGAGCTTCAACTCGACGGCAATGCGCTGGATCAACCGTTCGAGCGCGAAATACACCTGCGGCCCGCCGAAGCCGCGCACGAGGCCCGTCGGCGTCTTGTTGGTCAGCACGACGCGGTTGCGCACGAGCAGATTCGGAATCGCGTAGGCGCCCGTCAGGCAACCGTGCATCCGGTAGAAGGTGGCGGGCTCGGGCGCGCGCACGTAGCCGCCGCAATCCTCGAGTTGATCGTAGGAGAGAGCGGTGATGCGTCCATCGTTTTCGACGGCGGCTTCGATCGTCGATAGCCGCGCCGTCGCGGAAGTGGCCGCGCTCAGATGTTCGAGCCGGTCCTCGACCCATTTCACGGGTGCGCCCGCCTTGCGCGACGCGAGGCACATCAGCACGACATACGGAAACACCGCCTGCTTCACGCCGAAGCTGCCGCCCGAGTCGCGCGGGGCCTTGTGACGCAAGCGGTTTGCAGGCACGTTCAACGCCATCGCCATCACGGCATGCAGCGAGAACGGACCCATGAAATTCGACGTGACGTCGTAGCCTTCGTCGCCTGACAGATACTCGGCGATCACGACGCCGCATTCGATCGGCGCGCACGAGTTGCGCGGATAGTGCGTAACGAGCTTCACGCGATGCGGCGCCTGCTCGAATGCCGCCTCCGGCTCGCCGTAGCGGAAGTGCCGGTCGCTGATCACGTTGGTGCCGACCCGCTCGTGCAGAACGGGCGCGTCGTCGCGCATCGATTGCTCGATTGAGGTGACGGGATCGAGCGGCGTGTATTCGACCTTGATGAGGTCGAGCGCGTCTTCGGCGAGTGCGCGCGATTCCGCCATCACGACGGCCACCGGTTCGCCGACATAACGCACGCGATCCATCGCGAGCGCCCATTGCTCCATCGGCGATTTCACACCGACCACGAAAGGACGCGACCATGGGCGCAGATCGTCGCGCGTCAGCACGGCGCGCACGCCGGGCAGCTTTTCTGCGCCGCTCGCATCGATCGAAACGAGTTCTGCGTGCGCGTGCGGCGAGCGCAGCACGGCCGCGTGCAACGTGCCTGGCTTCACGCCGATGTCGTCGCCATAGCGGCCCCGGCCTGTCAGGATTGCCGGGTCTTCGAGCCGCTGCATCGGGCGGCCGACATGTTTCGCTGCGCGTGCCGGCGCGGCCTCGTGTGCGGGCGCGTCGCGCTCCGCGACGATAGGGGCTTCGGCAACATTCATGTCGCGCTGGTTCATCGGTCGGCTCCATCGTCGTCGCGGCGGCTCGCGAACTCATCGGCGAGACCGCTCCAACGCTTTGCGATCTCGCGATGCTCGATTGCGAACAGATCCAGAATGCGGCCAACCGTGTGATCGACCACGTCTTCGATTGTCTTCGGATGCGCGTAGAAAGCGGGCACGGGCGGCATCACGATGGCGCCCATTTCGGTTGCCAGCGTCATGTTGCGCAGGTGCGCGAGGTTGAGCGGCGTTTCGCGCGCCACCAGCACGAGGCGCCGGCGCTCCTTGAGCATGACGTCGGCGGCGCGCGTCAACAGGTTGTCCGCGAAGCCATTCGCGACGCCCGCGAGCGTTTTCATCGAACAGGGTGCAATCACCATGCCTTCCGTGACGAACGAGCCGCTCGCGATGGTTGCGCCGATGTCGCGCACGTTGTGGGCGACATCGGCAAGCCCGTCGAGATCGCTGCGCGTGAGGCCCAGTTCCTGCGCTGCCGTGATGGCGCCCGACGCCGACACGATCAGATGCGTTTCGTGTGTGCCGAGCCGGCGCAGCGCGGTAAGCAGGCGCACGCCGATCATCGCACCGCTTGCGCCCGATATGCCGACGACGATGCGTGGCTTGCGGGTTGGGCGCTCAGTCATGACGGCGCGCCAGATAAGCGTCGAACGCGGTGTTATCCGCGGCGACGAGGGCGTCGAGATCGACCGTGTCTTCGCCCGGAATCCGTACGCGCGTGAACACATGCGCGGAATAGACCACGGGCCGCGTCGCGTCGAGTCCCATCTTCGCGCTGACGCCTTGCAGATGCGGTGGCGCATCGTCGGGCTGGCCGACGGTCGTCGACGGATCGAGGGGCGAGCCTTGCGCGCCTTCGATCACGACGAGATCGCGATCGGCTTGAAAGCGTGTCGCGATGGCCCATTCGATTTCGGCGGGATCATGCACGTCCACATCCGTATCGACGACGACTACCTGCTTGATGTCGTAGTGCGCGCCGAACGCGCAGAGAATCACGTTCTTCGCTTCGCCTTCGCGCTTCTTGTCGAACTGGATCCACAGGTGATAGCGGCACACGCCGCCCACCGACAGATGCACGTCCTTCACGCCCGGATGGCTGCGTTGCAGATGCGCGAGCAACGTCGCTTCACGCGGAATGCCGCCGAGCAGCAGATGCTCCAT
Source organism: Paraburkholderia sp. PGU19 (assembly GCF_013426915.1). Lineage (GTDB taxonomy): Bacteria > Pseudomonadota > Gammaproteobacteria > Burkholderiales > Burkholderiaceae > Paraburkholderia. The sequence goes on from NZ_AP023181.1 coordinate 183,485, forward strand.
TTCAGCGGGGACGATCGTATGAAAGATCGGGTCGCGCCGATGCGTGACAGCCGTGACCTCGATGACTTCACGTGCTTCTTTCGCGCTGTAGTACTTCGGGAACTCGCCGAACGGGCCTTCGGGCTCGCGCACGTTCGGCAGAATGCGTCCTTCGATCACGATCTCCGCGAACGCGGGCACGTGCACGCCGTTCGTCACGCACTGCGCGACGGGCAGCGGTGCGCCTTGCAATGCGCCGGCGATTTCGAGCTCATCGTGATCGATGGGCGTGATCGCTTGCGAGGCGAGCATCGTTAGCGGATCGACGCCGATGGCAATGGCGACGTCGAGTGCGTCGCCGTTTGCTTCGGCTGCTTTCTGGAAGGCATAAAGATGGCGCGGCAACAATAGGATCGCCATGCGGTCGCGGCCATGCACCTGAATGCGGTTAATCGAGACGTTCTGCACGCCTGTACGGGGATTACGCGCGATCACGAGGCCTGCCGTGATGTAGGGGCCGTTATCGTGCTCGCTGTGTGTCGGGATGGGCAACAGCGCGTGCAGGTCGATTGCATCGGTATGAACGATCTGCTGGCAAGCCGCCTCGCCGCGCACGACCCGTTGCGACGCGATGGGCGCGCCGGCGGCATCGCGAAAGCGCGCGAGCAAGGCGTGTTCCTCGACGCCCATCGCTTCTGCGATCCACGCGCGCTTCGACATGAAGCCGCTCACCACCGGCACATCGAGTCCGCCTGGCTGCGTGAAGAACGCGGCCTGCGTGCCGTCGAGCCGCTTGGCGACAGCGGCCAGTTCGTGTTCGAGCGCGATGGGCCGGTCGATCGTCGCGAGACGTCCGGTGCGGGCGAGATGCGCAAGCCAGCCGCGCAGCGTGAGCGCGCCCGAAGGCTCGGCCCATGTGTGGGCCTGCGAAAACGACCTGGCAGAAAAGGCGCCTTGGGTCGCGGCGTCGCGAGTATTCATCTGCGTCTCCATCCATTGCCGCCTCTTCGATACGTCCGATGCGGATCGGATCGAGAGGACATGGAGCCAAGCGTAGCGACAAGGCGGTATAAGTTCTAATACTGATTTTTGATGCTTTGGATCATCGTTGCTGATATCCGTGTTAGCCCCGATGACGTTCGCCTTACAGCGCGATATCAATACACACGCCCGTGTCGCCTTGTGCGACGGGGATTTGCCACGGCATGCCCAGCGAGGCTTTCGGCTGTAGCCTGATGAAACGGATGGCCGCCATTAGTCATCGTGATAACCCGCTTCCGGGATCGTCCCAGTCATGGACCTCAAGCAAATCCAGTATTTCATCGCGTTGTTCGAAGACGGCTCGGTCACGCGCGCGGCCAAGCGGCTGAACATCGTGCAGCCCGCGCTCAGCATGCAGATCGCGAAGCTGGAGGAGGAACTGCACCAGGAACTTTTCGATCGCGGCGCGCATGGCATGGCGCCGACCGCCGCGGGGCGGCTGATGTACCGGCTCTTTCTGCCCATCATGCGCGACCTCGCGCACGCGCGGCAGCAACTCGTACAACGCGATGAAGTGGTGACGGGGCATGTGGGGATCGGGCTCATTGCGTCGGTGACGGAGAGCGTGCTGGCGGATTCGCTGTCGCGTTTTCATGCGCGCTATCCGCATGTCGAAGTGACGGTGGCGGACGGCTACAGCGCAACTTTCATCGATTGGGTGGCGGGCGGTCAGCTCGATGCCGCGCTGATCAACAAGCCGCGTGCGCGTCTGTCGCTCGATTCGCAGCCGCTGCTCGACGAAGAGATGGTGCTCGCGACCAGCGTCGCGCATGGGCCGGAACTGCCGCATTCGATCGAACTCGCGCAATTGCCCGAACTGGAACTCGTGTTGCCCACCAAGCGTCACGGTCTGCGCGGCGTGCTCGATACGGCGGCGCAACATGAAGATGTGCTGCTCGCGCCGCGCTTCGAAATCGATGTGCTGTCAACCATCGTCGCGCTCGTCGAGAAGACGCGCTTTGCGACGATTCTGCCGCGCATCGTCGTTGGACGCGCGGTGCGGGAGGGGACGCTACGCGCGTATCCGATACTCGCGCCACGCATCGTGCGGCACATCGTGCGCGTGAGCCATCCGCGCCGGCCGCTCAGCGCGGCGGCGGAAGCGCTGATTTCGATCATCGCGGACGAATTGCGCCAGGTGTCGAGCGCGATGGATGTGGGTGTGCCCGTGGAGCAGAAGGAAGCGGCTGGCTGAGCCCGAACGCGGGATGGTGTGGATCGTCGCGACCTGCGAAGCATGTCATCATGTCGACGCCCGACGATCCAACGCAACGACTCGACCGATGAACCTCAGAGCGCTTCAATGTTTCGTGACGCTCGCTGAAGAGCTGAACTTCAGCCGCGCCGCAGAGCGTCTGCATATTGCGCAACCCGCGCTCAGCCAGCAGATCCGCGCATTGGAAGAGCGGCTCGGCACGCAACTGATCGACCGCACGCGCCGGCCGCTGCGTCTCACGGAGGCCGGACAGTACCTGTGCACCGAGGCGAAACAGATACTCGGCTCGCTCGAACAGGCGACGCTAGGCGCGGCCGAAATCGGCATGGGCCGGCGCGGCTGGCTGAGTGTCGGCTTTACGCGCTCGGCGATGTACAGCATTCTGCCGCCTGCGCTGAAGGCTTTTCACCGCGAGTTTCCGCAAGTCGAGCTGAAGCTCTACGAAATGCTCACCGACGAACAGAGCGATGCGCTGCGCGACATGCGCATCCACGTCGGCATCGGACGACAGCCACTTCCCATGTCGGGCTACACGTCTCGCGTGCTGTTGCGCGAGCAGCTCGTCGTCGTGATGGCGCTCGATCATCCGCTTGCAAAACGAAAGAAAGTGAAAGTCGCCGAACTGGCCGACACGCCGTTGATCCTCTATCCGAAGCACCAGAATGCCCAGTACAAGCGGTCGGTCCTGTCGCTGTATCGCGATGCGGGCGTGACGCCGTTCATCGCGCACCAGGCTTACGAAATACAGACTGCGATTGCGCTCGTCGCGGCGGGGCTGGGCGTGACGGTGGTTGGGGAGTCGGTGGCGCGTCATGGGCGTACCGATGTCGTGTACCGCCACCTGGAAGGCCCGGGTTCCGCGCAACGCTCGACCCTCGCCGCCACCTATCGCGACGACGACACGTCGCCGCATCTGCTCGCATTCTTACGCTGCCTTCCGCCGCCGCTCGACGACAGCGGCACACTATAAGACGATCGTTATACAAGCATAAGCATCTCGTCTTGGACTTCCTGGCCGCGCATTCCTACCATCGAACAGGTAGCTGACGCTATGGTTTGAACCCCATCGCTCAGTCCACAGGAATGAAGCGACCGCAGTGTCGCGCGCTCAGGAAGGAGACGGCATGACCCGCATCGACGAAGCAGCAACCATGCGAAAAGTGTACGGGCGCTTGATGCCCTTGCTCTTCGCAATGATGTTCTTCAACTATCTCGACCGCATCAACATCGGCTTCGCAGCCCTCGATATGAACAACGACATGGGCTTCAGTCCTGCCGTGTTCGGCTTCGCGGGGAGTATTTTCTTCGTCGGCTATATGTTGCTCGAAGTGCCGAGCAATCTGCTGTTGCATCGTGTCGGCGCGCGCCGGTGGATTGCGCGCATTCTGCTCACGTGGGGCGCGGTCGCTGCCGCCACGGCATTCGTGTTCAACGACACCAGCTTCTACGTGCTGCGCTTTTCGCTGGGCGTGATGGAAGCGGGCTTCCTGCCCGGCGTTGCCGTTTATCTGACCAAGTGGTTTCCCGAACGCTACCGGGCGCGCGCTGTTGGCGGGTACATCATTGCGGGCTCGTTTTCGGCGGTGCTCGGCGGCCCGATCTCGACGACGCTGATGACCTACGCGAACGGCGTGCTCGGACTGCATGGCTGGCAATGGATGTTCATCCTCGAAGGCGTCCCGGCGATGCTGCTCGGCCTCCTGACGCTGCGCATCATGACCGAGCGTCCGGCCGACGCCGCATGGCTCAGCGATGACGAGAAGCGCTGGCTCGAATCGACGCTCGCTGCGGAACGCGAAGCGCTCGGCGGCCATACGCATGTTTCGTTTCTGCGCGTGGCAGGCGATATCCGCGTGTGGAGCCTTGCATGTCTGTTCGGCTGTGCGCTCGTGGGCATTTATGGGCTCTTTCTGTGGCTGCCGCAGATCGTCAAGAGCCTCGGCCATCTGAGCAATATTGAAGTCGGTTTTCTTTCCGCAGCGCCGCCGCTGCTAGGCGTGCTCGGCACGTTCCTGATCAGCCGCAGTTCCGACCGTACCGGCGACCGCAAGAAGCACCTCGCATTCGTGTACGGCGCGAGCGCGATTGCCATCGCGGGCAGTGCCTATGCGCCGAATCCCGTGATCGCTTATGCGCTGCTGTGCGTAACGGGACTCTTTATTTACGCGGGCAATCCGCTGTTCTGGAGCCTCGCGTCGTCGTTCCGCACAGGCGCGGCGGGCGCCGCAACGATCGCGCTGATCAACACGATCGCGCAGTTCGGCGGACTGGTGGGGCCGTGGAGCATCGGACTGGTGCGCCGCGCGACGGGTAACTTCTCGCTGGCGTTGCTGACCATCGCGGCATTTCTCGTGATCGCGACGATCATCGCGCTCGTCATGCGCGTCACGCCGCCGGAGGAGGGCGCGTCGTCGGCGCTCGCGAATGGCGATGCCGCCACCGGCAGCTAATAGCGTTTTATCGCAGGTTCATTGGAAAGACTCAAAGGGTTCGCTACATGATCATCGATTGCCACGGTCATTACACGACGTCGCCACGACCGCACGAGGCGTGGCGCGCGAAGCAGATTGCCGCGCTGAAGGACGGCACGCCCGTGCCGCCGCGTCCCGTCATCACAGATGACGAAATCCGCGAAAGCATCGAAACGGGACAGCGGCGCATTCAACGCGAGCGCGGCACCGACCTCACGATTTTCTCGCCACGCGCTGCGGGCATGGGTCATCATCTCGCCGGCGCAGAGGCGAATGCCGTCTGGTCGAGCGAGTGCAATGACCTCGTGCATCGTGTTTGCTCGCTGTTCCCAAGGCATTTCGTCGGCGTGTGCCAGTTGCCGCAAGCGCCCGGTGTGTCGCCCGACAATAGCATTGCAGAACTGCGCAGGTGTGTTCAGGAGCTTGGTTTTATCGGCTGCAATCTGAATCCCGATCCATCGGGCGGGCACTGGTCCGGGCCGCCGCTTACCGATCGCTTCTGGTATCCGTTATACGAAGCAATGGTTGAGCTCGATGTGCCCGCGATGATTCACGTGTCGTCGTCGTGCAATCCGAATTTCCATGCTACGGGCGCGCATTACATCAATGGCGATACGTCCGTGTTCATGCAGTTGCTCACCGCCAATCTGTTCGCGGACTTCCCAACTCTGCGCTTCATCATTCCTCATGGCGGCGGCGCCGTGCCTTATCACTGGGGACGTTATCGCGGGCTCGCGCAGGACATGAAGCGGCCGTTGCTGCGTGACTATCTGCTGAAGAACGTGTTCTTCGATACTTGCGTGTACCACCAGCCCGGCGCTGAACTGCTCGCGAAAGTCATTCCCGTCGAGAACATTCTTTTCGCATCGGAAACCATCGGCGCAGTGCAGGGCATCGATCCCGAGACGGGTCACTACTATGACGACACGCGGCGCTATATCGATGCAATCGAATGGTTGAGCGACGCCGATCGGCAACGCATCTACGAAGACAACGCGCGGGCGGTGTATGCACGCCTCACCGCGCAACTCGACAAGCAACTGGCAACGGAAGGGGCGACGATATGAATCCGATTGGCTGGCGCGAATATGAATCGGCTCCGCAAGCAAGCCCTGCAACGCTGGCTGCGTTGCGCGAACTCGCGGTGTCGCTGCTCAGCGACAACATGGCGCGCGCAAGTGGAATAGTGGGCTTGCAGGCGTATCACAGGCCGCATGCGATGGCGGGCACAGCGGTCACGGTGCGCACGCGTGGCGGCGATAATCTCGCGATCCATCGAGCGTTCGACTTTTGCAGGCCAGGCGATGTGCTCGTGATCGACGGCGGCGGCGAGCTGACCCAGGCGCTGATGGGCGACATCATGGCGAGTTATGCGGAAAGTCTCGGCGTGCAGGGGCTGGTGATCGACGGCGCGATACGCGATGTCGGCGCGCTGCGTCAACGGGAGTTTCCCGTGTATGCGCGCGGCGTCACGCATCGCGGGCCGTACAAGAATGGGCCGGGCGAAATCAACGTGCCCGTGACGGTTGGGCGGATGGTGGTGAATCCGGGCGACATCATCGTTGGCGATGAAGATGGGCTGCTGGCGATTGCGCCTTCGGATGTGGAGAGCGTGATTGAGGGTGCACGCAAGCAGGGCGCGAAGGAAGCGGCTGCGTTGCGATCGATTGCCGAAGGTCGGTTCGACAGGACATGGGTGATGCCGCATCGTGACCGGATGATGAACGGGTGAGATTCGGGCAAGCGGCGCGGCGTGGTTGGACGAGTTGAGGTATAAGGGACGATCGCGCCGTTGGCATCGAATCAATCCGGAAACAGGCAATATTTCATGACACCCTTTGTGGACGCAGCGGCTCTCGTCGCACTTGCTCGGCGCGCTGAAGAGAAAGATTCAGCGCCTTGCTCCTGCACGAAGACACCGCTGGATGGATGGCAATCGCAACCGCTTTCGCTCGATGAAGCGCAGCTTGTTGAGGTGGCTACGCTCATGCGCGAGGATGATCCCGAGCCTACGTTTGCTGAGTATCGGCCGGATAACGTGCAGTACTGGTCGCCGGATGCGCCTATCGCGCCGCGGTACTTTCCGTATAACCGGTGTGGTGTCTGGGAGTGCTCGGAGTGCGGGCGGTTGTATTTGCGTTATACGGAAGGTGGCGGATATTTCGTTGATCGGCGCATTCGCGCGCTGAAGGCGGGGTTGATTGAGGATGTGGGCGGGTGAGGTGGGGTTTTGCAGACCTCTCTAGATCGCCGCTAGAATAAAAACAAATAGTGTCGTCGATTTATGACATAAATCAATTGATCAATTTTTAATTCGCAATCCTCTGTTTGCAAAGCCGAAAAGATTTAAATTTGTGCAGGAGGCTGCTGCACAAATTCTGGATTCGGCCATGCCTTCAGGGTGCGCGGCGACAATTTGCGCAAGGCGGGAAGGGCTGGCTTGCACTGGATCAGTATGGCGACACGCTCTTCAAGTTTCTGATGATCGAAACGTCGAAGGGGAAGATTGCCTGTCTCACGAGGCCACGATGAAGCGTCTCGAATTGACGATTGGTGACCTGCCCAAGGTGTTGGATGCCGTGGACATGGAGGCTGACTGGTCGCTGGAGGAGCCTGAGCAGGCGTCAGCTCCGTTATCGTCGCCTTGTATGTGAATCCGAAATCAGAGCTCAAACCCGCCAGTTCTCTTCGGAGCCTGGCGGGTTTTTCTTTGCCTGCGGGGTGCGGGCTACATACAGCGGTGGAGTCACTCAGCCGTTCAGTTGCGACTCGACGTTCAGGACGATCCGCGCGAGCGGGTTGTTGTCTGCGGATTGCGGCGCGAACTTGATCTGGGCGAAGGTGACGATAGCGAGAGCGACGACCATGAGTACTCCAGACGCGGCGATGCGGGTAAGGTATTTCACGGGAACCTCATTTTGATGGTGTAGACAGAAACTGGGCGAAGCTGACAGGCGTGTCGAATCACCTTCAGCGGCATGTCTGTCCGCAACCCGGCAATGCCGGACGCGGTCGTCGGATCGCACTTGCCGATCGGACGGGATTTGTGCAGTGCGCTATAACACGACCGTCGGATCGCACCTACCGATCGCACGGGCTTGTGCAGTGCACTATAAACGGTTTATCCGCGTGCCCGGTGCGACATCCTGTCACCAGCGGATGGTTAATTGCTTGAGCGTTTCGTGTATGAAAGATTTCTGTAGGCCGTAACGCGCCGTCATGCTATGTGGACAATTCTCGCAGGCACGGACGATATCGAGGTGGCTGCCTCGACAGTCTCCCCGCAGGAGCCCGCCAGATTGACGTCGATCAAAATAAGTCTGTCAATCCAGAATCCCGTCAAAGACAAGCCGTATAAGCTGGCGTCATTTTTAATTGCCAATTTTATTGGCACTCGCAACTAAATAAAATCGTCAATTCGCATAAGTCCGCATTAATTTCGTCAATTCGCGTCCTAGACTTCGAAGCCCGTGCCTACTGCGTTGATCTCATGGAAGATTTTCTGGATAATCCGCAGCCTGTCGCGCTTGATCGGCCACGCGGCGCGCATCGGCTCGAAGCTTTCAGTCCGAAGCTCAACCGGCGGCTGACGTTCTATCGACGCTGCGCATTCGATCAGTGGATCCTCATCGAAACAGATCCGGGGGTACGGGTATTCTGCGAGCGCCCAGGGTACGTTCAGCTTCGTGGGCAGCGACAGCTTGCCGACTTCTGGGTCTCTTTCTCGGACCGGCAGGAGTTAATCCTGCTGCCGGCGCCGGTTACCGCGGACGGTCCAACGCGTGACGGCAAATTCAGGGATTTCAACTCGATCGATGTCCGGAGCGTCAATCCGGCCGATCTGGCGGCATCGCGCACGTGGATTGACAACTGGAAGCGCATGCTGCCTTGTATCGTCGTCACCCGTGGCCTCGTGCCCGCATCTCTCCTTGACGCGATTGAGCAGTTCATCTGCAGTCCTCAGTCCTTGCTTTCCATCGAGCGCAAGTTTTCAGCGGGCGATCCGATTCTCGCACGGGCGGCAGTCTTCGGGCTGCTGTATGCAGGCCGCGTGAGCGCCCCAGAGTTGCGAACCGACGCATTGTCGTCGATGACGCGATTCGCTTCTCAGGAGAGTCAGTCATGAGCCGTCGCAAACCCGAACTGCAGGCGCTCGATCTCGCGTCGTGGCCCGCCGTCGCATGGACAGATTTCGACGCGAAGGCACGTAAGGTTATCAAGATGCGAATGCAGGCGATCGAGCGCTTCGCGCGGGGTGAACCGGTCAAGGGCATTGAGCAGTCGACTGGCGTGAACAGGCGGCAGCTCTATCGATTGCTGGAACGTGGACTGTCACTTCACCCTGATGGACGGATTTACGGGTTCCGCGGGCTGCAGAGTTACGTGAGAGTCACGGAATACGCGCGGCTGGGCCAGATCACTGTGAGGGGAGAGCGGGGCAGTCGCGGTACGGCAGGCGCTTTCTCCCAACTTCTCGAACGCTACCCGTCACTTTCAGTATGGCTACGTTCGCAGCTCAAGCGGCGTCGTGTCACGCTCGAGCAGATCCATACCGAAGGCCGGCTGCATACGAGATTGAGCGGTTTGCAACCGCTGCACGTCGAGTTTCTGTGGCAGTGCCGCTCCGCGGGGCTAACGGTTGGAGACTACCCTTTCAATACCCGCGGGCGGGCGATCCGTTCACTGGCAGCGCATCTGAAGGCGGAAATGCTGCGCAACTTCGCCACAGGCGCGCGGGCGGCAGGAGCTTCGCACCTGAAAGGGATACCACGCCACGAGGACGATTTTGCCAGTCCACCAGCAACGCGGCCTTACCAGGTCGTGGAGTTTGATGGGCACCGGCTCGATATCCGGCTCAAGGTAGTAGTGCGTGATCAACTGGGCTTCGAGCACGAGTTCGAGATTGAGCGCGTCTGGCTACTCGCGATCATTGACGTCAGCACCCGGGCGGTGCTCGGCTATCACATTGCGCTGGGACGCGAATACAGCCGCTATGACGTCATCAAGACAATCGAGAACGCACTGGAACCGCATCGACCACGAACCTTCACGATTCCAGGCTTAACCTACGGACCACGTGACGGATTCCCATCGCAACGGTTGCCGGAACTCGCGTACGTCACGTGGGAGTGGATGAAGCTTGACAACGCGAAGGCGAACCTGGCAAACGAGTCACGGGCTGCATTGTGCGAATTCGTCGGTTGCTGTGTTGATGCCGGGCCGAAGTACAGTCCAGATGAGCGACCCTATATCGAACGCTTTTTTGGCACCATAGCCGGCAGGCTGTCGTCCAGGTTGCCGGGTTACACGGGTTCGCATCCGCGTGACTTGCGCCGTGCTCTGGCGGATCCAAAGGGCAACCTGCGCCTGTACGTATCACTCGACGAGCTGGAGGAGCTGATTGAGTACGCGATCGCGAGCTACCATGGCACGCCACACGCCGGGCTGAACAATGTCACGCCATTGGAGGCGATGGAATATTTCGTTCGCGGCAGTCAGCAACTGCTCACGTGGCTTCCCGAACATCACCGGCGTTCCCTCTGCCTGATGCAATCGGCAATTCATTGCCAGGTACGCGCCTACCTCGGCAAAGGTGTCCGGCCACATATCAATCTGCACGGCGCTCGATATACGAGCGCCGTGCTTGCGTGCAGCACACAGTTCATCGGCAAGCGATTGCTGGTCTATATGAACGCGGACGATATGCGTAGCGTGCGCGCATTCCTGCCGGATGGTACCGAACTGGGCGTTCTCGATGTTCAAGGCGCGTGGCGCCTGATACCACACACTCTCAAACTGCGGCAGGAAATCCTCAAGGAGAAGGGTAACCGACGTTCGCCGACATCGGTCGAGGCAAATCCGATCGAAGAGTACGTTCAAGGCAAACTGGCCAGGGCGAAGAAGACACGCAGGGCGGCCTCGGACCTGTCGCAGGCGATGCGCGTTATGTCAGCTGCGTCGTCAGCACGCCCGCCCGTAGGCCCTCCGACCGCCGTAACAGTTGCTGCGCTTACGGCGGTAGGGCCGTCGGAGCCAGAGACCGAAGGAGTAGCAGCACCGCGGGGCCCAACGCGTCCCCGAAAGCTCACCATTGGCACCGGCCAGGTCTTTTAATCTGACGTTTGTGGGAGGCAACATGTCGCTTGAGATACCTCGTCCGATCGATCCATCGCTACACCCGCTCGTGACAGGCAACTACCGCATTGCCACACCGGCTATCGAGTCTTTTTATGAACTGGTAGTTCGATGTCTGCATTACCGGATTATGGGCGCGCTTATCTATGGGCCGTCACGCATCGGCAAGACCCGTGCAATTGAATATGTCCGGCTGCTGCTGGCGCGCAACTATCCGCGGATGACGAGTTACCACGCGCAGTGCGAGCACAAGCCGCGTCATGCCGAGGGGCCGTTCTTCGCAAATCTGCTTGAGGCGGTCGGTGACCCGGATCCGAACGCTGGCTCCAATCCTTCAAAGCGGATGCGCCTGACGCTGAGAATCCGTCAGGCGGCATCCTGTTCGGGCAGTGGGATGGTGCTGCTCTTTTGCGACGAGGCCCAACGATACAACGACAATGAATATGAATGGCTGCGTGATGTTCATGACGCGCTGGACCGCCAGCAAATCAAACTGTTCACCTTTCTTGTCGGTCAACAGGAGCTGGTCGCGCAGAAGACCGCGATGCAGGTTGCGGGCAAGACGCAGATCGTCGCGCGTCTCATGGTCGAGGAGCTGTCATTTTATGGCATACGCAATGCACATGACGTCGCGACATGCCTGAACGGCTACGATCAGACCGCCTATCCGGAAGGAACTGGATGGAGCTTTACACGCTTCTACGTTCCGCAGGCGTTTGACGCTGGATATCGACTCGTCAACGACGCAGACGTGCTGTGGAATGCGTTCGAGAAGGCGCACCACAAGGCCAGTCTTCCAGGGCAACTGGAGATCCCGATGGAGTCGTTTGCGCGCGCCGTCGAGATCGTCCTCAAGGATAGTGAACTACAGGACGCGCGAGGCTATCGCCCCGATCAGGTCCTGTGGGAACACGCGGTACGGCACTGCGGTTATGTACAGTCTCGCCATGCAACCGGACGCGTCCTCGTCACCGCGGCGTAGCGGGACGCTGCTGCAGGAGCCACGATTCCCGATCCTGACGCTCGACGAGAGCAAGCTGACGCCGGCGCTGGGCTACGTGTTTCGGAGGAAGTGGCTATACCCCCATGAGTCGCTGATCTCGATCCTGTGGAAATTCGAGAAGGCCAATGCCTTGTCGGGCGCCGTCGTGGCGCGGCTCATGGGACCCGACGTTGACCCCTACGAAGGGGTCGCGCCACGCCGGGGGATCGTTGATGTTGACCGACTTCGGGAAAATCTTGGCCTGCCCGGGAAACTGCTGCACAGCGCGCTGATAGAGGGAACGGAGCGGCAACGCTACAGCGACGCCTTTCGCTTCTGTCGCCACTGTCTGACGCTGGGCTACCACAGTGTCGTGCATCAGCTTGAAAGCCTGAGCCAGTGTCCCGCCCATCACGGCATTCTGGAGTCGCGATGTCGACGCTGCGGGCATGAGACGCCGCATCGCATAAGTGTGCGGCTGCTTGAAGCGCGGTACCGTTGTGCCAACTGTCTTGCGCCATACGCGCGTTATGGCTGGACGCCATACAACGCGCAGCCGATGAGACCGGAGCATCGCAAGGCATTCACACGTCGCTATCTTGAGCGTTGTCGCGGCTTGTGACGCTGGCAAAGCGAGCAAACGGCTCCCGTTTCGCCTCACCTCTGCTCCGCAAGTGTGGGGAGAGCATAAGGAGAATTGAGGGCGTCCAGCAATTGACACCTTCGCAGCGCGAGTACCGTGATCAGGTCGTAAATCGCTCGCGCTAGATGCCTGATTTTGCGGCGTTCGCCGCAGTCGCCACCCTTGCGTGTACTCGAATTGACGCCATTAATTCGTAAACGGTGACGAATTTATTTTGATCTACGACGAGCACCATGGTAAAACGCGCAACTAACCGTCAGGTCCGCCAGATGACTGGCCCGGCTTCGCCAAAGCCCCGTCGGCAGGGCAGGGGCGGCGAGCAGCACATTGGCGCGCCCTGACGAAGCGTGTGCGCATGGCTGCAACGCCTGTCCGAACGACCTACGTGTTGCCCGGTACTGGACACATGCGTCATGGGTATGCGTCCTGTCCTGCGATACGAGGGGACTTTTCCAGAGAGAACTCAGACATGAACAAACAGGAACTCATTGAGGCGGTGGTCGCCGGCACGGGCGAAAGCAACGCCAGCATGGGTGCGAACATTGATGTCATCGTCGAAGCCGTGACCGCTGCGGGACGCGCACAACGCGTGGATCTCGCCGACGACCGGCCGCCGGTAGTCGAGGCGCCATCCATCCGTGAACAGTGGCGCCAGCATTTTCCCGTTGAGAGATGGAAGGTCGTGAGGACATCGGGGGGCGAGATCCGTCGCGAGCCGCGCAATCGCGACACGTTCCTGCCAGTCACATTGTGCGCCATCGGCATTCATCCAGATGCGAGCCAGCTCGATCAGGTGTCTTGAGGCTGTCGCCCGTTCGTGCCATGGCCAAGGCGTTGACATGATGTCAGCAGGATAGGAGGACGTTCTGGCCGCAATACAAGGTTCACTCAGCCCCTGCGCGACAGCAACCCGGCGTCGCGTCGAGCCATCAGGACCGCGCAAAATCGTCGGGCGCCAGCTCGAGACGTGATGCTGGATGGACGAGCAGCCTGCGTTCGGCGATTGCGCGGATGCGGCCATATCCATCCCGGAAGCTCTTCAGGATACGGTCGTCATTCGCGCGGGGTTCCAGCCAGAAATACGCTTCCAGCGTTGCGATCGTGATCACGCATTCGACCGTGCTGTTCTGCCGCACGAGGGCAAACACGACGCCGCGGCGATTCGCAAGCACCTGCGGTTCAAGGTCAAGGGTTTCCATAGGCGGTCAGGGCAACGCTTCGAATTGCGTCGAAAGGATTTTTGCACAGACGATGCAGTTTGGATATGGCCACAACTGTCCTGTACCGCGCCAGCGCGCCTGGGATTGCCGGTTTGAAAACATGACCGGCCTCACCAGTCAATGCGGTGTTTCTCGTCGGTCTCCTGATGCCGGCGATCGTCATCGACGTGCAGATAGAGGCTGGTTGTACTCAGCGACGCATGCCCGAGGTTGTCGCGCACGAGCCGCAGATCCACCTGCTGGTCGGCCATGTGTGAACCGGCAGTATGCCGCAGCCAGTGCGCAGAAGCCTGCTCGAGCAGGTCGGCACGTGCCGCAAAGGCTTCGCCGCGTTCGCGCAGCCGGCCGGCGGCGCCCGCAAACACGTCCTTGACGATCGTGTGCAGCGCGGCCCGCGTGAGCGGTCCCGGCGATGGCCCTTCGGGTTTCTTCCGGGCCGATTCCATTGTGCTGCCCGCGGTTCGTTCCGCCGTGCTTCCTGCAGTTTTTCCGATCGGGAGCACGAGCGGCGTCGCCTCGTTGGGTGAGGGCAAGGCCGTCATCCCGAACGATTGCCGGTAGCGCGTGAGCTCCGTCATCAGCTCGCGCGTGGCCGGTACCAGGCGATCCTTGTCACCCTTGCCGTGGACGTTCAGCCACCAGCGCATCGTGCCACCGGCATCGCGTCGCACGAAGAACTGGCCCATCGTATTGCCACCGGCCTCGGCGATGCGCAAGCCGCCGAGGTACAGCAGCGTGAACAGCCATCGCACGCGATCGTAATGCGCGCGGGCGCGTGCGGTGTCCTGCGGCATCCACGCGATGGTGTCCTTGACCTCCTGCCACAGGCCCGGTTCGAGATAGCGGGTGATGCGCGGGGCGGCTTTCGGGGTGCGCTGGCGCGAGAGCGCGAGCGGGTTGCCGGCGAGATACCCGGCCTGCACCAGCCACGAAAACAGCACGTTCAGGATCACCATCGCCTGGCGGACGCTGGACGGTGAGAGGGGACCGTAGAAGGGACGCCAGCGCGGGTCGCCGCGCGGATGCTTCCGGCCGCCGCCTGCACCTGCGTTGGCGACCCACGTCGCGGCCGGCTGCGGATCGGCGAGGAAGTGCTGGTAGTGCAGGCAGTCCTCGTGGGTGAGGGACGAGAGCGGCTTGCCCAGCTGCACGAGTGACCAGAGCAGCAGCCGTTCGGCTTCCTTGCGGTAGCTGTCGAAGGTGGTCTGTTTGTCGGCAAAGCGCGCGAGCCACGCGCGGATCGCCTCGAGATCGTTCGCGGCGGCAATCTGCGCGTGGCCGCCCGTCGCGCGGTTCGTGCCCGCGTGGCCTTCGAGCGCGGCCGGAATGGCGAGTGTCTCGAGCGGGGCGGGGTGCAGCGCGACAAGGCTGTTCGACGGCGGCTTCGGCATATAGGTGAGCTGTTCCGGAGCAGGTGCGGTTAATATGACCCCATATATTTCTCAGGCATACGGGATGGTCATTTCTCGACATTATGGGGTTAATGTCAAATTATGGCCGTCTAGTAATTGGATATGGTGCGTTTTACGTTGTATTATTTATGAATCAAAACGTTCTTCCAGCCCCCATGTCCGGTGATCTGTCCGCTGTTTCGTCCGCCATTCCTCCCGATCTGCCGTCCGATGAGGCGCGCCTTGCGGCCGAGATCGGGCGGCTGAAGGCGGAGTTCCCGAACACGCGCGCGCTGTACCGCGAGGTCTGCGCGCTGCTGTTCTTCCGCTATGGGCAGACGCCGACCGCGAACCGGCTTTATCAGCTCGTGAAGCGCGGCAGCATGGGCACGCCCGCGGCGGTGCTCGGCGAGTTCTGGGCGGAGCTCCGGGAAAAGAGCCGCGTGCGCATCGAGCACCCGGACCTGCCGGCCGATCTGCGGGATGCGGCGGGCGAGCTGGTCGCGACGCTGTGGGCGCGCGCCACGGCGTCCGCGCAGGCGGAGCTCGACGCGCTGCGGGCGGAAGTGGAGGGCGAGCGCACCGAAGCGGAGCAGCGCGTCGCGGCCGCGCGGGGCGAACTGGAACGGACGGAAACCGCGCTCGAGCAGCGCACCGCGGCGCTGCTCGCCGCGCAGGTCGAGGTCCGCGAACTGGAGAAGGCGCAGGCCGAGGGGCACGTGGCGCGTCAGGCGCTGGAGGCAGAGATCACGCGCCTGAAAAGCGAGCTGGCCGCGCGCGACCGGGAACTGGCCAGGGTGCGCGAAGGCTTCTCGCGCGATCTGGACAAGCTGCGCGAGAGCGCGGAGCGGGCCGAGGAGCGCCTGCGTGCGTCGGAGAAGCGCGCACTGCTCGAGATTGACCGCGAGCGTGGCGCCGTCGCGAAGCTGCAGAGGGAGCTCGACGAGGCCACGAAGCGGGCCGACCGGCGCGAGGCCGAGCAGCGCGGGGCGGTCGAGGCGCTGCAGGCGCAACTCGGTGACGCACGTCATCAGGCGGGCGTACTGCAGGGGCGGCTCGATGCCGTGCAGGCGACGAACGCAACGCTGCAGCAACAGCTGGCGGCACGGCGCGAGGGCGATGCCCGTGAGGCGCTACCCGTTCGCGCAAAGCCCCCCGCTGGTCGTCCAGCCGTGGCCCGTCCGGCACGAACGCCCGGGCCGGCACGCAAGGTCCCGGTAGCCTCCGTGCCATCCAGCAAGACGGCGGCACGCCGGAAGAAGCGGGGGTAGACGCGATGGAACAGGGACCTCGCGTGCGGAAAGAGAACGCCAGGCGAATCGGGCGCAAGGTGCCAGCCTGCCCGCCGATCGGTGCGCTGATGCGCTACGGCGAGCGGATCGTCCGCGTGGTCGCCGAAGCGAGCGGCCAGCGCGTGATCATCGAGTCAGTCAATGAGGACGGCCGCGCCTTTCGCAGCACGGTGAAATGGATTAGCCTGAGCGCTCTTCACGATCAACTCTTCTGAGCGCGATGACGACGCAGCCGACCGCACAGCAGCTCGATATCTTCGCCGACAGCCGCGACGTGGTGTTGCGCAACGGCGTCCTAGATCAGTTGCAGCGCCGCGATGGAGCGGCCGCGCGAGCGGCCCTGGAAGAACCGGCCGCCGAATATCCGGGCGACGGCGCGCTGTCCGCGATGACGGTGCTGGTCCGTGAACTCGAAGGTGGTTCCACAACGCCCTTCGCTGATCACGCGGCGCTGGCCATCGCCCGCCGTCACCACGAGAACGAGGTAGTGCCCGCCGTGGGGCGGGTGCTGCCGCGCAGGACGTACAACGGTGGCTCGCGCCGTGCTGGTGCTCGCTCGCGCAGCGGGCCTCAGCCCTGGCGTTTCGCGGGGCCGAGGCCGGGAATCGTGCCGAAAATCACGCTGCGCCGCTGTGGCTTCGCGCGGGCGAATGGTCGGCTGCGGGAGCAGCGGTCGAAGCCATTGAGTCGTGGTGGCGGATCCCGGCACCGCTCGCATGGATGACCGAGGTGCGCTACCGGGTGGCCGGACTGGATGCCGCGTGGCCGCTGCTCGCGGAACTGGCGTGGCTGGCGCCGGCGCGGTTCGCGGCGTTACTGTCCGCGCTGGGCGACGCTTCCCTTGACGCGCTGCGCCGGCGCTTCGATGCGGCGTTTCCCGGCACGGGCGAGGTCGATGATTACGCGTGGTTCCCGGCGTGGCTGCTGGTGGTCAAACCGGCGCTCGCGAGCCGGTTCGGTGAGGCGCGTGTGCAGCGTGACCGGGCGGCGTCGCGTGCGACCGCCCTGCTCGGAGAGATCCTGCGGCGGGAGCACGAAGGCGACCAGCACGAACTGGTCAGTCTGCGTCAGGCATTCAGCCGGTTGCATGCGGGTCTGTTCGAGGCGTACATGGCCACACGAAAAGTGCAGCACCGGTGAGGATGACGACCACCGGCTGTGATCATCGCTGACGTCGTCACATGGAGAAGTCGGCGCAGGCACGGAGGCGACATGTCATTGAAGGCGCAGTGGTACCGGGACAAGCTCGCGAAAAAAAGTCGCCAGGGCTTCTGCGGCTATCCGGTCGCAACGGTGGCCTTTTATGGGCCCGACGACACGCGGGCGACGAAGGTGTCGGTGGGCATTGTCACGCACGAAGGCGCAGATGCTGACCCGGTTGAGCGGTGGTTCTGTGAAACGTCCGATGCGAGAACCGATCCGGCAGTCACCGAACAGATCGTCCGGTTCATTGAACAGCATGGGGCGCGTTCGGTCGCGGCCATCGATCGCATCATCGGGTGTCCGCATGAGGAAGGCACCGACTATCCGGAAGGCGAAACCTGTCCGCGGTGCCCGTTCTGGGCCAATCGCGACCGGTGGACCGGTGAGATCATCAGTTGAATCCGCGGTGCTTGCCCACCTGATGCGAGAACACCTGGCGGGCTCAATTGCCCGCGAGTCTTCCGTTCCCGCACCCCACGGCTGATCCGGCGACGACAACCAGAGAGGCGGCTAACGGAACACGGGAACACGGCGGCCGACGCGCAGGCACTACAATTCGTTCTGAAGCCGCCGTCAGCAGTCACGATGTGTCGTGAACACCTGCTTCACTCAAGGTTCATGCTGTTCAACCCGTAGACCGGCCTCATGATCCAGCTGGACGAACTGCGCGGGCATCCGCTCTTCAAGGATCTGTCAGAAGCGCTTTTGCAGTGGCTGCGCGAACAGCTGACGGAAGTCAGCATCGCGGCGGGGGAGGTCCTTGCCCGTGAAGGCGAAACGAGGTCCCACTTTTACGTCGTGCTGCAGGGTGAGGTCGCCGCGACAAAGCTTTCACGCGGGCAGCAGATTCCCACGTCCCGGTTCATTGCGCCAAGCTACTTCGGGGCAGTCGCGCTGCTCTCGGGGACGCCCGCTCCTGGCACGCTCAAGGCGGTCACCGATGGGCGCGTGGCGCTGCTGCCGGAACGCGCGTTCCGCGAATTGCTGGTCGGCTCGGAGACCTTCTGCCGGCTGATCTTCCACAGCTCCTTTGATCGCCTGATGAACCTGGAGGCGACGCTGCGTAACCGGGAAAAACTGGCTGCCCTCGGCACGCTCGCCGCGGGCCTCGCGCACGAATTGAACAATCCTGCGGCTGCACTGGTGCGCACGGCGGACCGTGCGGTGGCCGCCCTCGCAACGCTGAAGGTTGCGCACATCGAGTTGAGGGATAGCTCGATGCCTGTCGATGCAATGAAAATCCTGGAGGGTCTGGGCGAACGCCAGGGACTGACCAACGTGATGTCGGCTGTCGATGCCCTGAAGCAGAATCAGGCAGCGGACGCGCTCAGTGACTGGATGGTCGCACAGGGTGTCGGGAAGGCGTGGCTCCTGGCGCCATGTCTTGTCAGCGCGGGAATCCTGCAGGAGGAACTTGACTCGCTTGCCGTCACCCTGAACCGGGAGCAGTTCGCCGCCGCCATCCACTGGCTCGCGTCGACACTGGAACTCAACGCGCTGATGGAAGACATCCGCGTTGGGTCGGTCCGGATTTCAGGGATCATCCGGGCGATGAAATCCTACTCGCACCTGGACCAGTCGCCGCAGCAGGAAGTAGACATCCATGAAGGCATTGAAGATACCCTCATCATCATGCAACACCGGCTCAAGCAGGGTGTCACCGTCCATCGTGAGTACGATCACAGCCTGCCGCATCTGAGCGTGTATGGCAGCGAACTCAATCAGGTATGGACCAACCTGATCGACAACGCCATTGATGCCATGAGTGGCAAAGGCGAGATCGTTGTGCGGACTTACCGCGAGATGGACGAGGCAGTGGTCGAGTTTACCGACAATGGGACCGGCATCGCAGACGATGTCATGCCGCATCTGTTCGAGCCTTTTTTCAGCACCAAGCCGCCGGGTCAAGGTACGGGCCTGGGCCTCGACATCTCGTATCAGACGGTCGTCAACCGGCACCGCGGTGCGCTTCTTGTCAGTTCACGCCCGGGACAAACGACCTTCCAGGTGCGCCTGCCACTCGTGTCCAGACTAGGCTAAACGCAGTCGCTGGGGTAATCGTCCCTTCCGTGCCAATCTGAATTAGAAAGGACTTTCCCGATCTCGGGGCATTAGCGATATGCCAGGATGGTTGGTGCTGAACAACCCATCTGAGACGGGGAAAGTAAGGATCACGATGACATTGCCTGATGCGCAGGCACTATGAAATGAATAACAGCGCCGCGTGGTTGATTAGGGGTCGCCCATAACCGACCACCATGCGCGTCGATGATCGAACGGCAGATCGAAAGTCCCATACCGAGACCCGTGGGCTTCGACGTATAGAACGGCGCAAAAATGTGCTCGATGTTCTGCACGGCAAAGCCCGGCCCCGAGTCCTGCACGCTCACGAGCACGCAGTCGGTGTCGGAGTCGGCGCGCTGCGTCCTGATCTGCAAACTTCTGTCGCCGTCGCTAACGCCGTTCATTGCCTCGAGCGCATTCATGAGCAGATTGAGTAGCACTTGCTGTAGCTCGACGCGATCTCCTTCTATTAAAGGCAAGTCTTCAGAGAGTTCGGTCCGCACAAGAGCGCCGTTTTTCGCTGCTTCGCCGCGTGTCAGTTCGACCACCTCGCAGATCGCCGCATTGATGTCCACGGGCTCGTTGCGTGGCGGCGCCTTCTTCACCATTTGACGAATGCGGCCGAGGACATCGGCTGCCCGGGTCGAATCCTTTACAATGCGACTCAGCACCCGATCGACTTCGTCGACATTGGGCGGCTGGGCACGCAGCCAGCGCAGTGCAGCCTGTGCGCTGGTAACGGTCGCGGCGATCGGCTGGTTGACTTCATGCGCAATGGAGGCCGTGAGTTGTCCCATTGTCGCCACACGGTTTGCGTGCTCAAGCTCCGTCTGCACTTCGCGATAACGCTGCTCGCTCTCGCGGACTCTTTTCTCCGCTTCCTTGCGCTCGGTCAGATCGAGCACGAACGCGACACCTTCCTTGCGGCTCGCTTCGAAACTCGCCAGGCCGACAATGACGGGGACACGGCGGCCATCCTTCCTGACGTACTCCTTTTCGTACGGCGGGGCGCGCCCGGTGCGGACGGCTTCCGTCAGCGCCTGTTCGCTACCCTCGCGCAAATCCGGTGGCGTCAGGTCGAGCCAGCGCACGCGCCCCGACATGAGATCTTCCCGCTCGTATCCCACCATGCGAAGAAATGCGTCATTGGCTTCGAGAATATCGCCACGGGCATTCCAGACGATGATCCCGATGATGTTGGCTTCCACGAGGCGCCGTATCTTCACTTCGCGCTCGGTCACGTCGCGGTACAAACGGGCGTTTTCGAGCGAAATCGCGGCCTGCGACGCAATCAGTTTGAGCACGGCAATGCGGGCCGGGCTGAATGCGCGGGCGGTCAGGTTGTTTTCGAGGTAGAGCGCGCCGACCAGCTTCGTCTGGTTCATTAGCGGCATGCAGAGAATGGAGCGCGCGTGATGTGCACGGATGTATGAGTCGGTGGAGAACGATGACGCAGTCGCGGCATCGTCGAGAAAGATGCTTTCGCGGGTGCGTAGCGCATGGTAGAGGATCGACTCGGGTAGCAGCGTGGCGCTGACGGGCATGTCGTACAGTTGCAACTGCGTCGTGTCGCGGCCTGCCGTCACTTCGGCCGCGATCCGCTCTTCACCGCCCTCCGACAGCACCAACAGGCCGCGTTCGCCGCCCGCCTGCTCGATGGCGGTACGCATGACCATATCGATCAGCTTGTCGAGCACGATGTCGCCCGAGGCCGCCTGCGACACCCTGATCACAGTCGCGAGGTCGAGCTGTTCGACGGAGGCTGCCATCGTGGTCGTCGGACCGGGGGCGGAAATCTCCGTTCCGAGGAACGGATAGTGTTCTTCGAGGTGCCGCACTTTCCCATCGGCGCCCCAGCGCAGATAGCCATAGCGGGCATCTTGCAGATACACGCGGGCAATCTTGTCGAATCCGCGTCCTGCGTAAAAGCGGCCCGCGAGTTCATTGGCCAGCGCCTCGATGTGGATAAAGCCGTTTTCCTGCGCCGACGAGATCGCCTGTTCGTAAAGCTGTTCCGCTTCGAGCACACGGCCTTCGATGCTGGCTATCTCGGCACCAAGCAGCGCGGTGCGAGCCGCGAAATTCTCCGGGCAGTTCTTCGCCCAGATCTGCAATTTCGCGTAGTGCGCGGTGAGCGCGTCCCAATGCTGCGACCTTTCGTCGACGGAAGCGGACATGCAGATGGCGGCCAGGGTCAACGCGCTGTAAATGTGATATTCACCTTCCTCGATAAACGAAGACGAAGTCCAGAGCAACCGTTGCGCGTTCGATGCGGCATCCATCGCCGCAGCGTAGTCACCCGCCAGATAGCGAGCCTGTAACTTCCGGACCCAGTAAAAGCACGCCGGAACGGCAAGCGCGGGCTTGCTGGACAAGTGATGTTCGGCCTGCGTCTCACTGAACTGGTCATGGTCGAAGCAGCCGAATGTTGCTGTCTGGCCGCGCAGCATCCGGATTAGCGCGAGTTGCGCACTGATGAAGTCGATCACCAGACCGAAATGCATTCTTTCGGCGTAGACCAGCCCATGCTCGGCTTCGCCCTGCACGTCGGGAAGCAGGTCGCCGGCAAAGATCAGGCACGAGTTGAGGTTCTTGGACGTGTAGGCGCCGTAGGTAAGATCGCCGATCCGGTTCGCCGCCTTGAGTGCGCGTCGCAGGACGTCGACGCTCACGCGTATGTGCTTCATCCACGGGAGCACGAAGGACGCGAAGACGGAATAGGCGCTCGCCTCGAACCGTCTGAAGTCGCGTCGTTCGACGAGATCGTAGCCGAGCTGGCCGAACCGGAAGCCGAACTGGTAGTCGCCGAAACGGGGACCGGCAATCCTGCCGACCATCGCGTAGGGCACGCATGACGCATCGCAGTTGCCGCGCTCGAGGCTGAGGCTGACCGCCTTGCAACTCAACAGAGCAGCGAGATTGGCGTCCGTCTGCACAGCAGGCGCGAACAGCTTGCTCAGCACTTCAGCCGTCGCGAGGTGCGCCGGGTCCTGCATCAGTGGCAAATCGATCAGTGCTTCAATGGCGCGGTCGCCGAGCAACACCCCGATGCGCTCATATTCGCTTCGAACCTCATCATCCTGCGGATGAGGCGACCATTCGATGCCGACATGTCGCAGGTAGTCGAGGCATACGGCGACAGCGCGGCCGCTTTGATCGAGCGTCGAGCAGACATCGGTGTGCAGGCACGCGACATTAGCCTTTTCCACGGTCGTCGTGGCGCGCTGCGACAGCGCCAACAATCGCTCGTCTGCGACAGACGGCTGACCAGTAAGATATTCACATGCGGCCCGATTCAATTCCAGTGCGAAGATCAGTTCATGTCGACGGCACCAGCAATCGTCGTCCAGCAGTTGGACACCAGCGACGAGGTAAGTGAGCGCCGACGCATAGGCCGTCGATCCCTTGGCGCGCAGGCCGGCAAGCAGGTTGAACTCTGCGAGTTGCTCCCGTTCGTCGCGCGAAGTGATCAACGCAGTGGCGCGATTGAGTTGACCCGCGATCTCGAAGATACGCGCTACGCGCTGTTCCGGCGGCGTTTGCGAAGCGAGCAGGCGTCCGATCCGCAGATGCGCGTCGGCCCGCGACGCTTGGGGGATCATCGAATAGGCGGCTTCATGGACGCGGTCGTGAACGAATTTGTACGAATCTTCGTGGCGCCCGATCAACTCCTGCCGGATGGCTTCCCACAGCACGGCATGAACCTGCTCTGGCGGCATCGCGGCGACGGTCGACAGCGTTGTGATGTCGGCGACATTGCCGAGGCAGGCGAGATACTGCAACACGTGCTGCGTCTCTGCCGGCAAGCGGGCCAGCTTGCCGATCATCAGCTCGACGATGTTGTCGGTGTAGCCCTTCGCATGGATGCGTTGGAAATTCCACGACCACCGTCTGGCGTCGTGGTCGAAGGCGAGCAGATTTTCGTCGGCGAGTGCGTGCAGGAACTGGATCACGAAGAATGGATTGCCGGCAGTCTTGCCATGCACCAATCGCGCGAGCGGCTCGATATGCTGCTGTTCGGTGTGCAGCGCTTCCGCGATTAATTGCTCGATATGTGCGCTGGCGAGCGGCGTCAGCGTAATCTCTTCGATCCGCACACCCGAATTCCTGATGGCCTGAAGCTTGCCAGTCAGTGGATGCGTCGCATCGACCTCATTGTCGCGATACGCGCCGACCAGCATCAGATGCCGCAAATCGGAACGTGTCAGCAGATCTTCGAGCAGATCGAGCGTGGCAGCATCGAGCCACTGCAGATCATCGAAGAAAAGCGCAAGCGGATGCTCTGGTCGGGCGAACACGCTGATGAAGCTGCGGAACAGAACCATGAAGCGGCGTTGCGCAAGTTTAGGTGCGAGTTCAGTAACGGGCGGCGGCTCACCGATGATGAGCTTCAGATCGGGGATGAGATCGGTCATCAGCCGTGCATTCGGCTCGAGCGCTTCCAGCAACGCGACGCGCCATCGCGCCAGCTCCGCTTTGGGCTTGCCGAGCAACGGCCGCACCAACCCCTGGAACGCCTGCACCAGCGTCGAATAGGGGATGTCGCGCTTGTATTGATCGAACTTCCCGGACGCGAAGAGTCCGCGCGGCGGCACCAGCACCCGGTGCAGTTCATTGACTACCGACGATTTGCCGATGCCCGAATAGCCCGATACCAGCGCCAGTTCCGGCGCGCCGTTCCTGACCGTCCGGTCGAATGCCGCGACCAGCGTGCTGACTTCGTGCTCCCGCCCATAGAGCTTTTCGGGGATCATCAGCCGGTCGGGCGTATCGTGCTCGTCGAGCCGGAATTCATCGATGCGCTGTTCGCGCTGCCAGGCGGCAAGGCAGTGCTTCAGATCATGTTCGACGCCCGCCGCCGTCTGATATCGTTCCTCGGCCGTCTTGGCCAGCAGTTTCATGACGATGAGCGAGACGGCGGCCGGGACAGTTTCTATACGGGTGCTGGGTGGCACCGCCTTTCGGGCGATATGGCAATGCACCCATTCCATCGGTTCGTTCGCGGTGAACGGCAGCATGCCCGTGAGCATCTGGTAAAGCGTGACGCCGAACGCATAGAGGTCGCTGCGGGAGTCGATCGAACGATTCATCCGGCCGGTCTGCTCGGGCGCCATGTAGGCGAGTGTGCCGGCGATGGTCTCGGGCGGCTCCGGTGCCTGTCGCTCGCGCGGAAGCCGCGACGCAAGGCCGAAACCGGTGAGCCGTACGTTACCATCGGGACAGTTCACGAGGATATGAGCGGGCTTGAGGTCTTTGTGAACGAGGCCACGCTGATGCAGCTTGCCCAGCGCCGTGGCGATGCCGACCGCGAGCGCCAGAAATTCTCCGATCTCCATCGGTGTACCGAGCAGCCCCGCGAGAGGCTCGCCGCCGGGATCGTCGAGCACCAGCATGGGGCGCCGGCTTTCGCGCATCAGCGCCAGTGGTCGTACTGCCCATGCGCCTTCGAGTTCGTCTTTCAGGCCAAATTCGTGAGCGAGACGATCGAGACTGGCGGGTGACGGATGTTCAGCAGCGGGCTGCACCAGCAGGAACTCGCGGCTGCCATCCTCCTCGGGGTGCCACCCCCGGCAGAGAACGCGCTCGCCATCGTCCCACAGGATCTGGAGTCTCTTACCCATTGGCACCGAAACCGTCTATAGGTCTTCATCTGCCGAGGCTGGCAAAGGGCTGCTGCCTGTGGTGCCATCAACGCGGCGCTGGGCATCATGGCAGCAGGGATCGGATCAGCATACACCGTGGCAAGAATTTGATCGCGACAGGTCGCAGGAGCGGGGCGATCTCGTCTGATGGTTGACCGCTTCGCCGACGCGGATGCATCGGCGAGACATGCGGCCTGTGGGATGGGCGTCATGCGTCGCCGCCTTGCGCGCCGTGCGCGCGTCCGCGAGCTGGCGTTGCGTCACCCTGCGATTTCGGCGCGGCGCTCCTTACGGCAGACTTCGCGGCGGCGGTGCGCGAAGCCATTTCGTTCTGCGCGACCAGCTTCGCGATTTCCCTATCCGCCTGTGACCCGTACTGCGCGAAGACATCGGTGTGATAGCTCGTGTTCCTGGCGGCACCCAGCTGGGTGCCGGAGTCATCGCGCGTGTCGACTTTGACCTGCATTGACAGGCCGATGCGCAGCGGATGCGCTCCAAGTTCGCGCTGATCCAGTTGAATGCGCACGGGCAAACGCTGCACTATCTTGATCCAGTTGCCCGTCGCGTTCTGTGCTGGCAGCGTCGCGAATGCGCTGCCCGTGCCGGCCGAAAAGCCCTCGATCCAGCCGTGATACGTCATGCCCGACCCGTACACGTCCGCGACCAGCAAGACAGGCTGACCGATGCGCATGCGCTTCAACTGGACTTCCTTGAAGTTCGCGTCGACCCAGACGCCGTCGAGCGGTACGATCGCCATCAGCGGCGTGCCGGGAGACACGCGCTGCCCGACCTGAACCGAGCGTTTCGCGACATAGCCCGTGACGGGCGCGGGCAACGTGTTACGCGCGTAGGCAAGCCAGGCGTCCCGTACTTTCGACTCTGCTGCCTGCACATCGGGATGCTGCTCCACCGTCGTACGGTCGGTCAGCGCGTGATTGGCTTCGTCCTGCTGACGTGCTGCATCGAGCGCGGCCTGTGCCGCGTTCACTGCATCGCGAGCGTGGGCGATATCTTCGGCGGAGACAGCGCCCGAGTCCGCGACAGCCTCGCGCCGCCGCAGATCGTTCGTGACGCGGGCGAGTTCCGCACTTCGTTGCGCAACGTTCGCGGCGTAGAAGTCGTTGTTCACATACAGGCTGCTCACACGACGCACGGTTTGTCCAAGTTCGGCCTCGGCGTTCGTCAGGGCGTTTCGCGCATCGGCGGGATCGAGCGCGACGACTGCGTCGCCCGCTTTCACGATCTGAGTGTCGTCGGCGTTGACGGCGGTGACGGTGCCCGTAACCTGAGGCGTCAGCTCGACGAGGTTGCCGCTGACATAGGCGTCGTCGGTTGCTTCGTGATATCGCCCCCATTTGAAGTACCAGGTGCCATAGGCCGCGCCAGCTGCGACCACCGCGGCAGCCAAAAGCGTGAGCAGGCGCTTGCGGCGGGTTTGGGCGGCCGATCCAGTGCTTTTGCTGGCGGTGGATGCCGTCGCATCGCCGCTGATTTCGCCGTCTTTTGTCGTGCTGTCACGCGCGAGTTCACGGCTGGACGTGAAGGAATTTCCCATTTCAATTCTCCAAAAGCGGTTGCGAACGCCGGTCAACGTGAGACGGCGACGGGATTTGTCGTCGCGCCGGCATCAGTGCTACCTGCTGCCTCTGGCTGGTTATCGACATAGCCGCCGCCGAGCGCCGAGGCGAGCGCGATCTGCTGGTCGCGACGGTTCATCTTCAGGTTGGCGACCGCCTGTTCGGTGCCCAGAGCCGTGACGTCGGCATTGAGAACCGTCAGCTGGTTCGTGAGGCCGGCCTTGTACTGCCGGATCGCAAGCTGGTCGGCGCCATTTGCCGCTTGCTGGGCCAGTTGCGCATCGACGAGTTGTGCATCGCTCGAACGAAGCTCGGCAAGCTGCGTGGCAACTTCGCTGAGCGCGGTAACGAGCGCCAGGTTGTACGTCGCAACTGCATAGTCGAATTCCGCATAGCGGCCTTTGAGCTGTGCGCGCAACTCCCCGGCGTCGAAGATCGGCAGGTGGATTGCGGGGCCGACGGAGGCCGTCCGGCTCGCGGCCGTCAGAAAGCGGCCAAAACCGAACGCGTCGAGGCCAATGGCCGCGCTCAGATTGATGTCCGGGTAGAACTCCGCCTTTGCTTCCTTCACTTCGTGTGTAAGCGCGTCGACGTGCCAGCGGGCTGCAACGATTTCAGGGCGACGGCTCACAAGGTCCGCCGGCAGGTTGTCGGGCAGGCGCACTTCGTCGCCGATGCCGAGCGCGGGCCGCTCGATCCGCAGACCGCGATCCGGGCCAGCGCCCAGCAATGCCGCCAGCTGATAGCGTGTGGCGAGAATGCTGCCATCGAGCGCGGTGACATTCGCGCGACTCGTCGCGAGATTGGCCTGCGCGGTCTTGCGTTCGACCTGCGTATCGAGACCCGTCGCGATGCGGCTCGCCGTGATGCGATCGATTTCCCCACGGCGCGCCACTTCCTCCAGCGCAATGTCGCGCAGCACGTAGAGGCGGGCGAGCTGGTTGTAGGTGCGTGCGATTGCGGTGTCGAGCGTAAGTCCGACGGCTTCTTCGTCAGCCTTGCTCGCTTGCAGTTGCGACACGGCCGCTTTCAGCGCTTCGCGATTCTTGCCCCACAGGTCGAGGTCGTATGAAGCCGTCAGGAGCCCCTTGTTCTCCGTCTGCCAGGAGCCGGCAACGGGTGGCGGGATCAGTGCGGTGCCGCTGTACTGCTGGCGCGTCAGCGAATAGTCCGCATCGACTCGCGGCAGCGTGCCGGCCTTCGCGGTTTCGCTGAAGGCCTGCGCGGCGCTCACTCGCGACCGGGCTTGCTCGAGTGTCGGGCTGTCTTTCCGTGCTTCCGCGATCAGCGCCATGAGCTGCGCATCGCCGAACTGTTTGACCCAGTCGGCAGCGGGCCAGCGACCGTGTTCGGTGGGCAGGCTCGCGGCTGTCTCAAACGCCTTCGGCGAGGCAACGTGTGCATCGCTGTGGATGCCCGCGTAGTTCACGCATGAGGAGAGCGCGGTGGCACAGACGGCGGACAAACCGACCTTTAGCACGCGGTTGACGATGGCCGAGCCAGAAGTCTGCGAGTTCATTTCGAACGGACCCCGTTAGTACGTGGAATGGATGTGCGCGTGTGATGCATCAGTGGCCACTCGCGCCCGGAGCGCTCGCGCCCCTGGTCGGCCTCGTGAACCAGATCAGAGGAACGATGACGATGAAGATCACAGCGGACATCCAGAAGACGTCGTTCAGGCCGAGCATGGACGCCTGTGCGTCAAGCGAGGACTCGAACAGTGCTGTGGCTTTTGCCGTGCTGAAGTTGAGCGTCGTCTGGAGGTTGGCGATGGTATTGATGAAGTTCGGATTGTTCACGCTCGTCTGATCGACGAGCCGCGCATGATGGAAGATCGTCCGGTCCGACCACTTTGTACTCAGCAGCGACGTGCCCACTGCGCCGGCGAAAATCCGCACGAAGTTCGACAGGCCCGCTGCCGCTGGAATTTTCTCGGGAGGCAGTCCCGAAAGGATGATGGCGGTGAGGGGAGTGAAAAATAGAGCCGTGGGAATACCTTGCAACAAGGTCGGCAGCACGAGCGTAAAGACGTCGACATCCGTCGTGTAGCGGGAGCGCATGAAGAAGACGGCGGCAAAGCCGACAAACGCCAGGGTGGCGAGCACACGGCTGTCGGAGCGCGGCATGATTTTCCCCAGCAACGGCGCGAGCATCACGGAGAAGATGCCGAGCGGTGCCGTCACGAGCCCTGCATCGACTGCGCGGTAGCCGAGATACCCCTGGATCCACTGCGGCAGGATCACCAGATTCGCGAAGAAGAGCGCATAAGCAACGGAAATCGCCACCGTGCCGCCGAGAAAATTGCGCCCGGCGAAGAGACGCAGGTCGATCACCGGTTTTTCTTCCGTGAACTCCCAGATCAGAAAAAACAGAAAGCTGATACCGGCGACGACGGTGAGCACCCAGATCACGGGCGAATTGAACCAGTCGAGGTCTTTGCCCTTGTCGAGCATGATCTGTAGCGACGCCACCCACGCGATCAACGAGAGCAAACCGATGACATCGATGGGCAGCTTGCGTGCCGTCGTTTCGCGATCGTGGTACACCATCCAGATCGCGCCCGCTGCAAACAGACCTACGGGAACATTGATGTAGAAGATCCACGACCAGTTGTAGCTATCGGTGATCCATCCGCCAAGCGCCGGGCCGGCGATTGGCCCGACCGTCGCGGTCATCGCCCACAGCGACAGCGCGCTCGAGCTTTTGTCCTCGGGGAAGGACGCGAGTAGCAGTGCTTGCGAGAGGGGCACAAGCGGTCCCGCGACGAGACCCTGCACGACGCGCGCTGCGAGCAGCACCAGGAGATTCGGCGCAAGCCCGCACGCCGCGGATGACAGCACGAACAGCAGGATCGCCCAGACGAACAGCCTGACCTGGCCCACCCGCTGCGTGAGCCAGCCCGTAAGCGGAATTGACACTGCGTTTGCTGCCGCGAACAGCGTGATGACCCATGTGCCTTCATCGACCGACACGCCAAGATTGCCGGAAAGCGTGGGAATCGCGACGTTGGCGATGGAGGAGTCGAGCACATTCATGAACGTAGCAAGTGCGACCGCGAATGTGCCGATTGCGAACTTGATGCCTGTCAATGGCGCGTTCGCACTACGGTTGGGTTTGGCGTTCATTGTCTATCCGTTAGACATCCATAGTAATAGAGATCGAAGTTGGACGAATTCGCGTCGGGTTTTAGATTGGTCTCACGCGGGACGCCGTGGCGAGAGGAAAGCTGCTCTTGTCCCAGCGATTACCGTCCGTGTCACGCAAAGCCAACGTCGCTCTTGCGATTGCCAGCAAAGTCCTGATGCCTTTCCATGGATTCATCAAGCAGTGCCGCACCTGCTCGCTACGCGCGACGCCTCGTACGCACCATGTGCTGAAGTGCTCGCAGTTGTTCGTGAAAAGCTGATACCTGTCTTCACCTAGCCGGGACTTCGCTCTTCGCAACGCGTCGATACCGGTGTAGACGACATCGGATTCGCTTGCGACGTGTATGTCGCGTCCCGCAGAAAAGTCATTCAGCGACGCATATTCAACAGGGCGCCGCATCGTCGACCGATGAAAGCCACCGTAGTGAATGACCAGTCCGTTGCCCGCGTAAATTCCATGGTGTGTATAGCCTTCACGCTCACTGACGAGATGGGCGCCGACAGCGAAGGTGGGTTGCGTGTCGGTCGATCTCCGCGAAGCTGCGGACCATCCGGTAAGTAGCGTTTCCATGGCGAGTCGTTCAATGTCACATCTGCCAGCTGAACAAGGACGCGGTCGAGTCGATCGCGTTCGTGTGTCAGCATGGTAGGTGGCGACGTTTCGCCTCGGTAGATATGCAGCAGAACACGCACCGTTGCCGGGTGTGCACCAATAGCCAGATGCCCGGCGTGATCTCGCGGACTGGTTTGTAGAGACAGATGGCCTGAAGCCAAACGCAGGCTTGCGTCAACTTCGCGCAAGTCCCTCAGACGCCTGAAGTTGCGGGTGCGCGCGCATAGAGCGACAAGCCGTTTTCGATTGGTGCCGTTTGGACAACACTGTGCGTCGCATCACGTATCTGCCGGGATATGCGGCGACTATCTATGATGAGTTCATGCGGAATCTTCCGCGAAGGATATGGAGAACGAGTCATGAAGATTGTCGTCATCGGCGGTACGGGCCTGATCGGCTCGAAGACTGTTGCGCTTCTGGCCCGACATGGACATGAACTGGTCGCGGCCTCTCCCAGAAACGGAATCAACAGCATCACCGGCGAAGGACTCGCAGCGGCCATGAAAGGCGCGCAGGTGGTGGTCGATCTATCCAATTCGCCTTCGTTCGAAGACAAGGCGGTGCTGGAATTCTTCAAGACCTCAACGGGTAATCTTCTTGCAGCGGAGGTGGCCGCAGGTGTTGGGCACCATGTCGCGCTTTCAATCGTCGGCATCGAGCGGACGCCCGAGAATGGCTATTTTCGTGCCAAGGTCGCGCAGGAGAAACTGATCGAGGGTTCGGGTATCCCATACACGATCGTTCGCGCCACCCAGTTCCTGGAATTCCTCGGCGGCATTGCGGATTCATGCGCCGTGGGCAACGAGATCAGGGTTTCGCCAGGTCTGTTTCAGCCGATTGCGGCCGATGACGTTGCCGCTAATGTTGCCGAGGCCGCGCTCGCGGCGCCGCGCAATGGCATCGTCGAAATTGCGGGCCCGGAGCGCGCGCCATTCAACGAGATCATCGCCCGCTATCTGAAGGTGGTCGGAGACCCTCGCGAGGTCGTACGCGATCCCAACGCGCGATACTTTGGCGGTCTCGTCGAGGAACAGTCGCTGGTGCCTATGGGCGAGGCGCGGCTTGGCAGCGTTGGTCTGGATGAATGGCTCCGCCGGTCGAAGGAAAGTGCCTGATACCGCTACGCAACGCGGCATGCAAACGAGACCTGCCGGCTTCTGCCGCCCCGGCGTCCTCTGCTTTGCTGCGCGCGTTACAAGTGTGTAGCATGCTTGAGTCAGGCTCAAGCGCAATGAGCGCGCGGCTCCTGCCTTTCTTGTGAGGAAAACGCGAGCACCTGCGTTGCTTCTTCGTACCACGTGTATCGGGAAGCCAACGCCAATTACCTTCATCTATGTAGAGAAGGAAACATCGTGGAAGCTGCCAACAGCATGGCACGTTGGCAAGGAAAGCAAATGAGTGCGGAGTCTCCTCCTCCTTCGACACAAGGCATGCACGCCCGGAAGGAGCCGATCGTGTACGTGATCGACGACGACGAAGCAATGAGGCTCGCCGTACGCGATCTGCTGCGCTCAGTCGGTCTGCGCGTCGAGATATTTGAATCGTCGCTGGACTTCCTTGCCTTCCCGAAGCCGGATACCCCCAGTTGTCTTGTTTTGGATATCCGGCTGCGCGGCGAAAGTGGATTGACCTTCCAGGAGCAGATTGCAAAAAGCAACTTGCGCATGCCGATCGTGTTCATGACGGGCCATGGCGACATTGCGATGACAGTCAAAGCCATGAAAGCCGGTGCTGTCGACTTTCTCGCCAAGCCTTTCCGCGACCAGGACATGCTCGACGCCGTTGCCAACGCGTTGACGCGCGACGGCGAGCGTCTCGCCGCGGAGCAAACCAATGCGACGCTGCTCGCCGCTTACCAGTCACTGACGCCGCGCGAACGGGAAGTCATGGCTTTTGTCGTAGCGGGAATGATGAACAAGCAGATCGCTTCGGAGATGAACGTTAGCGAGATCACCGTCAAGATCCACCGCGGACAGGTGATGCGGAAAATGTGCGCACGATCCGTTGCGGCGCTTGTGAAGATGTCCGAGTCGTTGGGGATCGGTAACTAGTCGTTGGGAAACGACGGTGCCTCGCCTGTTGACGGCCGTTGACGTGGTGAGTCCAGCATGATGCCAAGCCAATGCGCGATCGTGTCCGCATCGACGGGCTTGCTCAGCACCGCCAGTGCGCCATTTGTCATGGCCCGCACCGTCTGATCGCGCGTCGGAAATGAAGTCAGAAACAGAACTGGCGTCCTGTAGCCCAGTTCGAGCATCTTTTCGTGCATCGCGATACCCGAGATGCCGTCCAGCATGACATCGCAGAGCACGCATGCGCTTTCGACGATCAGGCCAGACGTCAGGAACTCCTCTGCGGAAGCAAACAGAAGCGTCTGCCTGCCGAACGAGCGCACGAGCGTATCCATGGCGAGGCGGAGTGCCTCGTCGTCTTCAACGATCGATACGAACCGGGCGTTACACACGATGCCGCCTTACTCGAGGAATTTGCTTGCAAGAGGTGCATGAGTCAAGCATATTTCCCGGGGTAACTGCCGAAAATCATACAAACGTAGTTGCAGGCCTAATACCTTGATATAGGGTGCGGTTATCACGGCTGCCGCGGACCTGTCGGCCGGCTTCTTCATCCCTCCACAGACATGCCAATTCGTGGCCTGCGGCACTTCACGGCAACGTGTTCTGACCGGGCGTGTCATTTCCTTTCACATGTGGCTGACCGCGTCTTAAACCTTTGTATAGGCTTCCAAAGCTTATGTATTGTGCGGCGTCCGCCATCCGTAGAATGGTGAGGTGAGTGCACCAGGCCTATCCTTTTTCCATGGTCGACGAGATCAAACAGTGCGGTGAGCAGATCAGGCGCAGCGTACTGGGAATTGAAATGTCTCATCGGCAGGTGTGCTAGTCAGCACTGTGGATAGCGGGAGCTACTAATGGACCAACCGGATACATCGCGTCGTGCGTTTCGCGTCGGCGTGTCGAACAACGCGGACGGACTGTCCTCCTGTCTGTCGACGAGCTACGCCGGAATCATCGCATTCATGGCTGTCGCCACGGAGGGTAGCTTTGCCTCAGCCGGCGATCGGCTGGGCGTTGGGCGTTCCTCGGTCTGTAGAAGTGTTCAGAAACTCGAAATGCAGCTCGGCACGCGTCTGTTTCAGAGGACCACGCGATCGACACGATTGACGCTCGAAGGCGAGCGGTTCTTCCAGAACTGCAATCAAGGCGTGACGCAGATTGTCGAGGCGATGAGCGATCTGCGCGATCTGCGTCAAGGACCGCCGCGCGGCTTGCTAAGAATCAGCTCGACCGTTGGGTTTGGCCGCAAGGTCGTTGCGCCGTTGCTCTCGCGCTTCTCGGAACGCTACCCGGATATCGCTCTGGATCTGCTTCTGGACGACAGGCCCGCAGACTTTGCAGGTCAACAGATTGACGTCGCTTTTCGTGAGGGATTCATCCAGGATTCCAGCATCATCGCGAAGCAACTGGTGCCTATGCAACTGATACTCTGCGCTTCCCGCGCATATGCCAGCAAGCATGGCCTGCCGCAGACACTGGACGAACTTGGTGACCACGATTGCATCAATCTGCGGTCGTCAAACCGTCGCGTTGCAGAGTGGGAATTCAAGGTCGATGGCCGCCCGGAAAAGTACCTTCCGGAGGCACATCTGACATTCAACGATCCCGAACTGGTGCTGAATGCCGTTCTGGAAGGCGCCGGAATCGCACAGCTCCCGGCATATCAGATCAAAGGTCATACGTCGAGCAACGCACTCGTTGCTGCGTTGAGGCAATATGAGCCAGATGATCAAGGCCATTACATCAGCTATCTGTGCCGTCAGCATTTGCCGTCGCGAATTCGTGTGTTCGTCGATTTCATGACAGACAGCATTCGTGCACTTGACCTGAACGATCTGGCGGGACTCGATGAGCGTGAAATGCCGGCGCGAATCGAACGGCTGGCGGCATGACCCCGCGCAAGAGGTTGATACTTCAATGACGGGCCAGCGGGGCACGTCAGTTCAACTGGCAGTTTTCACAGGCACCGAGCTGGCCCGGCTCCAGAATGCGATAGCGGATGGTGCCACGTTGACGATGGTCACGTCGAACTCGACGAGCATGAACGCAAAGCTGCTTGCCTGCAACACCGCCATTGAGGGCGAGTGCGTCGGCGCGTGTGACGTTGTTTGCATGTATTTTATGTGGGGTTGCGAAGAGATGCACGTGCAGCGCGTTGACGTCGAATGCAATCTGTCTGGCGAGCAGACATGTATGCAAGATGACAACGCGAGGGACATCGAACGTTGGGCAATTTCAGCGTCGCTTAACGACCGGCGCTCTGGCCGCCATCGACGTGCATAATCTCGCCCGTGACGAACGGTGCGGATTCCAGATACAGGATCGCATTGACGATATCGCTCGTCTCGCCCATAAAGCCGAGAGGATGAAAAGCGCCAAGTGCCTCATGGTTTTCCGGCGCGTGCATCGGCGTCTTGATGATCCCCGGCGCGACGGCGTTGACACGAATACCTTTTCTTGCATACTCGATTGCAAGCGACTTTGTTGCGGCATTCAGCCCGCCCTTGGTCAAAGCAGCGAGTACCGAATATACGCCACTGATTGCCTGATCGACGACACTCGCTGTAACGCTGACGACGTGACCGCCCGCATGCTTTTCCATTTCGGCGATCGCGAGCTGCGTGACGTAATAGAAGCCTGCGAGATTGACGTTCGTCACGGCGACAAAATCGTCTGCCGTGTGTTCGGTGAATGGCTTGCCGATGTAGATGCCGGCGTTGTTGACCAGCGTGTCGATCCGGCCAAAACGTTTTACACCTTCCGCGATGATGAGCCGCGCAGTCGCCGGATCACCGATATCGCCCGCAATCGCCAGGATGTTCGGATCGTCCGAAGGCTTGATAGAACGTGAAGTCGCAACCACACGGTAATCGAGTTTTCTGAATGCCTGTACGACTGCAGCACCGATGCCTTGCGATGCACCCGTAACGACAGCAACCTTTTGTGATGTGCTCATGTTTCACTCCAAAGAAATTAGCGGAATCCATGGTAACGAGGTGAGTTGTCTGTAACAATTACTCAACGCAGCAAATCTTTAATGCTGAATCAGCATTTTTTGGGCTCGTTCATCACGCCTCCTGGCGAACGTCCCGCCCCTGCAGCCAGAATGCAGCCATGAATCTTCAAGCGCTCCGATATTTCCTGATGGTTTCGACAACGGGTAGTTTCCTCGCTACTGCTCGGCATTTCGACGTCCCTGCTTCATCAGTGTCCCGATTCGTTGCGTCTTTGGAAAAAGAGCTCGGACAGCAACTGTTCTATCGGAGCACCCGCGCCGTGAGGCTCACGGAACAGGGTCAGCGCTACTATTCGCAGGTGCGCGAGGCCATTGATCTTCTCGATGGAGCAGCAGAGCAACTGGCGCATCGGGACGCGAGTATTCGCGGACTCGTCAGAATCAATGCGCCAGAAGCGCTGGGACGGCTCCATATTGCGCAGCTCATCAATCAGCTCCAGGCCCGATACCCAGAACTGTCGATCGAACTCACGCTGACCGACGCGCTCATCGATCCCGTGCAGGAAGGCGCAGATATTGCGATTCGTGTGGGGCCACTCGTCGATTCCGGGTTGATAGGCAAGGTGCTCAGCGTTCAACGATACCGACTCGTTTCGAGCCCGGAATACCTGGCGCTGCACGGCACGCCGCAAACACCGGAAGATCTTCGGGAGCATAGCTGCCTCTTGTACAAGGGGCAGCAAGGCGCGCAGCGGTGGTATTTCAGGCGGTCATTCAAAGAGAACTTTGAATCAATCGATGTGAGCGGCCCATTGCGAAGTAACAACGCTGAGGTACTTGTTGCGGCCGCCATGGCAGGGCGCGGGATCG
Organism: Paraburkholderia sp. PGU19; assembly: GCF_013426915.1. GTDB lineage: Bacteria > Pseudomonadota > Gammaproteobacteria > Burkholderiales > Burkholderiaceae > Paraburkholderia. The sequence goes on from NZ_AP023181.1 coordinate 220,001, forward strand.
TGCTGCTTCCGAGCTGGATGTTCAATCAGGCAAGCTTCAAGGAGGGAAGGCTTTCGAGCCTGCTGACAGACTGGGACAAGTCCGCTTCGCCCGATGACCGGCAGATCCAGCTTCTCTCGCCCGAGAACAGATTGCGGTCACAAAAGGTACGCGAAGTATCGGCCTTTCTTGTCGATGCAATTGGATCGCCACCATACTGGGACTGTTGTGACGAACACGGCAATACCATCACATTCACTCCCGACGCGGGCGAACGATAGTCGAAGCGACGCGTGAGTCTGACCCAGACGGCATGGTTCCTCGCTGAAGAAAGTGAGGCGCTTGAGGGAGGCGGCGAGCCTCTAGTATCAGAAATTGATAACATCAATATTTTGGTATTGAACTATCTGATTCCGCAGACACAGCATTGTCAGAAATCGCGTATCGGCAACGGAAAAATCTGAGTCGCGCCTACCGTGCGATTTTCGTAGATGATACGACACCTCATCTGTGAATCCACACGCTAGCGTAAACCTATATTCGTGAAGGTGAGTATTCGCGACGGTTGCCATACCTAACCGGACGCAATCTGCGAGTCAAGCCACGCGATCTGCACGTCGAGGGCGTGGATGTGACGCGAGCCTGCGAGGAGCGCAGTGCGTGCGATACCGTCCAGTTCTGTGGTCCCGTCCTCAAGTGCCTCGACGAAGTGGTCACGGAACGCGTCGATGCCTTGTGGGAGCAACACGCTCGAGACGAGGGCGAGACGCCGGATTCTGTTTCGAGCACGACGACGCGCACGCCGGCCCTGCCGAGTTTAAGCGCGGTCAGGAGTTGCATCATCTGCGATTCCCGGCTATCGGAGCTCAACGGCCAGCCATGACAGAACACGACGGGACGGCCAGCGCCCCAGTCCTTGGAGTACAACTGCGTGCCATCCTTTGTGGATATGTAGTTCGCGGGATATCGGCCCTGAGGCTTCGACACACCCGACGAAACGGCAGACTGTGCCGCCCGAATCGTGCCTGGAAGCGGGAATGCTGCGAGCCCGCCCGCGGCAGTGGCACTGCCGATCAATATGTTTCGACGCGCGGGATTCTGCTTTTTATTACTGTTTTTTCGACAAAGTCATTTTCCTTCGTTCAATGCTTTGCTTTAAACGTGATTCACCCAATAAATCGAATGGGTCGTCAGTCTTTTCGCGCCCGTTAAGGTGTCGGCGAGAATCATGTCGAGTGAGTTCCTCGGCGTCGCACCACCACGCAGGAGCGGCCGGAATGCGGTGTCGCCGCGCTGCACCGGCACGCCGGTAAGGCCGCAAATTCCGGCGGTGCGGGCTAAGCCGGCCGCCACGTCTGATCCTCGTACCGGCCGAGCGTCGAATCACTCCGCGAAACCAGGATCGTGCAGGTTGGCTGCCACTCGATGCGTCGGATGGACGAGGCATTGGCCATCGAGTGCGTTATCGGGCTGCAGCGTTCGCGCGTCCCATGAACTGCGGGGTTTCGGTTCGGAAGCGGTGCAAATCGAATATGACCGTGCAACCCGCTGACGATCTGGAGCCATGGATCGATTCTGTTCATTTCCAATCTCTCTCTACGATACGGCGGGATCAGTTCCGCTATTAGGCGCTCGGCCTCGGCTTGATTGCGAATCTTCGTGAATCCCTTCAGCAGGCCGCGCCGCCTTGGTGAGCGGTTACGCGATCGCGTCAGCGCATGCATAGCGAAGCCTGCTTCGCGGGCACGCGTTGCCAGAAGGGTGTCGTCGGGATCTTCACGCACGCCGATCAGAAGGTGCGTGCCGCCGTTCAGCAGGCGAACGATAAGGCCATTCGCCGCGTAGGGCGCAAGCGCCTGCGCCAACATTGCGCGCCGGCGCGGTAGAGCTTCCGCATCCGCTTGATGTGGCGGGAGAAGTGTTCCTCCGTGATGAACTCCGCCACAGCGATTTGCATCAGCTCCGGACATCCGCCATGCACCTTATGCCTGGAAGCCCGATCAAACGACGACACTAGGCTTTGCGGGACGACCATGTGCACCCTGTTGCCTCACAGGCAGCAATTGCGGCGTCGGGCATCGCCGCATGCGCCACGCGCAAGCGTCCCCGACTCGATGCCGCCTCAACCTGCGGTGCTCTTTCGATCGCCCGACACAACGCTCTTCGCTCGCGGCTTTACCCATTCGTGCGTGAAGCCATCTGAGGGTCGGCCGGGAGAAACTGATCGGGGCTTCCGGCGTTCCTACACCATGCACCGATGGCAACGTAGTGCGGCTTTCGCCCGGCCTGTTCCAGCCCATCGCTGCCGACGACGTGGCCGCCAGCGTTGCCGACGTTGCGCTCGCGGCGCCGCGCGATGGCATCGTCGAGATCGCCGGCCCGGACCGCGCGCCGTTCAATGAAATCGTCGCCCGCTACCGGAAGGCGGTCGGCGATCCGCGTGAGGTCGTGGGTAACCCTGAGGCCAGATACTTCGGCGGCCGCGTCGAAGAACATTCGTTCGTCCCGTTGGGCGAGGCGCGCCTCGGCCGCATCGGTCTCGACGAATGGCTGCGCCGTTCCAGGGCCGGTGCCTGATTCCGCAACGCACCGTATTGCGATGGCCCACTAGTACTACTGTGTCATATAAATAATTGCGCGCTCGATTGCTGTACTAGGGAGCGAGCCATCGTTGCATGAGCCTTAGTCCAAGCAGGATGCGCAACGTGGTAATGGAATCAGGAACGTGGCGTTGAGCGCGCTGGACTGCCCCGGGGGATGTAATCCGAGGGAAGGGCAGGCAGCGCCCGTTCAAGGAAGTTTTTTTTATCGCGTCCACCTGATTGCATTCGCAGTCGCTGAGCCATCAGAAACCCATACGCAGCGATACTCAATGTGGCGTGGTGGTGAAAGCCACGCCAGCCTCGCCCTTCATAATGACCGAGCCCGAACTCCTGTTTCAGGTCCTGATAGTCGCGCTCGATGCGCCAGCGCATCTTGGTCACGAACACAAGCTGCTCAAGTGTCGCCTCCTCGGGGGCAGTAGCGAGAAAGTATTTGAGCGGCTCCGTATCGCCATCAGGCCATTCAATAAGCAGCCATTCTTCGTCGCGAACCGTACTTCGCCAATAGTCGTGATGTGCGGGACGAACCCGTACGGCGGCAAAGCGTGAGGAAAGTGCTGCGTTGCTACCTTCCCGCCAGGTTACGGTTTGCCAGGCGTTCACGGGTAATTGCATGGCCAGTTCCTTCACCGCGAGCGGTTTATGGCCGGGCGCACGGCGCAACAACTTCGGTGGCTGACCGCGCCCGCTCCAGGGCTTGGGTGGAAGCGGCTCCGTACCTGGCGCCCACACAGAGGTGACCGGCCGGATCCCTACCGCGTACAACAAACCCAGTTCAGTTATGCCCTCCCGGAATGCGGTTTCGTCGCCATACCCAGCGTCGGCCAGCACGATGCCCGGCGCAACGCCGGATGCTATGGCCTCGCGAAGCTGGGCCAGCGCAATCTGTGGCTTGGTCTGGAAAACTAGTTCGTCGGGAATGCCAGCGCGACGGGCACGTTCCCGGTCGTCAATCCATTCCTTGGGGATATACAATTGCCAGGCAATCGGCAAACTGCCCCGTTGCGTCGCGATCGACAGGCTCACGGCGATCTGGCAGTTATCCTGTTTGCCCAGTTGCCCACAGTATTGTCGCGCTACGCCGACCGAATGCTTGCCCTTCTTCGGGAAGCCCGTATCGTCAATAATCCAGTAATAGCCAGCCTCTTCAGCAGCGTGCAGGCCTAACGCGGGCATCACCCATTCGCGTACCCGCTGCAGGACCGCCCGGTCAGACCATTCTGCCTTGGCCACAAAATGGTGAAGTGACTGGTGTTTCGCACTCGCGTGAAGTGGGTCAATATGCGCGGCCATCGGCTCGACGCTCTTGCGTGACAACGGCATTACCAAGCCCGAACAGTAACCCTTGAGGCCGGCATGGCGATCGGCGTGCCCTAACGCCAGCGCCAGATGATTCAGATACGCGTCAAATTCGTCGACATCTTCTCTCATCGCGATCGCCCGAAGTCTGTATTATTCAATACTACCAGGTATCGCTTCACTGCAAATAGATTTTGTGACACAGTGAGACTAGTGATAGCGTGACCGCAGCGCGGCCCGATGGGCCGCGCATCATTTCGCCGAAGCTTCGTGAAGCAGTCCCGTGAAGCAATATAGGCAGCAGCATTGCAACAACATAAATCTGCAATTGAGCTTCACTCTGCGGGCCACTCCTTGTCGTCATTTCGTGCGGGTTGGCAAGTCAAGTCAGCCCTTCCCGTTATCCAATCTATGCCCCTTGAAACTGCAAGTGCATGAACTGTCGCGGATACGCCTTCTTCATCTTGCGTAACCACTCCTCACTGCGCCGTTTGTGCAGTCGCAGTGTCTTGTACTTGCGCTGGGCCCAGCGCACGAGCTTGCAGTCTCGATACCGACTGAGGTTGTGCATGGCCGTCCGATAGAAGGTCCCGTAATAGTTCCACCAGCCGCAGATTGCGGATTGCATTGTTCAGCAAGATCGATCAGTGACATCGACGATAGATAGGGCAGCCACCACCGCACCGTCTGTCTCATCCTTTTCAGGGCGGTAACGCATTGAGTTTGACACCAAGGCGGCGTTCGACCCGATCATGGGCTCGGCTGTACGCAGGCACATCAAGGCGGACTGGATCCTACTGTATATCGAGCGGTGGCTGACTGCGCCGTTCGAGACTGCGGACAGGACGAGGCTGCCACGCGCGGGGTGGTCAGCCCGATCTGCTGCCATTGACTTGGGTAGAGCGATGGCAAGAGATTGACCCGCGCCGTTGTATCTCACAGGCTTGCAGCCCTCAGACCACTTCCGCGTCTTCTGCTCTTCTGCGGTACGGCGCCGGACATCTGGCATCTCCACCCTCGCCAGGTAGCCGAGGCCGAGTCCCCGAGTTCAGGCCGCCGCCCCGCGGACCCCAAACGAAAGTGGCCCACCACATAAAGCAACAACTGGCACATTACACATGAGCCTTTTGGCCGCAATATCTGTGTCGACTTGAAAAAGCCGGTCGGAAGATCGATCTACAGTCCGTTGCGAAGTCGGGCTCTGCACATGACGCTAAAGCAGTTTTTCTGCCGATTTTTTCCGCAATTTTTAAATAGCTGACTGGTCAGCTATTTTCGGGGTAAGCGTAACCGAATGAGGCAGGCGGTCCGATTTTCGACGAAGTGTTCACAGAAGGAGCGGCATCATGTCGACAAAGGAAGGGCTCGCGGGCATCCCACGCGACGCAACATATTGATTGGCGGCGACGCCGCCGCTGGCGGACTGGCAGCTTCGCGGCTCCCCGGCACTGCTCAGGCGCGCAGCGGCCGCTTCGTCGGGCGTCTCGAAGTCTCGCGGCCAGCAGTCGGGCAGCTACATCGCAGCGAACCACGGGACGCAGCTTTACTACAAGGACTGGAGCACTGGCCGTCCCGTCGTGTTCTGTCATGGCTGGCCGTTGAGCTCCGATGGCCGAGAATCGCAGATGATGCCGGTGACGTCAAACGGTTTTCGCGCCATCGCCCACGGCCACCGGGGCTACGGCCGCTCAAGCCAACCGTGGAGCGACAATGAAATGGATACCTATGCCGACGATCTGGCGACCATGTTCGACACCCTCGGTCGGCGGGACGCCATCCTGTGCGTGGAATCGCATCTCCGTGATCTTCGTGGACAGGGCTGCAAGGTTGAAGTGGTGCGCGAACCAGTGGCCGTTCCGAAGTCGCCCGAAGGCGATGGCTAACACGCAGCGCTGGTCAACTTGCGCTATTTCGCGAACGCGATCTGGACCATCGAGGATATGGTCAGGCAGCTCTCGTCAGCACTGACGCCTTGTCTTAGAAAAATCGTGTTTTCAAGGGAGCAACAATGCACAATCATTACTTCCCCTCAGCGGAAGAAGTTACGGATACGCTGTCAGCAGGATACGCGACGAATTACACCGCAGTTATCACCTTCATCGTGGTTGCAAAGGAAGAGAGCTTCGCCAAGGCGGGTGATCGTCTCGGGATCGGAAGATCATCTGTCAGTCGAAACATACAGAAACTCGAACAACAACTCAGAACCAAACTTTTTTCACGTACCACTAGAAGCGTTGGTCTCACTACAGAAGGAGAGCTTTTCTACGAATCTTGCAAACCCGGGATCGATCGCATTTTGGACGCGATTGAACGGATGCGCGACCTGCGCGCTGGCCCACCTCGCGGACTATTACGGATAAGCTCGACAGTCGGTTTTGGCCGAAAGGTCGTCGCACCGCTGCTGACGAAGTTTCGAGGCCTGTATCCTGACGTATCGATCGACTTGATGCTCCACGACGCCGCTGCCAACTTTACTAGCGATGGCGTCGACATCGCTTTCCGAAATGGGAGAGTGGACGATAGTCAGATCATCGCTCGACGCATCATCCCAATGCACATGATCGCTTGCGCCTCTCCCAAATATGCTCTGGAGAATGGGTTGCCCATGAATGTCGAGGAGCTGTCACAGCATCGCGCGGTCAACTTCCGCTTTTCGTCAGGCAGGATATATCAGTGGGAGTTCAAAGTGGACGGTCAATTAATCAAGTACGCCCCCACGGCACACTTGACCTTTAACGACGCAGATCTTGTGCTCAATGCCGTCCTCGACGGACAAGGCATTGCACAGATGGCTGGGTATCAGGTTTTCGATCACATCGCAAAGGGAAAACTGGTTCCCTGCTTGCTGCATTATGCTCCCGATGACCAAAACCATTTCCTGTGCTACTTGAGCAAACAGCACATGCCGTCCCGGATGCGACTCTTTATCGACTTTACGATCGACCAGATAAGGATGCTCAATCTTCAGTGTGCAGTGGACGCAATGCCTCCGCCAGCCCTTCCGGGGGTGCACGGTGAAACCTAATCTGTCTGCTGGACGGCGCCAATCAAGTTGGCACGACCGGCCGTGCTGCTTGACGCTTTCCGGTCTGCTTTCACCGCGGTGATTAGTCTGCCCACTCGTGTCGCCTGTGGCGGAAGTTCTGGGTTTCTAGATTGACGAGGCACGGCTAGCGGTATGGTCTCCGAAGGTATTTATCCGGATATGTGCAGGGCGTGCGCCCATCACGGCACCAGCAACTTTCGACATGTCAATCTGCGGCCGCTCGTACCCGGGCTTATCTTTCTCTTGAAACGTGGGAGTTATGTCATGCCAAGACCTACCAACCCGGAAGTCCGCTCGCGCCTTCTATCGCGCGGTGGCGAAGTGGTATATGAGCGCGGTTTCAACGGTTGTGGTGTGCAGGACATCACAACCGCAGCCGGCGTACCGAAGGGGTCTTTTTACAATTACTTCGAGAGCAAGGAAGCATTTGCTTGCGAAATTCTAGAAGAATATTGGCTTTCGATTACAACTCGGATTGCACCGGTACTATATGAAGCGCGCATCAAGCCGCTCAAACGAATTGCGCGCTTCTTCAAGGACCTTTCCGAGGATCATGCCATACGAAACTTCAGCTATGGGTGTTTAATCGGAAACATATCTCTTGAATTATCCAACGGCAGTGAGGACACGCGGTTAAGGCTTGCAAACTTGTTGACGCGCTGGGAACGAGCGCTAGCCGAATGTTTGAGTGAAGCACAGGAGCGAGGTGAACTGTCCGTAGGACGGAATACCGGCGAACTTGCAGCGATTCTAGTAGAGGCCTACGAGGGGGCAGTTATGCGCAGTAAGGTCGAACAGAGTGGTGCGACCTTTGATCGGTTTGACGCCGTTGTGCTGCCGCGATTACTGGCGTAAATTTTTTCTCTCAGTAATGAAAGAATCATACGTTGAAGGCCTAGCTAGCCACGGCGGCCCCGAGTCATGCGTGTGTATCCGCGAGGCTGCAGGCGAAGCGTTGATAGGGGTACGCGCGGGCCGGGTATTGAGCCGCGTAATAGAGCCTCGAGGCTTGCTGCCGCATTGGGGAGGCAGTAGCGGACCCCGCGCGGTCAGAGACCCTGTGCACGTGCGGAAACACTTTGCTCGGGCACCGGGAAATCCCGCGCTCTACTGGACCCCGCTGGGAAGCGCTGGGTGCAGTGCGCATCGTGAAGCCTGAGGGCGTACGACGATGAGTCATGGGCGCGGGAAGTGCGTAATACTTGGGAAGCTGCCGAACAAGGCTGCGGGTGAAACTCCTGCGGCGGCGGAGGGGGTGGAGGGGAGGCGGCAGGCCAAGGGAAATGCAGTCGCGGCGCGCATGTCCCGCAGTTCGGGGCGGGAATATGGCATGGGAACGGCGCTCGACGGCATACGACAGACGGCCAAAGGCCGACCGGGTGCGAAGTTCACCAACCTGATGCATCACATCTACGCGGTCGACCGCCTGCGGGCAGCCTACTATGCGCTTAAGCGCAAGGCTGCTGCCGGCGTGGACGGCGAGACATGGCAGTCGTACGGGCTGGACCTCGAGGCGCGGCTTCTGGACCTGTCCGCCCGGCTGGCCGGAGGGGCTTACCGGCCCCAGCCTGTCAGACGCGCGTACATCGACAAGGCAGACGGCAGCAAGCGCGCGCTGGGCGTACCGGCACTGGAAGACAAGGTCGTCCAGCTTGCTATGGTCGAGGTACATAACGCGATTTATGAACAGAATTTCGTCGGGTTCAGCTACGGCTTCCGTCCCGGCAAAAGCGCGCACAACGCGCTCGACGCTGTGAGCGTGGGGGTGGGACAGCGGAAGGTGAACTAGATACTCGATGCGGACATCAGCAAGTTCTACGACACGATCGAACACGACTGGCTGATCAGATTCATCGAGCACCGGGTGGCGGACACACGGGTCGTGCGGCTCATCAAGAAGTGGCTGCATGCCGGTGTGCTGGAGTACGGCAGGTTGGCGCAGAGTGAAATCGGTACCGTTCAGGGCGGCAGCATCTCGCCGCTGCTGTTGAACATCTACCTTCATTGTGCGTTCGACCTGTGGGTGAAGCAGTGGCGTGCGCGGCACGCTGAAGGCGACATGATTGTGGTGCGTTATGCCGACGATTGGGTCGCTGGGTTCCAGTACGTACGGGACGCGGATCGCTTCCAGCGCGAAGTGACCGAACGGCTGGCCCGCTTCGGCTTGAAGCTGCGCGAGAGCAAGACGCGGCTGATCGAGTTTGGGCGCTTTGCGAAGTTCTCCGGGACCTTTGCGCACGCGAATCGATACAGCCCGATCAGGTGATTCTGCATTCGGAGAACGGCGGCCCGATGAAAGGCGCGACGATGCTCGCCACCCTCCGAGCGCTGGGTGTCATGCCATCGTTGAGTCGTCCAGGCGTAAGCAACGACACCCCTTACTCCGAGTCACTGTTCAAAACCCTGAAGTACCGGCCCGCTTACCCGCTCAAGGCGTTCGACACCCTGTTTGCCGCACGCGCCTGGGTGGGAGCACTGGTGCGCTGGTACAACCACGAACATCGTCACAGTGCGATCCGGTTCGTGACGCCGGCGCAGCGCCATGCGAATCTCGATCAGGACATCCTGGATCGACGGACCGCGCTCTACGAGAGCGCTAGGCAGCGCAATCAGCTTCGATGGAGATGCCGCACGCGCAACTGGCAACGCATAGATGCCGTTCATCTGAACCCGGATCGCGTCGACCACCAGGGTGTCGCCCCACAACCACCTAACCAGGAGAGAAAGGCCGCCTGAAATTTATTCGTTGAGGCGACAACTAGCTTGAAAATTTCCGCCGCCTCATTTTACATTGACGAACGCGCCAATTTGACAGTGCCTCACAAACATTCGCAATCAGGCAGGGCCGAGCAATTGAGCGGAACTGGTTCGCGCATTCGATCTACACACTGTAGCCGGCTTCGCCAGGATAAACGATCCAGTTCCGGCTGCGCATGGACGCCGATCTGTTTGTCAATCCCTCGATTGACTTACCGTTCCATGTCGAAGCTCACATCCGTCAGCTGTTCACTGACCAGTCATCATCGCAGCACGCCGATTCTGGCTCATCCGCTCAATCCCGCTGCGCGCATCGCAAGGTGCAACAGGCTGGCGACGACGCCGAGCGCGGCAACGCTCGCCGTCCAAAGGGCAACGAGCCATGCAAAGCGGGTTCCCCATTCACGCAGGCTGCTGCGATGCTTTTCCATCAGTGATAGTGCTCGTCTTGCCGGACTTTGCCGCGGAACACGTAGTAAGACCAAGTTGTGTACATCAGGATGAACGGAATGATGAACAGCGCGCCGAGCAGGGTGAAACCCTGGCTCTGCAGCGGCGCGGCAGCATCCCAGATCGATATGCTAGGTGGGACGATATCTGGCCAGATGCTGATCGCGAGCCCGGTGTAGCCGAGAAATGTCAGGGCGAGTACATGGAGGAACGGTCCGGCTTGAGGCGAATGTCGCAATGACCGCCTCAGAGCATACACGGACAACAGCACCAGCAGCGGGACCGGTGAAAACCAGAGAAGATTCGGCAGGCTAAACCATCGTTGCGCAATGCGCGGATGCGCCAGTGGCGTCCAGAGGCTCACAATGACGATGACAGCCAGCAGCACCCAGACCAGATGGCCGGCCAGACGGATCATCGTGCGTTGCAGGCCATGCTCTGTCTTCATGATCAGCCACGTGGCGCCGAGCAGCGCGTACGCGGTGACCACGCCAACACCGCAGAGAAGTGGAAACGGGCGCAGCCAGTCCAGCGGTCCACCGGTGAAGACGTAACCGCTCACCTTTACGCCGTCGATATACGCACCCAGCGCTACGCCCTGGAAGAACGACGCGACGAGCGAGCCCCCGGCGAACGACGCGTCCCATACAGGCCGTTCGCGATCGTTTGCCTTGAAACGGAATTCAAAGGCGACGCCGCGGAAAATCAGCCCGAGCAGCATGAACACGAGTGGCAGATACAGCGCACTGAGCAAAATCGCATATGCGGTGGGAAATGCGGCGAGCAAGCCTGCACCGCCGAGCACGAGCCAGGTTTCGTTGCCGTCCCAGACCGGCGCGACGGTGTTCATCATCATGTCGCGGTCTGCTCGAGCGGAGACGAAGGGAAAGAGGAGCCCGATGCCAAGGTCGAAGCCATCCATCACGACATACATCATGACACCGACAAAGATGATCAATGCCCAGACCAATGACATGTCGAAGCCCATGATCGCTATCTCCCCGTGTCCGTCGCGGCAGTGCCTGCCGCGTCATCGCCGACAGCCGACAGGGGGCGTGCCGGTGTGCGGCTCTGGCCTGGGCCACCCGCCGGTTGTATTGCATCGGGGTAAGGCGTGGGCCCCTTGCGCACGAGGCGCAGAATGTAGGCAATTCCCACGCCGAACACGAAGAAGTACGACACGACGAAGAGCGCCACGGACACCACCAGTTCGGGCACCCCGTGAGGAGAGGACGCATTGGTCGTGCGCATCAGGCCGTAGACGACCCATGGCTGCCGGCCGATCTCGGTCGTGAGCCAACCCGCGAGCAGTGCGAGGAGGCCGGCAGGCGCCATGGCCAGTGCGATGCGCAGGAATGCTCGCTGCCGATAGAGACGCCCATCGCGGCGCAGCGCGAGGCTCCACAGGCCAATCAGGATCATCAGGATACCCAGTCCGACCATCGCGCGAAACGTCCAGAACACGATGGTCGAGTTGGGCCGGTCCTCCGGCGGGAACTCCTTCAAGCCCTTGAACTGCCTGTTCCAGCTGTGCGTGAGGATCAGGCTGCCCAGATGAGGAATCTCGACGGCGAATCGCGTCTGCTCGCGTTGCATGTCCGGCCAGCCGAACAGGATCAGCGGCACCGCCTCGTTGCCGTGGTTCTCCCAATGCCCCTCGACGGCGGCGATCTTCGCGGGCTGATGCTCGAGTGTGTTCAGCCCGTGGGCGTCGCCAACCATTGCCTGAATGGGCGCGACTAGCAGTACCATCCACATCGCCATCGACAGCATCTTGCGGATCGCCTCGTTGTCATTGCCTCGCAGCAGGTGCCAGGCGGCCGATCCCGCCACGAACAGTGCCGTGCTGAGGAAAGCCGCGAGGCTCATGTGAACGAGCCGATACGGGAATGAAGGATTGAAGATGACCTGAAACCAGTGAACAGGCACGACGCGGCCGTCGATGATCTCGTAGCCTTGTGGTGTCTGCATCCAGCTGTTGGACGCCAGGATCCAGGTCGCAGATATCAGTGTGCCCGTTGCGACAAGCGCCGTTGCAACGAAGTGCAGGGTGGGGCCGACCTTGTCCCACCCGAACAGCATCACGCCGAGAAAGCCGGCCTCAAGAAAGAATGCGGTCATCACTTCGTAGGTAAGCAGAGGACCGGTCACGCTTCCGGCGAAATGGGAGAATCCCGCCCAGTTCGTGCCGAACTGGTAGGCCATGACGATACCCGAGACGACGCCCATACTAAAATTGACTGCAAATATCTTGCTCCAGAACTGGTAGAGCTCGCGGTAGACACCGTTGCGTGTACGCAGCCAGCATGCTTCCAGCACTGCCAGATAGTTGGCTAAGCCGATGGTGATCGCAGGGAAAAGAATGTGAAAGGAAACAGTGAAGCCGAACTGGAAGCGGGCGAGGTCTAAGGAAGTCAAGCCAAGCATGCGTTGTTCCTCCAACATGGCGCGAGCGTCCCGCACCGACGCAGCGGACCTTGCGTCGGCGCCGGCCCGTATCTTTTGACAGGGGCCGGCGCGAGCTGGTTATGGACGCGAACAGGCCCTGGCTGATTGCTGAATTCAAAGAACTTCTTGAACAGCTCCGGCGATTGCTGAATGTAGTTGATAGGCTGCGTCATTGATTTCTCCCGCCGACGACGGTAAACACCCCGCTTAGCGGGTGTCGTTAGCGGTAATGCGCCGCACGAAGTCATCGTAGGTGGACGCGGCGTAGAGCGGTAGACACGCAAACTGGCTCACCGTGTTGCCCCTTTGGCACCAATCAAAGGCAAGCAGGCGCGGCGCAGGGTTCTGTCGCACTAAGATGGCCTGTTATACCGCAGTCTACGAGACGAACGATTTGATCGATGAAGCAGAACCTGAATCCGGCTGTGGCGAGGGTGCTGAAGCGCCTGCACTATCCGCTTGATGTAATCCTTCTCTGTGTGCGCTGGTACATTGCGTATCCGCTGAGTCTGCGCCACCTCGAGCAGATGATGGCCGAATGAGGAATTTCGGTTTGCACTGTTGAAAATGGCGATGGGAAATCGGTTAAGGTGTTGGATTGAACGAACTGGTGATCGCCGATGAGTAAGCTGAAAAGTCTTGACGAGTTGTTCGATGGGCGGCATTTTTATCGCGAGATCATCATTCCGTGTGTCCGCTGGTACCTGATGCCGCACGGTATCAAAGTAGGCGCGTAAATCCAGATCTATGACTTGGGTCTTCCACTGGACAATTGCCGTCGCCACCCGATGCACCGCTTCATGCGCGTTACGCTTCGGACGGTAGCCATACGACCCACCCTGCTATCCAGGCTACGGGGTGTCTGACTCTTATCTCGGCAGACCCTCAATTTGACACAAATCAAACTGTCCAAGTTAATTAGTAGTCCAATACGAAGTAAGAACGCTACTGGATTTCGGTTAAATAAATCGTAAGATTATGACTGGTAGTACATATCAATCATGATTTGTCGGATAGGTAAAATTTCGCTCATCCGGGCGTTCATGCCAGTCCTTCCGCGAAGCGGGCAGGGACAGCAGGATCCATGGTCCGGACAAGCATGTTGTCACAGTCGGACTCGCTGAGCGTCGGAAGGCCTGCTCCTACCCGGAGACAGCTGCAGTCGTCCTGCGAATGAATGTCTGGTAGCGTCTGTCCCGCTCGGAACCCGTCTGTTGCCAGGATCCACACGCCGGGGTCGATACCGTTGCATTCCGTCACCTCGGGTCGTTCGAAGCGCTTTGCGTTCAGCGTGCGGGTCACAATCTGATGCCAGGAAGCGGTTGCTTCGATACCCAGCTCGCCGCACGCGTTGGCGAGCGTGTGGCTACGTGTCAGCCATTCCGTCTGTCCGCCTTGAGGACAGTACCCGACGCAACAGTCACCGCAAACCAGAGCGAATGCAGTGGCAGAATCATGTGGCAGGAGCAGCGCCGCATAACATGCCTTCTCATGCAGGAAGCCTTCATGACGCAAGCGTTGCTGTGCTTCGCGCATCAGGTCGACTATTGAGTCTGTTAATGGCATGTCGGATTCGAGTCGCGTGACGAGCTGGTGTATCCAGGTAGCGTTGAACAACACCCCCGCTGACCCTTCGATGAAGCGTCAACGACAACGCAGAAGGTGTAGGTCGGAGACTGGAATACGCCGCATGCGTCCCGGTTCTCGGAGCGGCATAGTCCCCGCTGGCTGCGCCATTGCCATCCCGGCGACGAGGCACTCAATTGAGCGCACCATACGAAACAAGAAGATCCAGGCGCTCGAATATGAGCTGCTCGCGTCCCTGATCGCTGTTGCTTGCTGCCTGCACTGCATATTCAAAGTCACCCATCGTTTGTAGCGCCTTGAGCTGCTCGCTGACATACGCCCGCATCCTGGCGGGCGCCCGCAGCATTTCTTCGGTAATCTCGGGACGTCCGTCAATCAGGGTAAGTATGTCTTCTATGTCCCGACTCGACAGCGGATCGCTATTCCCGCGGGAAAGATAGGCTTCGATTTTGGTGGCAATGAAATATTCGGGCGTACAAGCCTGATACGCAATCCGTCGACGAGTTCCCGCGTCTCCGCACGAGCGAGGGCGTCCTTGTACCACAGGTTGCTAAAGCTCAGAATGGACTCGTCGTCCGGCATAAAGTCGACCCGGAGGCTTCCGAGGTACATGGCACAGATGGGAGCATCCGCTTCCATGTTTTCCCTAAAACCCTTCGTCCTGAGCTGCTCCATCAATTTTTCCCATCCTGTCCGTTTGATGACGTGGACGATGAGATCAACATCATCGGTGTGGCGCACCTGCTGCATGGTGTACTGGTCTGTCAGCAGGAGCGCTGTCGTGCATCCACCAACAAACGCTACCTCTTCACACAGATCCGGTCCCATCGCCTTCGCGACGGCGCAGATCATCGCAAGATGATCGTCGAAAGTAGCCATGCGTTAGTTCTGTAGAAGTTCGTGTAGTTTCCGTACCGCCAGATTTCTTTCGCGCGGCAGCCCCAGGCGAATTGAGTCGGCCAGCGCAAGAAAGACATAAAGGAGTTGATCCTTTCTGACGGCGTGCGGGACGGTCTTGTAAAGCGGCTCGACCGAGGGGCCCGACGTTGCCCCCTTGGGATCGGCCCAAACAGGCGTATGTTCGCTTGCCGCCCGCAACTCTCCGCCGAAGACGGGCGCCGTCAGTCCTGTGGCTATGCCACGCGTCAGCCCGAGCATTTTGACAGGGAACACATATTTGAGCCCATAGACCAAGAACTCTTCAAGCCCCTTGCGATTGGTGGAGGGCGTGCCGCTGCGTTGCAGTTTCGCCAGCCCGTTCGCATAACAGCGACAGAGTATGTTGCTCACTTCGGATTTGCTGATGCCAGTCGCATCCGCGAGCGAACGGACACTGTAGTGGTCCGGGTCTGAAGTTTGTGACTCGACGGGAGGAAGTTCCTCGAGCAGGTCCGCGGGATCGCCTTCCCAGTCCTGCCATCGCTCCGGCGCTGGCGGTGAAGGAAACATGGGTATGATCTTCGCCGGTTCAGCCTTGGCTTTCAGGCTTTGCTCAAGCGACACGAGTTTCAGCAGCAGGAAGATATCTTGACTTTTCACAGCTCGGCGGGATTGTTTGTCCACGGTCCATGGACAGTGGACAGATTTTTGCGTGTGATGACTGGCTTGTCAAGATTTTCGGAAATTTCCGAAAGAGGTAAGGGCAAATCGTGCGCTGACGGGTGCATGGATGCACTTTGTCAACGACGGTGTGGATGAGGAAGATATGAGTTGACAGCGTGGCAAACGCGAAATTTTTGATGTCCACTGTCCATGGACCGTGGACCGTGGACATCCAATTCTGCGCTGATTCCGCCATGTCAAGTGAAGGGGGCTGGCTGGCGTAGAACCGACGCAAGTTGGCTGTCGTATCGCACGTTCGGCCATCGCGACTGGCTTTTGGGACACTCGATCGACAAATAGGTAAATATTACCGTTTTAACGTTTCCATACCCGTTCGTTCCCGGTATCTCATGGCGACCATCGAGGCGAGCCTGATAAAGGAGGCGGAAAGCGGCCTGGCCAAACAGTGGCTGGTTGCTTGCAGCGCCTCGGGACGGGAAGCCAGTCGCCTCCTGGCCCGATCGGGACGAGGCTCTCGCCGACGTGGCAAGGCAAGTCAGACAGGCTGTCGAGGCGCTTGGGGGATCCGCGAGGCTTTCAACGCAGAAATCCGCGACGACAGGACGGCAAGCCGTCGTCCCACCCGGCCTGCCTCGATAGAGCAAGAAGCAGGAGTTCACTGAGAAAGACTTGGATGACTTCGACCGTTCGACGTTTGACTTCATCTGCAAGTTTTTCGAACGCTCGATCCAAGCCATTGGTGAGCGGGACCAGACGTTACCGGCAGGTTTGACCGCATTGACTCTCGCCATATGGCGGCGGTTTCTATCGAGGCGGGAAGAGTATTGCGGAATGCTCAATTCGGCTGGACGCGATGGGGCGCACCAACGGAATCGCGTTCTCGCATGACTCGTCAGCGTCGAACAACTCTTATAACGAGATGCTTACTAGTCATGCAGGCGAGCAGTCGTTGTTTTTCAAGTCAATGGGCATGAGGTGGCGCGCCGACCGCGCGACCGCGACAAGCAGCTCTCGCAAGAAGGCGCCGCCGAATTGGTCTGGACCAGTTCAGCGGGCCAGCGCAGCGCTGAGTTGCAAAACCACTGGGCGCTTGTTTCCGGTCGGTAGCGTCTCACACGTCGACGTTCGTCGCCGTGCGGGGCACTCGTGAAGCCGATAAACGCAGCCATCTTCGCTTTTGGACGCACGACGCAGCAGTCAACGCCGTTCGCGCTATCGGGGCAAACGGTGACATTCGTCGTACCAGCGACGTTTTCTTGTAACATGGCGGGCAATCAGAATCAAAAATAATTATCCGCGAGAGACCCCATGGCTGAAAGTGGTATTCCTTTTCGCTTCAAGCGTCATGCGCGTATCGGCGAGGCCGGAGCGGAACTCGACGACGAGTTCCTTTTTCAGAGCTTCGTCGACGTCGGTGACTACGAAGAAATTCGAAACGTGAAGGCGCCAAAGCGCGTTATCGTTGGCCGGACTGGCAGTGGGAAAACAGCCCTTTTAAGGTATCTTGCGTATCGCGAAGCATGTGGTCGAGCTTGAACCAGACCAGCTGTCACTTAATTTCATATCCAACAATGATGTGATCAGGTTCTTCGAGGACTTGGGAGTCAAACTCGACCCGTTTTACTCGTTGCTTTGGAAGCACATGCTTGCAGTCGAGCTAATCAAGCGGAGGTACATGCTCGTCACGGAGGAGAAGACTGATACCTGGCTCTCGACGATCATGGATTCGTTGCGCAAGAAGGATCAAACGAAGGCACGCGCACTTGCCTATCTGAAAGACTGGGGTGATAAATTTTGGATCGAAACTGAATACCGAGTCAAAGAGCTTACGTCCAAGCTTGCATCAGAACTTAACGCTGAACTCGGCGGCAAAGGAGGCGGGATTTCGGCCACGCTCGGAGCGAAGGGGTCGCTGACGGAAGAGCAGAAAAAGGAGATCGTTCACCGCGGGCAAAAGGTAGTAAACGATGTGCAGCTCAAAGAGCTGGCCGATGTTATCCGTTTCCTTAATGAAGACGTCTTTACCGACGATCAGAAGCCCTACTATGTAACGATCGACAAGCTTGACGAGGATTGGGTTGACGACACCCTGCGTTTCAAGCTGATTCGTTCGCTCATCGAGGCGGTTAAGAGTTTTCAAAGAGTACAGAACGTAAAAATAGTTGTTGCGCTTCGCTATGACCTTCTGCGACGGGTTTTTTCGGCAACCGCCGATGCGGGGTTTCAGGAAGAAAAGTACGATCCGTTAATACTTCGCCTTAGGTGGAATCGAGGTCAGATCGAAAAGCTACTGGATCAGCGGGTTGGTATGCTGGTACGCCAGCAATATACAGTGCGTGCCGTTAAGCTAAAGGAGATATTTCCGGAGCGAGTAGGCAAAACAGTTTTCTTGGACTATCTCATGCAACGCACAGCTATGAGGCCAAGAGATGCAATTCTGTTCGTCAACGCATGCCTCGGTCTCTCTGAACAGGCAAGTCAGGTGCGCGTCCAATCCATCTACGAAGCGGAGCGAGAGTATTCGGCGGGGCGGCTTAAAGCGCTTGTGTACGAATGGAAGAATCTGTTTCCGTCCTTGGAGGTGGGCTTGCCTCTTCTCGAGAAGACACAGATCGAGTTCAAGATTGCGAGCCTGGACAAAACCCTCGTGGACCGCGTGATTGAAGGTTTGGCGGCTATGAACGACCCGCGCGATCCTTCATGCGAGGCTGCAACAACCTACATGAACTCGTCCTCGGCCAGCAAGCATGCGGTCTTGGCCGCCGTGTTTCGCACGTATTTCGATGTTGGTTTAATTGGGCTACGCTTCGAGGGTGGAAGCGGGCCACTTTGGTCGATCGACAACGGAACCGCACCTTCGCCTAGCCAGATCAAACCGAACACGAAAGTGCAAATTCACCCGATGTTTTATCAGGCACTTCACACGGTTTTCGGGGCATAGTCGGTCGTATTAGCGGATGGGAAGACTCAGTGTCGGTTGCATCTTGAGTTAGCCGCATCGCCTTCGTGGTGCCAATCGCGAGGTATCTCGCGATTGATGAGCGCGAGATACCTGAACGCTCCGACAAGTCGTTCTGGGTTACTTTACTTGGCTTACCATCATCCGTTTCGCCGGCCACAGCCATCGCTCGTCGCAGTGCATCTCCGAAGCCGTTTCGCGTTCGTTGATAAAGCTGGTCATCGGACCAGTCCGACGTCAGCGTTGTACTTGAAGTGGCGCTGTCCTCGTTAATTGCTGGAGCGGACAGCATACGAGCCACACGTCGGGTGGCCGGACGTCGAAGCCGGTGATTTGAGCTAACAACGGTTCGGACTTGACATCAGTAAAGTCGCCGGATATTTGACATAAAACTCGACATCGTCGCAGCGAAGTCCCGAGAACCGAGAACAACAGACGCACACTCTGGCATTGAGACGATAGCGCTACAACTACGCAGGAGAGTCAGGCAAAAGACCCTGAGCGGGCCCGCGGGCAGGGCGCGCGGCGCCCGGGCGTACATGCCTCTACCGCCTCGACAGTGGGCGCAAGCGGGGGCTACCACGGCATCCAGGCAAGCTTCAATGCTCGTTGGTCAAATCGGGGTTTTATTAGCAATACTAACGTGGCACGAATAGCAGGACGCGCGCGCCGTAACTATGACAACGACCTTTGCAATGGGAAAGCTAGAGGCGGCAGAGGAAAGTGTTGGCTGAACCGCCAACGAAAAAGGCGAGTCCTCGACTCGCCCTGTACGGCATTCTGATACCAACGAGCCGGTGTGCGTCCGATGGTCCTTATTGCGTTTTCACGGTTGCGTCGGTCTTCGCGCCAGCGGCGTTCGCTTCGTTGCCTGTATCAGTCTTGGCCTTCCCGGCTCCTGCCTTGACAGCGTGTGTCTTCTTGCTCACCTTGTGTGCCTTGACCTTCGCGTGCGCGGCCGGAATCTTCTTGACGCCAGCTTCACCAGACGCCTTGCCGGCTGTCGTCTTCGTTGCGCCGGCTTGGGCTTCGGTGCCGGCCTTCAGGTCAGCCTTGCCAGCCTGAGCCGCCGTCGTCGCAGAGGTCGACGGTGCCGGTGCTGCAGTTTGTGCGAAAGCCGTCGAAACGAGCAGAGCGGAAGCCAGAGCAGCGAACATCGTCTTCATGTGATTCTCCATTTTTGTCGTGGCTGAAAAAGTTCAGCGCTGCCCCAATAACGCGACATTGTCGACATGGGTTGACGCTGAAATGGGAAAAATACGGGGCCTGTCGAGCGGTTTCCCTCGCGTCTCGAAGCGCTGGTCGCACAGGCCATCGCCTGCGAACTCGATGCGATCGGCGCGGGTGAGGGCGACATAGGCCTGTGCAGCGCCGCATGCGGAAGCGATCTGCTGTTCGGCGTTGCCGAACTCGAAGTACGCGTGCCGGTCTTCGTCGGTAAAGCGCGGCAACGCATACAGTTCGTCGATTTCGGCACGTGTGAGGATCGAGAGGCGGTGCGAGGCGGTAATGAGTTTATATTCTTGAACGCGCGCAAGAGGAAATCAGGGTTTCGCTTTGCGTGAGCGTGAGCGTGAGCTTGCTGGCTGGAGGCGGGCCTTGAACTGCCCTTGCAGAACGTAGCACAACCGGCCGATTCAACATTTCACCGTAACCGTGGCTTCAGCGGTTTTTATTTTGTAGGAGGAGCGATGTCGAACAAGGAGAATCCGATCGATGCCAAAGCCTTGGCGGCTGTCGGACCAGAACGCCTGGCGACACTGCTGGCCGGGGCGGGTATGACGAACCCGTGCATGCAGCGTCGGTTGCAATTCGAGCTGTCCGCACAAAAAGGCGAAAACATTGCCGCTGCCGTTCGCCAATGGATCAGCGAGTTCGGCGCGCAAACGTCGTTTCTCGACGCGGAACGACCGAAGAGGGATGGGAGGTCATCTGCGTTTTCGACGAGGCGTGCTCCGATCTGGTCAGGGCAAGCGTCGACGCAGACGTCGAGCCGGTGGAACTCGCCACGAAAGTTGTCGCGGCGATCATCTCCGACCAGTACGGAGAGTACCGTGCCCTGATTCGGGCTATTGCATCCGCACAGCCGTGGGCACCTGCCTACGTCTCTGACCTGAAGGTCTTGCTTCCAGCGATTGCTGGACAAGCCGCCCGGTCCGAATAGCGAACGCAGCAACTATTTGCAGTGCGCCTTGCAGGAACTCGATTCCCTGTCTGCAACATAGTTTGGTTCGCGATTTTCGCTACTGCGTAGTCCCGGAGTGCCTTGTCTGGCAAGCCTTTGATGAGGATTTTTAGTTTTCGGGGCGTGGGCGAAAATAGCCAGGGTAGTCAAAGTCCCGCCAAAGCCAAGCGGGACAAGGAACTCCGTTTACAGTGCCGTGGCTGGGTTCCGTCACGCAACCTGGTAAGCGCTTCCTTGGCCCACCCGGCCCGGCGCGTGTGCCCTATAAGAGTTGGCGCTGCGTTCCTATAAGAAGCGTCCATCGCCGTATAAGGTCTCGGCCTCGTCTCCTATAAGTTTAGGCAGTGCGTGGCGGTCACCCTATAGAAAAGTAGTCCTCTTTCAGTGCTTGGAAAACGAACGCATGCGTCCCGAATGCGCACTGTGGGGGCGGTTGGTGAAATGGGTGAGTAGCAAGTAAGCACGGTCGAGTTCGCCGCAATCCTGTTTCTGCCGCGCAATGGTCTCAATCGCGTGAAGCAGATGCTCGGCCAGTTCGAACTCTCCTTCCTGGCAAGCTCTTGCAAAGGTGGCGAATACATCCTCATGCAGAGTGCGGTGAATAGTCATGATGACGCCCTCCAGATATCCACTGATTGAAGTATGGACCCTTCAACCGTGGAAAGGGCAGGTGTTTTTTGTGCACCAGACCTGACCTTATTCGGCAGGATGCAGCGGATGTAGGGGAACTCGTGAATCAGGCCCTTCCATGCCTTGTTGACGGTCTCTTCCGAGAAGCCCGCACGCAGATCCGGTTCGAGACATGGCGCTGGAAAGAGGGCGTCTTGAGTCAGGAGAAAGCGGACGGCATGTATGTGAACGTTGATCACGAGGAGGGCGGTCGCGTGCGCCTGACCACGCGCCAAGGCAACGAACGTCACGCCAACAAAGATGCGACAGTGATTACCGTCAAATCTGTGAGCAGCCGAACGCCGATCCCCCAAATGACCCCACCGGTGATCTTCCAAAGAAAACCGGATACGCCTTTCGGAAAATCGACGACGAATACGCAGTTTTGACGCCGAATGTGCTAGACGCGCTGTCGGTACAAAAAGGCATCCACGGGACCAACCGCGCGACGCCTGCGTTCAATGAGCCTTCTTCGGCGCCTCGATGATTTCGATCACGTCAAGCGCGCGGAAGTCGTCCGGATTGCTTGTGAGCAGCGCCAGACGATGTTCATGCGCTTATAGCGCGGGCGGGGATTGCGACCGGCGTGCTTCATCATGATGGCGAGCAAGCCAAACGACTGAGCCGTTCCGCGCGTCACTTCCAGCACGGGGTAATCGTTCGAATCATGCAAAATCTGGCGATTATTTCGGGAAAGTGCCGATCGCTCAACGACTTACAGATCAGCGTCGAGCCATCCGGAGAAAATTTAAGTGAATTGATGCCAGATAGCTCGTTCTCCGCTTGCGCCGAATGCGCTCCTGTGACGATCTTCCTGAGCGCGTGGTCCGAGATGCGAATCACGTACACGTCGCTCAGAGAGCCACGATTGGGATCATTCGAATCGGCATTCGCGGCCGGGGCGCAGGCGCGTGAAGGTGACCAGACTACCATCAGGGGAAACAACCGGGCTCCCGTCGGGGCCGTCGGTAGCTCCCGATGCGTTGCGGTAGACAAGGTTTCCGTGCTGGACGACGACGGATTGAGCGTAGGCCGCCACAGCGGCAAACGCCAGCCCGGATGCGAGAATCGTTCGTTTCATGATGAACGGGAGACGATATGGGCGCAAGGACTGACTAATTGCCGCCGATGAGCGAGTCTAATCCATTCCCCTGTTTCAGGCTCTCAAAACTGGTATAACTCGGCCGGATTTTCGACAAGTATCTTGTGGCTAATCCCGTCGCTATTCGCTAGCTGCATCGCCCAGTCGAGCATGCGGGTGTCGTCCGGAACGGGCTTCACGTTGGGGTGAGGCCAGTTCGATGCCCACACGCTGCGCTCGGGAAAACGTGTCGAAAGCGTGCGCACGAGCCACGACACGTCATCGAAATCAGGCGCGCCGTCGCGCGAGCTTTCATAGGGCGCGGACAGCTTGATCCAGCAATGCGGCCCGTCGAGCAGGCGGCACAATGACGCGAAACCTTCGCTTTCCAGTGTGACGGGCGCGAGAAACTTGCCGAGATGATCGATGACGAGTTTCGACGGCAAGCTCGCGAGCATCGCTTCATGCTGCGGCAGGGTGTTCCCGTCAAGCTGGAGGTTGATGTTCCAGCCCATCGGTGCGATGCGCGCCGACATATCCGCGAGCCCATCCCATGGCAGCAGGCCGCCCGGAAGCATCATGAATCGCACGCCACGGATGCCGGCATCGTGCAGGCGCTGCAGTTCGTCATCGCTAATATTGGGCGGCACGACCGCGATGCCACGCGCACCGTCGCCGAGTTGCGCGATCGCGGCGAGCGTGCAACGGTTGTCGAAGCCGTACCCGGTCGGCTGCACGACGATCGCACGCGAGAAGCCGAGCCCACGCTGCACGTTCCGATATGCGGATGCGGGCGCTAGAGGAGGTTTGAACGTCGCGCTCGCGGCTAACGGATAGCCTTCCTCGTATACGTGGATGTGGCAGTCACATGCGTTTTCGAAGCCGATCGGAGGATTCATCGCGCGCCTGCCGGTATGGCGAAGCCCGAGAGACGGAATGCGTGTGCCGCATTCACGGCGCCGGGGGGCATGCGACCATGAAACAGTGCTTCTGTTTGCGCGACCGTCTCCATCGATTGATGCTCAATGGCGCCCGGCGTCAGCCCACCGATGTGCGGCGTCGCGATCACGCGCGAGTGGGCAGCCAACGAAGGCGAGGGCATCTGATCCGCCGCGCGGCCCACGTCGAGCGCGCATCCTGCCAGATGACCGTGCTCCAGCGCGGCAAGCAGCGCGGCATCGTCGACGAGTTCGCCGCGCGCCGCATTGATGAAATACGCGCCGCGCTTCATCGTCGCGAAGGCGCGCGCGTTCATCAGGTTCGCGGTCTGCGGCGTGGCGGGCGCGAGGCATATAACGAAATCGGCCTCGGCGAGCAGGTCATCCATGCCGACCTGATGCACGCGCGCATCGCCGATTGTGGCGTATGGATCGGACACGATGACGCGCATGCCGAATGCCAAAGCGAGGTCGCACAGATAGCGTGATATCTGACCATACCCGATCACACCAAAGGTGCTGCCGCGCAACTCGCGGCCCATCTTCGGCGCGGGCGCTTCGTGGCGGTGATATGCCTGCGCATACGAGGTCGTGCCGCGTGCGAGATCGAGCATCGCGCCGATCACCCACTCCGACACGGACGGCACGAAGCCCGCGCTCGCCTGCGTGACGAGCACGCCTAGTTCGCTCGCAGCATCGACATCAATCGTGCGGATATCCACCGCGCAGCGCACGAAGGCGGCCAGCTTCGGCAGTGCTTCGAACAACGCGCGCGTTGCGGGCGTCTGCCGGTAAGCGATGATGACATCGGCATCGCGCGCGGCGTCGGCGAGTTCAGCTTGCGTCAGTTCGCGATCTTCGGTGTTGTACGTGACGTCGGCGAACTTCGCGAGCGCCGCTGCCGCGCGTGCGCCGAAGTAATGATCCAGCATGTGCCGGGGATGAGTCACGAATACCTTGTTCATATCCTTATCCTGTCTTTCTGGCTTACTTCGATTTCGCCGCAGTTTTCCCCAGGCGCGAGACCGATTCGCGCTCCACGAGCGTGATATCCGTGAAGAGCGCCTGCTCCGATGCGGGCATGGGTTCGTCGTGCGGACGCATCGCGCGCTCGACCATCGCGGCGGCCATCGCCGGTACGGGGAGTTGCACGGTCGTGAGCGCGGGATTAGAGATTGCTGCGAGGAAATGCCCGTCCATGCCGACGATCGACACGTCCTCCGGCACCCGCAAGCCACACTCACGCAGGCCTGCCATGAGGCCGAGCGCCATCAGGTCGTTGACGGCGACGATGCCCGTCGGGCGCGCGTCGTCTTGCGCGAGCAGGCGCGCGAGTGCGCGGCCATTCTCGGCGATCATCGAATCGCCGTATTCGTTTACCGGGCCACTGTCGAGCACGCGTGCGTACTCCGACAGCCCCGCATCGTGCGCCGCCGTGAGAAAGCCGTTGATCTTGTCGCTGCGGCTCATCGTCATGCCGGTCAACGTGGCGAAGGCGAGCCGCTTGTGACCGTGCGCGATAAGGTGGCGCGTCGCGATGCGCGCTGCTTCGAAGTTGTCCGGGGTGACGTGTTCAACGCGTGTGGTCTCGCCTTCCGTTGCGCGGCGATCGTAGCTGACGACGACCATGCCGCGTTCGACGGCGGTTTCCAGATGGCGCTCGTTCGCCAGCGACGAGATCACGATCACGCGCCGTACGCCCTGGGACAGCAAATCCTCGAAGAACGACGCTTCCTTGGCAGGATCGCGATACGTATTGCCGATCATCACGCGATAGCCGTAGCGCTCCTGTGCATACGTTTCGACCTCACGTGCGATATAGCCGTACATCGGATTGGCGATGGACGGCACCAGCAGCCCGATGAGCGGCGTTTGCCCCGTCTTGAGCTGACGCGCGAGCGTGCTTGGCCTGTATTGCAGCGCGCTCATCGCGGCCTGCACGCGCGCGAGCGTTTCCTGGCGCATCTGACCGGTGCGGCCGTTGAGCACGTTCGATACCGTGCTCACGGAAACACCGGCCTCGCGGGCGACATCCTGAATGGTGCTCATAAGGTTTTACATCTGCCGGCTACAGGCCGAGCCGGGTCGGCAACCACAACGAAAAGGATGGCACCAGAATCAGCACCACGAGTGCGATGCACAGCACCAGCAGATATTTGACCATAGGACGCGCGACGGCTTTCACTTCCGTTCCGGTAATGGCACAGGTCGCAAACAGGCCCAGCCCAAGGGGCGGCGCGAACAAACCCAGACCCATCGCGACGACGATCACCGTGCCGAAATGCAGCGGGTTGATGCCGAGCTGCGAGGCAATCGGGGTGAGGAGGGGCCCGAAGATGATGAGCGCGGGAGCGCCTTCCAGCACGGCGCCGAACACGATCATGATCAGCACGGACAGCAGCAGAAACATCGTCGGTCCGTATTGATGTGCGAAGGCAATCATCGAATCGGAAACGAGCGCGGGAATCTGCTCGATGGTCAGCGCGAACGACACGCTGGAGGCCGCCGCGACGATGAACAGGATGCCGCTTGCCATCGACGCCGAGCGCACAAATACGCGTGCAACCGATTTCGGCGTGAGTTCGCGAAACGCCAGCCAGCCGACGAGAAGCGCATAGACCACAGCAAAAGCAGAGACTTCCGTCGACGTCGCGATGCCCGACGTCACACCCTTGCCGATCATAGTGATCATGACGAGCGCGACCAACGCGCCGCCGAGCAGCGGCATCCATGCGCGCGGATGGGTAAGCACATCGACGAGATTGATGCGGCGCCCGTAAATCACCGCGACGATCGCCAGCGACACAGCGAGGACGGCGGCCGGCACGACGCCCGCGAGGAACAGCCCGGCAATCGAAATGTTCGCGACGAAGCCCATGATGATCATGTTCACGCAGGGCGGAATGGTTTCCGCCATCACGGCGCTGCAGGCAAGCAACGCTGCGGCTTCGTTCGGATCTTCCTTGCTCTGGCGCACAGCCGGCATCACGACACCGCCGACGGCTGCGATATCCGCAAGCTTCGAGCCGGACACGCCCGAGAAAAATGCCGTCGCCAGGATCGTGATGAGGCCGAGCCCGCCGCGCACACGCCCGAAAATCCGCAGCAGCAGTTCGATCAGTCGCACCGACATGCCGTTGGTTTCCATCAGCAGTCCGGCCAGCACGAAGAACGGAATCGCAAGCAACACGAAGTGGTCGGTACCGGCCATCACTTGCTGCGAGTAGACGAGCATCGGTAGTGACGGTTCCGCGAGGAAGTACAGCAGCGCCGAGAACGCGAGCACGAAGCCGATTGGCACGCCGAGCACCAGTCCGCCGACGAATCCGGCCAGCAGCAGTAAGCCGGGCTTGAGCGCAAGAGTGGGCACGAAGGCGTTCCATGCCAACACAGCCGCCGCGAGCAGTACGCAGCCGATCAACGTACCGACCACGGTCTTGCGCGCGCCGTTGAGCGCGTTGGCGAGCGCGAACACCGTCATGAACACGCTGCCGATAACGACGGGATACACGTTGATCCACGCGGGAAGGCCGCTAGGCGTCATCTGACTATAGGAATCGACCAGCAGCAGGCACGACGACACGCACAGATTTCCCGCGACGCCTGCGATCACCCAGTGTCCGACGTGAACGAGCACGGGCTGCCAGCGCGTGGGTAGCATGCCGCGAAACAGGTCGACGCCGACGTGCTGGCTGCGCGCGAGCACCGTGGCGGCGCCGAAGAAGACCAGCACGATCATCAGCGCGCCGGCGACTTCCTCGGCCCAGTCGAATGGATCGTGCAGGAAATAGCGGTAGACCACGGAGAGGAACACCACGAGCACATCGACCGCTAGCACGGCCGCGCACAGGTTTTCGATCCAGTGCATGAGGCGCGCGAGGCCGCGCGTGAGCACCGTCTCATGGCCGAAGCACGGCGAAACGGGTTGCGCCTCCGGTCCGGGCGTTGCGGAGAAAGTGGTCATGGTTTGCCTGCCTCGTTAGCCGCGCGCTGCGACGATGGCACTGAAGAGGGGCGCGGTCGCGGGATACTGCTTCGAGAAGTTCGCGTACAACTGCGACTGCATTTCGCCGCGCGCGGTGTCGCGATCGGCTTTCGACATCGGATAGAACGTCATGCCGCGCTTCTTCAACTCCTGCTCGGCGCTGGCAGCCGTCTGGATCGCTGCGACGCGCTGCGTCGCGGTCGCGTCTTGCGCCGCTTTCTGAAAAGCGGGGCGCAGATTCTCCGGAATCTTCGCAAGCGCGCGGCGGCCCATCACGGTGACGATCGGGCTGAAGACGTGCTGCGTTTGCCAGCACGACTTCACGACTTCGTCGAACTTGCTCGCCAGCACGGTCGCGCAGTCGTGCTCGAAGCCATCGACGACGCCAGTTTGCGCAGCCATGTACAACTCGCCGATGGGAATCGGCGTTGGTACCGCGCCCATCAGCTTGAAGGTTTCCATGAAGGCGGGCGTGGGCAGCACGCGCAGCTTCACACCCTTGATATCGGCGAGCGATTGCGTGGGCTTCTTCGTGAATACGTTGCGCGCGCCGAAGGAGTAGCCCCAAGCGACGACTGAGCAGCCCGCACGCTGTTGCAACATGCTGTCGAACGATTTGCCGACCGTGCCGTCCATGGCGCGCCCGACATGGTCGAAGTTGTCGAACACATAGCCGAGATCGAGCATGCCGAGTTCCGGCAGCACGGTCGCCCAGATCGACGAGCCGGTGACCATCATGTCGACGGCACCGACCTTCACCTGTTGAACGACATCGCTTTCCTTGCCGAGCTGGCTGTTCGGGAAATAGTCGATCCGAATCTGGTCGCCGACGCTCGCCTTCAGGTTGGCAGCGAGGTTTTGATACCACACGTAATGCGCGGCGTTTTCGTTTGCGGGCATCGAGGACGACAGCCGCAACGTGGCCGTCGGCTGGGCGCGTACGATCGCGGGAAAGCCCGCGATCGCCGCTGCGAGCGAGGCCATCGAGGCCGTTTCTATGAAACGTCGCCGGGAAATGGATTGCATGGTGTTGTCTCCTGGATGCCGCTCTGAGTGCGGGCGTTGTGTTCAGCGCGACACGGTAGGGAGGCGCACTGTATCGATTTAGTGTATCGATACAGTAAATCGTCAAAGCGCGAGATCAAATGGGCGTTTACCCGCGTGCTCGACAGTTACCCGTGACACAAGCGACTGCGACGCAGCCCCCAAAAAGGTGATTGATGGAACACTAACGCACTCATCCAGACGTGCGGAGGGCTTGCCCAACTGATGCAGGAACACCTGGCGGGCTCAATTGCCCGCGAGTCCTCCGTTCTCGCACGCCCCGGCTGATCCGGCGACGACAACCAGAGAGGCGGCTAACGGAACACGGCGGCCGACGCGCAGGCACTACAATTCGTTCTGAAGCCGCCGTCAGGAGTCAGGATGTGTCGTGCTTCACCCAAGCTTCATGCTGTTCAACCCGTAGGCCGGCCTCATGATCCAGCTGGACGAACTGCGCGGGCATCCGCTCTTCAAGGATCTGTCTGAAGCGCTTTTGCAGTGGCTGCGCGAACAGCAGACGGAAGTCAGCATCGCGGCAGGGGAGGTCCTTGCCCGTGAAGGCGAAACGAGGTCCCACTTTTACGTCGTGCTGCAGGGTGAGGTCGCCGCGACAAAGCTTTCACGCGGGCAGCAGATTCCCACGTCCCGGTTCATTGCGCCAAGCTACTTCGGGGCAGTCTCGCTGCTCTCGGGAACGCCCGCGCCTGGCACGCTCAAAGCGGTCACCGATGGGCGCGTGGTGCTGCTGCCGGAACGCGCGTTCCGCGAATTGCTGGTCGGCTCGGAGACCGTCTGCCGGCTGATCTTCCACAGCTCCTTTGATCGCCTGATGAACCTGGAGGCGGCGCTGCGTAACCGGGAAAAACTGGCTGCCCTCGGCACGCTCGCCGCGGGCCTCGCGCACGAATTAAACAATCCTGCGGCTGCACTGGTGCGCACGGCGGACCGTGCGGTGGCCGCACTCGCAACGCTGAAGGTTGCGCACATCGAGTTGAGGGATAGCTCGATTCCTGTCGAGGCAATGAAAATCCTGGAGGGTCTGGGCGAACGCCAGGGACCGACAAACGTGATGTCGGCTATCGATGCCCTGAAGCAGAATCAGGCAGCGGACGCGCTCAGCGACTGGCTGCTCGCACAGGGTGTCGGGAAGGCGTGGCTCCTGGCGCCATGCCTTGTCAGCGCGGGAATCCTGCAGGAGGAACTTGACTCGCTTGCCGTCGCCCTGAACAGGGAGCAGTTTGCCGCCGCCATCCACTGGCTCGCGTCGACACTGGAACTCAACGCGCTGATGGAAGACATCCGCGTTGGGTCGGTCCGGATTTCAGGGATCATCCGGGCGATGAAATCCTACTCGCACATGGACCAGTCGCCGCAGCAGGAAGTGGACATCCATGAAGGCATTGAAGATACCCTCATCATCATGCAACACCGGCTCAAGCAGGGCGTCACCGTGCATCGTGACTACGATCACAGCCTGCCGCATCTGAGCGTGTATGGCAGCGAACTCAATCAGGTATGAACCAACCTGATCGACAACGCCATTGATGCCATGAGAGGTAAAGGCGAGATCGTTGTGCGGACTTACCGCGAGATGGACGAGGCAGTGGTCGAGTTCACCGACAACGGGACTGGCATCGCAGACGATGTCATGCCGCATCTGTTCGAGCCTTTTTTCAGCACCAAGCCGCCGGGTCAAGGTACGGGCCTGGGCCTCGACATCTCGTATCAGACGGTCGTCAACCGGCACCGCGGTGCGCTTCTTGTCAGTTCACGCCCGGGACAAACGACCTTCCAGGTGCGCCTGCCACTCGTGTCCAGACCAGGCTAAACGCAGTCGCCCTGGGAGGTCCACGTCTGGGGCTTGCGGCGCAAGGGCGCTCCGGTCAATATGCGAAACGTCCCGGATCGCGGCGTTCGCGATCCTGCTCCTGCCGTCAATTCCCCTGGCGCTGCCTTACTTCCCTTTTCTCATCGAACCCGGCGGTCAGAGCATCGATTGTGGGTCGATCAGCTGGATAAGATATCGATTTCATTTGGGGGCACCTCAAGACAAGGGATGCGCGAGTAGTCGATCACGGGTCCCGCGGTAGAAAGGCGTCAAGCCGCATCTAGCAATCCTTCGGGATCTCACGTTTGACCCTACCGCGCAAAGGTGCGTGGATTGCTGCAGAGTCTGGTGTGTTCCTGCCCCAAAGGGTCGAACAAGGCGCCACGCTGGTCGCAGGGACACGTGGGAGCAGCCAAGAGATCATGGCCTACACTAGAAGAGCATCGTTCGCGTTGACGCAATGCAACGTGGCCCGTTCAAGCGCGCAAATGACGGGGCAAGAGCAACACGTTACTACTGCTGCCTGAAATTCATCTGGAACTGATGTTCAAGAAAAGGGGGCATCATGTTGCAAGCCAGTGAAATCCAAAAGCGCTTTACTCATCTGCAGCAAACCATCAGCGATGCATCACGGACATGCCATGCTGACAAGACGATCCCAGCTGATTTGATGAGCCGGATGGAGGAACTTGATAAGGAATGCAAATCGGCAAAGAAGGTCATGGCGTCCAACGATGAGGATCGGATCCGGCAGTGTGTCGATGATCTCGAACGGATAGGCGATCGTGGAGAGCGCGCTTGCCAGCAGGCCGGTAGTCTCGACGCCAGGATCAAGGATGCAGTCAGTTCGATGCATTCGGAACTTACTGACCTGAAGCGTCAATTCCACTGACCTGACCGACCGCCCCGGTCCGACCCGCCGGGGCAATTGGCACTTCAGCGCCACCAGGACGCGCAGCAACGCCTCCGCTCGGTGCGCGGCCATCTGCTTCCGAGTGACTGCCGTGCCTGATTGCGCAGCAATATCTTACACGGAGGTATGCCATTGCTACGTACGTCATCCCCAGCCGGCTCGCTGCTGACGTGTTCAAGGATCCCATGGACCTGAAGCAACTCGCCGCCACAGTGGCCGGGAAGATCAAGGCCGAATGCCCTGCTTTCACCTGGAAGGACAGCTCTGACACTCGGTCGCTTCGACGTAGTTGAGCCGAACGATCCGAAACAGCTTGAGCGGGCGGCGCTGATCATCCGCGGCTACGGACACGGCGCCACCTAGACCCTGCAGGCAACGCCGTGGAACGAATTCATCGCATCTCTGTAGCGGCGCTAGATCAGTCGGGCTTGAGGCGATCACAATCACCAGGTCGATGCCGCATTTCAACGCCGCGTGTCGTGTCTGATCGTATTCGTGGGAGCCGCCATGTTGCAGGATCGTTTTCTCTACTTCCCCGAGAAAGCCCGAATCGAGGACCTCGTTTCCGGCGGACTTCGCGCCTGGCCGACGCCCGGGGCGTTTCGAGGCCTCGTGGCCGGCCCGGTCGCAGAGGCATGCGGCACGGCCATCGTCTTTCACGGCAATGCAGGACATGCCGGACACCGTTCGTTCTACGCCGGAGTGCTCACCCGGCTCGGGCTGCGGGTCATCCTCGCCGAATATCCGGGCTACGGGCCCCGCGACGGCGCACCCGACGAAGAGACTCTGGTGGCCGATGCCCAACAGACCATCGCGCTCGCCCATCGCTCATACGGCGCGCCGCTGGTGCTCGTCGGTGAATCGCTCGGGGCCGGCGTCGCGGCTTCGACTGGCTCGCGTGAACGCGACAAGGTCACAGGCTTGTTGCTCATCACGCCATGGGATCGGCTTGAGCACGTCGCCGCTCACCACTATCCGTGGCTGCCCGTGAAATGGCTGTTGCGCGACCGATACGACAGCGTGACCTCCCTGGCGTCGTTCGACCGCCCGGTTCTCGTCGTGGTGGCGGAGAGCGACAGCATCGTTCCCACGCGTTTCGGCGAGGCGCTCTACAACGCGCTGGCCGGTCCGAGACAGCTGATAGTCGTAAAGGCGGCGGAGCACAACGACTGGTTCGGGCGCGTCGACGAGACCTGGTGGCGGGAGGTGATCAGCTTCCTGCTCACGCCACCTTATTGAAATATGAAATCCGGCACCGTCCCACGCAAACGCAAACGCCTGTACGTCCTTGATGGGAAGAACAGGCTGGTCGAGGTGTTCGACTGCAGCAAGTGGACGCGCTGGATGTCCGAGAACGATCTGATCTTTCGCCGCACATTGATGGAGGAATCCGGCGTGACAGTCACGACCCGCTTCCGCGGTGTATCCGAAACGGGCAACGGGGAGGCCCTGCTGTTCGTGACCCGTGTTGCCGGAATGCCGGAGTGGGACAACGAGAGCTACGGAGCACGTACGCTCGATGAGGCGCTGGAGCAGCATGAGCGCATCGTACAGAAAATCCTCCACATGCTGACCGGGCGATGATAGCCGCGCCTCGCGGGAGCAACATCTCGGTCGGCGCGGTTCTGAAGTGGCGTTCAACGCTGTTTTACGTATAAATCAATACCTGACGGGTATTGATTTCGAAGCAGTTGCGCATACTGCCCCGGTGTAATTAATCGGACCGACCGATGTACGGGTAATCACCTACGTAGCGTCATCCCAAATATTAGATGCGCTATATTAGAATGATTACTCAATTGATGCATCGCACCATGCCGTGTTAGGCGGTTTAGGGTTCGCACTTCTCATTGCTTGTGGTGACGCAATGACAGACGGGCGTTTCGTTATGCTAAATGAATAGGCGATCTTAATGAGCGTTTTCACAGAACAACTGGTTCCGTTGCAACAAGGCAATGTCATCACCCTGTTCGCGCTGACGAATCAGGCATTCCAAGGGTTGCAGAAAGTGGTCGCACTGAATCTGCAGGCGGTCAGATCTGCGCTTGCAGAAGGCGAAGTAAACTGAAAAGAAGCGTTCTCCGGCCAGCCCACGGAGGCGATCGTCACGAGTCAGATCAACGCCATGCAGCTCGCGGCCGAGAAGATGTTGTCATATAACCGCCACCTGTATGAAATCGCTTCGGGTACACAAGCAGAATTGCTGAAGGTCTCGCAGGCGCGGCACGAGCAGCAGAACCGCGACGCGCAAACGCTCGTCCACAGTTTTGCGACGAGCGCACCCGCCGGTGCCGAAGCCGCCATCACAGTGCTGAAATCGGCGTTCCCGACAGCCAGCCTCACGTATGAAACGGTGCGCAAGGCTGTCACGCAAGCCTTTGAAGTAATGCAAAGCAATTTTGCCGCTATGAGTGCCGCTACAAGTGCCGCTGCCTCGAAGGCTGGCCAGCAGGCCCCCGCGCAGATGTCGCGCGCAGCGAAGCAGTAGGGGTTGAACCGCGACAGGTTGCCCGTTGCGCCGTTGCGCCACTCAAGCGTTTTTATGCCCTGACTGGCTGATCCAATAAACCGGTTCGGAAAGTCATGTCGCGCGCTTCGCGCACTCAGCTGGCAGCGTTGCAAGTTCCATGTTGATTCCGTTGCCCAGTTCTCGGGGGACCTGACTACGCGCAATGACGTGCCACGGCAAGTCCAGCGTAATGGTTAGAGCAATTCAAGGTTGCGTATTGTCATTTAAGGAGTGGAAATGACTGATGTTGTGATCGTATCGGCGGCCCGTACGGCCGTTGGTAAATTTGGTGGGTCGCTGGCGAAGATTGCAGCGCCGGAACTGGGCGCCACGGTGATCCGCGCCGTGCTGGAGCGCTCGGGCCTCAAGCCTGAGCAGGTGAGCGAAGTGATCCTGGGTCAGGTGCTGACGGCGGGTTCGGGACAGAACCCGGCGCGTCAGTCGCTGATCAAGGCCGGTCTGCCGATGGCAGTGCCCGGCATGACCATCAACAAGGTTTGCGGCTCGGGCCTGAAGGCCGTGATGCTGGCCGCCAACGCGATCATCGCGGGCGACGCGGACATCGTCATCGCGGGCGGCCAGGAAAACATGAGCGCTGCGCCTCACGTGTTGCCGGGCTCGCGTGACGGCTTCCGCATGGGCGACGCGAAGCTGATCGACAGCATGATCGTCGACGGCCTGTGGGACGTGTACAACCAGTACCACATGGGCGTGACGGCTGAGAACGTCGCGAAGGAATACGGCATTTCGCGCGAAGACCAGGACAAGTTCGCGGCGCTTTCGCAGAACAAGGCGGAAGCCGCACAGAAGGCCGGCCGCTTCGATGATGAAATCGTGCCGGTCCAGATTCCGCAGCGTAAGGGCGATCCGCTGTCGTTCGCCACGGACGAATTCGTGCGCCACGGCGTCACGGCCGAATCGCTGGCGGGCCTGAAGCCGGCCTTCTCGAAGGAAGGCACGGTGACGGCTGCGAACGCGTCGGGGCTGAACGACGGCGCGGCAGCCGTTGTCGTGATGTCGGCGACGAAGGCTGAGGCGCTGGGTCTCACGCCGCTCGCGCGCATCAAGGCGTACGCGAACGCCGGCGTCGATCCGAAGGTGATGGGCATGGGCCCGGTGCCGGCATCGCGCCGCTGCCTGGAGCGTGCGGGCTGGGGCGTGAACGATCTCGACCTGATGGAAATCAACGAGGCATTCGCGGCGCAGGCGCTGGCCGTGCACAAGCAGATGGGCTGGGACACGTCGAAGGTCAACGTGAATGGCGGGGCGATCGCGATCGGTCACCCGATCGGCGCGTCGGGCTGCCGTATTCTCGTCACGCTGCTGCACGAAATGCAGAAGCGCGATGCGAGGAAGGGCCTGGCTTCGCTGTGTATCGGCGGCGGCATGGGCGTGGCGCTCGCAGTCGAGCGCGTCTAATCATTCAAATCATGTAAAGCGGTGCGTTTGCGACGCTTACTCTGGCGCGCAGACGAACTGCTCTCCAGTCGCGCAATATTCGAAGCCAACAAGCAGTCGCGCGATTTGAGCGATGTCGAGTCCGCAATCCGGTCCAGCCGGCGACGACGACGCATTGCTGCAAGACAGTGGTAGTAGATGCGGCGCTGCCATTAAAAATTCACAACTCTCGCAGACAGTAATATCAAGGATAAGTAGGATGACGAAACGAATCGCGGTAGTAACGGGCGGTATGGGCGGCCTCGGAGAAGCGATCAGCATGAAACTGCGCGATGCGGATTGCGCGGTGGTAGTCACATACTCTCCAAGCAATGCCAGCGCAAATGACTGGCTGGCCAGAATGGAATCCCAGGGCTACAGGTTTCACGCCTTTCCCGTGGACGTGGCCGACTATGACTCGTGTCAGGACTGTGCGGCGAAGATTCAGGCTGAGGTCGGCCCGGTCGACATCCTGGTGAACAACGCAGGTGTCACGCGGGATATGACGCTCAAAAAGCTGGACAAGGTCAACTGGGACGCGGTCATCCGAACCAATCTGGATTCGGTGTTCAACATGACCAAACCGCTGTGCGAAAGCATGGTTGCGCGCGGCTGGGGCCGCATTGTCAATATTTCGTCGGTCAACGGTTCGAAAGGGGCCATCGGCCAGGCCAACTATGCGGCGGCCAAGGCGGGCATGCACGGCTTTACGAAATCGCTTGCGCTTGAGGTCGCTCGCAAGGGCGTAACAGTCAATACGATCTCGCCGGGCTATCTGGCGACCAAAATGGTGACCGCGATCCCGCAGGACATCCTGGACACGAAGATCCTGCCGCAAATTCCCGCCGGCCGTCTGGGCAAACCGCAGGAAGTGGCGGCGCTCGTTGCGTTCCTGTGTTCCGACGAGGCAGCGTTCATCACCGGGGCGAACCTTGCCATCAACGGCGGCCAGCATATGGAGTGAGCGGCTGGCCTTGAGGTCGCGGCGTCATCGCCACAAACGGTCATTCGAGTGTGGCGATGACCGGCGGCGCCGCGTTTCCGCGCGCTCAACTCATCCCGAAGAACGACATGGGTCCGGCGACGCCGTAATCTGAAAAAGATCGACCAATGTGCTGCGCCGATTGGTACCGTAACAAGTGGTAT
This sequence comes from Paraburkholderia sp. PGU19, assembly GCF_013426915.1. GTDB lineage: Bacteria > Pseudomonadota > Gammaproteobacteria > Burkholderiales > Burkholderiaceae > Paraburkholderia. Next base: position 256,427 of record NZ_AP023181.1, read on the forward strand.
GGGAACATCGATGCCGTGAGTTTTTCCAATAGGCCCCGCAACAGTGAGGCCTTAAGCTCAATTCAATAGGCATCGCCTGAATCGCTTGCACACCCAACACGAGAAATGCGGGGAAGAGCTGTCGGAGGCAGTCGATGATGCATGACGATGAGCGGCAGGAGTTCTTTCATATCCGGAATATGGTGCTTGAACGTGAGCGGCTGGTACAGAGCAGTGAAGACGTCAACGTGGAACTTCCCGTCATGCAACCTGAATACTGGCGGAACCGGATCAATGCATTGCTGGCTAGACAAGCCGTCTCGAGAACTATCGTTGCGCAGGCTTCAGTATTGTTGATGAAGCTGGACGGCACTACCAATGCGCTGAAGAATGCCAGATGATGTATTGCGATTTCCGGGGTGGCCGTCTACACTGAACTTTAATGGGCACTCGCATGCAGAAAGGAGTTCGCCATGATCGATCCCTGGGTGGGCGTGATTGTTGGTTCGTTTGTGCTCGCAATCGTAGCGACGCTGGTCATTGGCCACTATCGTCGCGAACATCTGCGGGAGCGGTTGCTCAGGCGGATGGACCATCATCACTGCTGGGACGTGATGCGACGTCGGCAGTGACCGCCGTCTGTCTGGTAGGTGCGCTCGTGGCTTCGAGAAACGGCGATCCGCGCGGTTGATCGCCCGACAGCGGGTGTGAACTGCGTTCCATTAATTGCCGGCGCGATGCGCGGGCGACCACAGCCATCAGGCGACGGGCAACCGTCGACCTGGAATCACTGCTATGACATTTCCAGACAAGCATCGGGCCGATGCCCCGTCGTCGAGCATCACAGTGCGAACTGTCGCCGGTCAACTGCGGGTCATTCCAGTCTGGCAGGCTTTGGGACCGCACGCCGCGCAGGCGAAACGCACGCGGTTTCACCACAACAAAAAGGACAACTTCGACGAGGTGACGGTCATGTTAGGGGCCGTTTCACCCGCGGACCTGGCCGAAATCGCCAGGCGGTTGAGCACCCAGACGTGGGTGGTGGTGGCATCGGTCCACGCTGCACAGGCACCGGTTGTGAACAGGCACGATGAGACTGGTTCCGAGGCGTGAGCGATTGCATCAGCCTCCGGGGCCGACGTAGCCGATGCACGCTGTCAAAGCGCGATTAAAATGTCAGGCGCAGACTTGGTCGGCAGACTGCGTGATCGGGGCGCGCCGGGTCTCGTGTCGCGACGTCGATCGAAGTCGAACAACAACCCAGAACAGCAGTCTCTGGCTGCCGCCAGCTTGGCTTGGTCCGAATTTTTTCCCACAAACCCCTCGGGTTGATGTCCAACCTTCGGGGTTCAGTTCATCGTTTGGCCGGGCCTACTGTGTCCACTTTCCGCGTGTCTCAAGCCGTGCTTGGCTCCTTCGTCGATAGCATAGCCGCCGTTGTGGATCGCCGCAGGATCAGAGACTCTTGCGGCCCAACTCGATAAGCCCGCGTGGGAAGAATGCTTTTCGCACGAGTCGGCGTCGACAAATGGAAGGGCTCTTTTTGTGGATTCGCGATCGCTTGATCGCGAAAGCGCTGACGGTACTCACGAGGAGTTGTATCGAGCCGCCTGGTAAAGATAGCCCGCATTTGACTGGCACTATGGAACCCGCATCGGAACGCCACCGTTTTTAGCGGCAAATCGGTCTCTTCCAGCAACTTGCGCGAAAAATCGACCCGCATCTGCTCCACGAAAGCCGAAGGCGTCATATTGGCGTGCTTTGCGAAGATGCGCGAAAACGTCCGGCGGCTCACTCCCACAGCGTCAGCCAGCTGTTCAATGGACAACTGTTCGCTGATGTGGTCAGTGACATACCGCAGAACCTTCGCGACGACAGTCTCTTCCTTCGGACCAACAGCGAGATACGGACTGTATTGCGACTGTCCGCCTTCACGGCGGATATACACGATCAGCCGCTTCGCCACGCGTAGCGCGATCTCGTGGCCCCAGTCTTCCGTCACGAGTGCGAGGCAGAGGTCAACTCCCGCCGTGACGCCCGCGGAAGTGAACAGGCTGCCGTCGCGAACGAAAATCTTGTCTGGCTGAACGTCGGCCTCCGGAAACTGAACGGCAAGACGATTGACGTCGTGCCAATGAGCGGTCACCTCTTTGCCATCCAGCAAACCCGCATGGCCCAGCAGAAAAGCGCCATTGCAAACCGATCCGAAACGCCTGCTCCCTTCGGCCTTTGTCTTTAGCCATTGCAGAAAGCCGGGCAAAGGGGTTACATCGGGCAGCTTCGGTCCACCCGCCACGAGGAGCAGCTCAGGCTGTTCCTTGTAATGCAGGTAGTCGATCCCGACGGTGAGTTCCAGACCATTGGAACACTGCACGCTCCCGGCGCGCATGCCAATCAGGGTGATTTCATACTGTTGATCCGGCAGGAGAAAATTGTTCGCCTCGGCAAAAACATCCAGCGGCCCGGCGACATCCAGCGCAAGCACTCCGTCGAACACGACGATGGCTACCTTCATGCTCTCAGCCCCTTTCCGTCGACGCCACAGGATGCCATGGCGTCGCCTGGTCGGATTGCATCGTGTTCCATACTGCAACTCCCTTCGGTATTGCTACAAATGTGTAGCTGTCTGCTCGAATATATCTGCAAGGTCAGATATTTAAAAGGTCGGGTTCTGATAATGTCAGTTTCAGATAGCGAGCGACGTGCGGAGACTACCACTTCCGCCGAGTGCCTTCCATCCGCTCGGCGCATCGTCAATTGTAATGCCAATGCTGGGCCCGTCCGCCATAGTGGGCGACTTCGCGACTCGACTAGACGCCGCATCATCAAGCCTTTGCCTTTGTACTGGGCGATAGCGGTAGTCGGGGCGCGCTGATTTGACCGATGCCGCATGAACATCAGCGTACTGCAGGGGCGGCTCGCTGCCGTGCAGGCGACGAATGCAGCGCTGCAGGAACAGCTGGCGGCGCCGCGCAACGTGGATGACAGCGCAGGCCGGCCGACGCGCGCGAAGGCCGCTCTGGCACGCCCGACTGCGACGCGTTCAGCATGGACACCGGGCCCGGCGCGCAAGATCCCGGTGTCCTCCGCATCGCCCGGCAAGACGGCGGCACGCCGCAAGAAGTGGGGGAAGGGGGCGGCATATTCACGGCGTTTTCGGCACCTGTGCTGGTGTCCGCGATCGTGGCAGGTGTCGGCGCGTATATCGGCTCGCTGATCGGCGCGATGTACAGGACGCGCAACGTGAGCAAGAGCATCCGGCAAGAGCGCATACACTACGCGCAGCGCGACTCTGGCGTGCTGCTCGCTGTTCACGTCACGCCGGAAACGCAGCAGAGTGTGGCCAATGTGCTGCGCGAGGCGGGCGGCGCGTCGATCGAGCGCGCGTCGGGACGCTGGCAGCAGGGACGTTGGACGGACTTTGACCCGACGCGGGCGCCGCAGCCGGTGCGAGCCAGCGAGCCCTACGCCGACAGGGCGCGCGAACGTCACGCTTGATTGTCGCTTAATCATGTGGTGCCGAAACTTCGGGGAGTGGTCCGGCCTTGCGGACGGAACGTCACCTTCGGTGTGCCGGGTCCGTGGCCCCGCGGCAAGAGAGGCACATCCGCATTGTCATCACTGGCAGTTGTTGGGTTCTTGCGCAGACATCCGTACTGAAAATCCGATATCCACCATCAACAAGGTCAACCGTCCCTCGTGATTAACGGTTATTTGATTCATGCCGCAGGAGCTGCGAGATTTTGACCACTCCCAACAAAGGAGTCAGATCTTGAAGAAAGTAATCGTTGCAGCACTCGCTACGGCATTCACCTTTCCCACCACGGCTGCATTTGCACAGGCGAGCGGTACGATGTCGAGCGGCACAATGGCCAAGGAGCTGATGTCGAAAGACACGATGAAGAAGGGCAAGACGAAACACAACAAGATGAAAAAGGGCAGCGACGCAACAGGTATGAAGCCTGAAGCGTCGGGCACGATGGGGCAGTAAGAAGATCCCGCTGTTGGAAGCCAGGGTTGCTTGTCCGTGACGCGCCGTATTAGACTAAATAATGGAGCGTTTTGGTTTTGGGTCGCAAAGACGCATGAAGAGTTCCGTGGAATCCAGCTTCTCTTGGGGGTGGTACTTTCTGGCGATGCTCGCGGTGATGGCATTCAGCATGGGGTTGACGCAGTTTCTCGGGGGTGGTCCCGGAAAGAGCGAGCGCGAGGAACACGAGGAAAACTGAGGTATTGGTTTTCACTCGTCTGTGTTCGTTTACTTGCTCTGATATGCGAAAAAAAATGATGGCGCTCGTCACCTGGCAGCGCGCCGTGAAGTCGCCACGCGAGATCGAGTACATGCGCATGGTCGAGAAGATGTATGCGCATATCGTCGAGCGGATCGAGCCGGGCATGCGCAAGCGAGCTCTATCTGGTCATCGGGAACATCGATCACACTCGCAATAAAGGAGAGGTCACCGCGACCGACGGCATCGTCGAGCCGCTGCACAAAACCATGCTCAACGAGTTCTACCGTACCGCCTTCAGGAAGAAAATCTACGCCATCATCGGCGAACTGCAGATCGATCTCGATCACTACGCCCACCTGGTTGAGCGCAAATTGCCGGCACGAGGCGTCGTCTGCACGGAACTGGTCAAACGTCTCTGTACTGGCCCGGGCCGGCCGACGGCTGCCCTTGTTCGACGTAGTTCACCGGATAGGCCGGCACGGCGACAGTGGGTGGGTAGTAGTACGGGAGCGGAGCGACCGGATAGAAGAAAGGGGCGCCCACGCCAACAAAGACCCGGACGCGCCCGGCGTCTGCCGACCCGGATGCGCAGGCGGCGGTCAGCACCGCCAGCGTGACGAAAATCTTCAGGCTTTTCACGACAAACTCCTCAATGGACGTGTTTGCCGTCAGCGTCAAGCAGACTCCCTTGCCGGCTAACAGCGACCGGCTGCCTTACTGCCGCTGGGCGGCTTGCGTAACGCGTTCCTGAGCGGTCACGTTGGACGAACACATGTGAGCATTGCGAGAGGCGCGCAAAGGAAAAGCTGGGCTAGTGTCGATGCATTCCGCCGGACCCATGCATGCCGCCGAATCCCCTCATACCACCGAAGCCACGCATACCACCGCCGGGGAACGGGCCGCGGTGAAAGCCGGCTCCGATCGGGGCACCAAAATGGCCGCGATCCATCTGATGGAAATGACGGAAGTGGTGAAAGTGATGAAAACGCTCGACAAAGATCAAGCTCACGCCCGCGCCGATGAAAAGCGGCGGGCCCCACCACCAGAGGTCGGGATATGGATAAGCCGCATGCGGGTACCACAGCACGCTACCATCCGGGCTTTGCACGATCTGCCAGGTCCCGTCACTTTGCAGGCACGAACGTCCGACGATCTGCTGCATCGTGCCGTCGATTGCTGCCTGTTCGATAACTGCGCGGCAATTCGTGCTGTCGGCTGGCACCGGTTGCTCGTCATAGGTTTGCGCGAGTGCAGGCGCAGCGAAGCCGAGACAGACGATCAATGTCCCGAAACGAAGCAGTTTGTCCATGATGTATGGCCACATGAGGCCCCGACGTTTTCGACGTCGTGTGACCGGCGTCACCCAGCACATTGGTGTGCTCGCGCAAATTCACGCCGCGGGTCTGACAGCCGTGGAGGCTTGCCGCCCGGGACGTGGTTGCCCGCTGGGTAAACGATGGAGCGCGCCGGCTTATTCCAGCGCCGGACGTATGACGTGGGCCGTGTCAAGTGGGGCGTGATCGGGCAATCGCCTTTCCGTGCGCGCCGATCAATTTGTGCGACCGAACCTATCGATTGCGGGCGCGTTTTCGGTCGGATGCCTTCGGCGTTGCGCGTTCACAAAAACGTGCAGGGAAGCCGGATCGTAGTGAGTGTTGCCGACCTCGCCGCCGCGCGGCATAGTTCAGACCGCTTGTATTCGCGAAGGTCGAACGCTGTCGCAGTCGCACTATCTCCAGAACACTGGAATAACCCGGGTGCGCTGAACGTTTTACTACCGTAGTAAGCAGGTCACCTGAACGATCCGCGCGTGAAATTCATCCCCCCGCGCGACGACTACGACCTGGACCGCGGTCTGAGCAGCGCCTGTTGATGACGATCGGCAGCACGGTCGCGTCATGGCACTTCGTCCGGACCTTGGGACTGCTACGCCCCGCCCTGACATCATACGTAGCGCGGTCAGCCACACGCACGATGCTCGCGGCGATTTCTAGAGGAAAACATCATGATCCCCAGTCCACGCGCCGCGATCTTTCTTGGTGTGACCGCACTCGGCCTCGTTTGCAGCCCTGGTTACGCAGGGGAGACGATAAAAGCCACGCTGCTCAAAACCAACACGATCCAGCTTGATACGAGTCAGGTGAAGGCCGGGTCAGTCACGTTTGAGGTCAGCAACGCACCCGACACCGGTATGACACACGAATTCGTGGTCCTCAAAACGGACTTGGCCGCCGACAAGTTGCCAGTTAAAAACGGACAGGTGCCAGAGAGCCAGTTCAAGAAAATGGGGGAGGTTGAGGACATGGCCCCCGGCAAGGCCAAGCACATGACGCTCAAGTTGGCCCCCGGCCGCTACGTAGTGATCTGCAACCGACCCGGCCATTATTCGATGGGCTTGCATGCTTCGTTGGTCGTCACGCCCTAACCGGCTTGCGTCACGGGGCCTTGATACACCACGATTCACCGTTCCCCGATGGCGTGAGGTCGTTCGGGGATGGTAGACGCAAACGGGTTAGGCAGCGGTCGATCCAAATGGAAGCGATCTGGATAATCGGTGGAAGGCCGGTAGGCCACGCCAGCCTGTTTCGGGATCCTTGACTACGGACGCATGCACATGAAAATGTAGCGAGCGTCGCGCACGTTCGTTGCAAGCTGAAAGACCTGCACTGGGACGTGCGAGTGCGTCCCAGTGCGTTTCGAAGATCTCAGTCCCAGGCAGCCGCAGATCGCGCTCGGCACAGCTTGGTCTTGGTCTGGATCTTTCAACGAAGCGCACCCGCAAGCGCAAGAGGTACGACAACATAAGAGTCTGCCGATACTTTCCGCGGTCAACGCATGGTTGAAGCATAGGATCAGGACATTGCCGGTGAAGTCGGAACTGGCCAAAGCAATCAACTATTCGCTCAGTCAATGGAAAGCGCTTGCCTTGTACTATGAAGACGGTCGCATCGAGATGAGTAATGCTCTCGCCGAAAACACCCTTACGTCGCGTGAGTCTGGGTCGCGAGAGCGTCCTTTCGTCGGCTCCGGCCGCGACGCAAAGTGGGTCGCGGCGATGTACAGTCTTATCGGATGTTGCGAGGTCAATGACATCAATCCCAACGCCTACCTCGAGCATGTCCTGTCGAATATCGCTGGTGACAAGATCAACAGCGTTGAGGAGTTATTGCCTTGGAACTCGGCGGACAGACTTTCCAGCAAGTAGGAATCGTCTGTAGTCGTATCGCGTGGTTTGGCTACGTTCGACCGAAGGCGCCAACCAGTTCAAGGTCACACTTCAGGACCTGAAACGTGCAGTCGACAATTCGGAATGGGCCCAGAAGAACGCTCTTCAAGCAGCGTTTTGTATGACCAACATGGGGGCCAACGGCGCTACGCTGACGTGCTGATTCAAGGCCGTCGGGCAGCTATCAAACAGGCCGTGATATGACAGCGACATCAAACGCGGCAGAGCACAATCATGAGCAGCCGCAAATCGGCACACCGCGGTGGATCGAGGCCGAGGTACGGCGCTACCTTTGCAGCGGTGACTACGACAGCAGCTTCGCGGGCTGGCCTGGCATGACCTTTATCGACGTTGCAACAAAGGCGGATCAGCGCCTTCGAACCGCGCTCGTAGAAGAGACCCTCCGGCGGGCAAGCGACTTCGGCTGCCAGGTGGCCCTGCCGAACGACTTGCATGCGTGGATCCGCAACAAGCTCGCACCAATGGCGCACGGTCTGTTCGGCGCCGATGACCGTTCCATTATTCTGGACATGCTCGATCGCAGCGTCGTATTCCTCACGCGGCAGAATATTGCTGCGGTCCTCATGGAGGAACAGTGGCTATCGACGGCCTGGGACGTGGCAAACCTCTATTTGTACAGTCTCGGCGTACCCTGTCTCTCGCTGCAGGCACGCCATATCGTGGGCTTGAGCCAGGAAACCACCTGCTACGTCTCGATGTCCTACTTCCACGAGACCGATCGATTCACCGATTTCGTCGTCCACGAGGCGGCGCACGTCTTCCATAACTGCAAGCGAACAGCAATCGGCGTGTGCGGGAGCCGTCGCCACGAGTACCTGCTTAACATCGACTACTTCAAGCGCGAGACGTTTGCATAGCGTGCGAAGCATATAGCCGCATCAGTTCGATGGCCACAGGCACCAGGGATCGGAAGGAAGCGCTCCAGCGACACGCCGAAGCCTTACAGCCTCCCAACGACCGAGTTGATCACGACGAGTACCTGGCATCCTTGCTGAGGCCGTACGGGGGCCCGCAACGGCTGGCAACGCATCCTCCAACGGTGTGCCCCGGTTAACGGCACGCCAATCCCACATATCAGTAATACACTATGAGCAACTCGGACCATGCCATGCACGTGTAGCAATCGAAGCTACCCGCAGCACCAAGCAATCCCGAGCTCCAGCGCGGGTGCGCATGTCTTGCCTGCGGTCGTTCAAAGCCATGTCTAGCATGCGGACGACGTCCTACGTGCGAAGCAGGTAGCCGATCCGTTCGCCGCCCCTTCAGCATCGACCCCGTATGTCAGCTTCGAAAATTGCGCAAACGGGGCCAAGCGTACCAATCTGCAAAGAAAGGATCGTGCGACACGAAACGGAGAATTTCCAAGTAATTGTCGTAGAACGCTTTTTGAACCCCGACCGTATCAATCTGCAGCAAAAGGACGATCACCCCAGATAGCGTTACAACCAGTTTTCTTTTGGGCAATGTTTCGCGTCGTGCCCACTCATCAGACTGCTGTTGTACGTATTTAAAGTCTTAGGCGCTCTGTGCGTTGGCGCACACAAGAACTGAGTCCGGCTTTAACCACGTCGCGCAGAAATCTAAATTAAGAAAAAACGCGCATCAACAATCCATCGCCGATTTCAGTTGCATATCAACAGCCTACAGTTTGCTTTCTCGTCCTTGACGTGTCACTGGCGCAACGCAGATGGTCATTACGTACGCGGGTACAACTGTCGATGTCGATAAGCGGGGCGTTGGATATCCTGCGTAGGAATTTTCATTCTTCGAACAGGTTTGACCCTGTCTCCAACAAAAACTTTGAGTGAGGGCACTATGACGCCAACGCGCATCATGTTCATCCGCCATGCGGAGAAACCAGATAAGGGCATTAGCCAAGGCGTGACAGGGAGCGGGTCGAACGATTCGGGGAGCATAACGCCTCGCGGTTGGCAGCGGGCGGGAGCGCTGGTTCGATATTTTTGTCCATTGAAAGAACCTGCGCCCGAGGACTCAATGAAGCCGCGCGCAATCTTCGCGGCAGCTGTGGACGATGGTGACCCAAGCGAACGTTCACAGGAAACCGTCACGCCACTTTTCGAGTACCTGAAGACTGAGGGGCCAGTCGACTTTGTCACGACGCACCAAAAAACGGACCACCAAGGCTTGATAGACGATCTGTTGCAACATAATGGGATAGTCCTTGTTGCTTGGGAGCACAAGCAAATCCCGGCATTGATTGCCTGTCTACCTGACGCGCCCGTGACTCCGACAGAGTGGCCCGATTCCCGACTTTATGTGACGTTGGTATTGGACCAAAACGCTGGCGGCTGGCGATTCTCGCAAGTACCGCAGCTACTACTCGCAGGCGATTCGCCCGCGCCGATAGAGTGACCAAAGTAAAGCAAGCCACTGATAAACCAGTGACGTGGGAGTCTTGATCAGGTTTGCAATTTGACTCGCCGCCGTGCGTTTTACCTTTGATGTGCGGTGATTCAATGTGGCGTCCATCTGATACCTGGATGCGGCCGCTTGGCTAACGATTGGAAAACGTGCTAAATCATCAGCAGTGCCAACCTGCACAGTTCGCGTCGAGGTACGCGTATGCGACCAATCTAGTTTATTCCCCTTCCGCTCGACGTATTGCTGCGTGTACCTGCCGAGAAAGCATTCAGCGGAGTCATATCGTTGGCATTTTGAATCGATATGACTCTGCCTGTTAAGTTCGGCAGGTTGGCGGCGATGCGTTCTTTACGTTCGATCGCGTTGTCGGCGTCATATCAGCGCGACCGGATTTTCTAACTGGAGGAAAAAATGGCCAACACCCATGTCGAGCTAGCTGGTAGCCGCAGGCCGCTACCTCATAATGCAATCAAAGTGCGCGATATTGACCCGCATGCACCAGTCCAGGTCACTGTCACACTAAAGGGCCCTAAACTTCCGTCTGCCGACGAGATGCCAGAAAAAGCGATTTCCCGCGAGGATATCGCCCGGGACTGGGGTGTCCCGTCGGACAAGGTTCAAGAGGTCGAGCGGGTGCTAAGGTCGTATGGCCTCCAGATTGTTGACGTCAAACAGGGCGGCCGGAGCGTGCGGGTAAGGGGGCCGGCGGCAGCGATCATTGCGGCGTTCAAACCTGATCTCGGAATTTATCAGGTTCCGGGGCAGGGGCAGATTCGGGCGCGTCACGGCACGCTGATGGTGCCCAGTGAGCTTGCGGACATCGTGGAAGGGGTTTTCGGTCTCGATCAACGGCGCGTGGCCAAGCGTCATTCACAGGCGGCGGCAGCGAGAACGCATACGATGGCTCCCCTTGCGCCTGCCGATCTCATCGAGCGATACAGATTCCCAGCGGGCGATGGTGAAGGCAGCACGATTGCGATTGCGGAATTTGGGCAAGACCTTGGCAACGGACAGGTGATGCCACCTGCGTATATCCCGTCGGACGTTTCGTCGTTCTGTGAGAGCCACGGTCTGCCCGTGCCGAATGTCAGGATCGAGAGTGTCGGGCTTTCTCCTCTCAATCAGCAGCAGTTTGAATCGGAAATTCAACAGTTGGACCGGGACCTTCAGAACCTGCTTATCGCGCAGACGGCTGAAACAATGATGGATGTTCAGATTGTCGCTGGACTGTGTCCGAAAGCCGATATCGCGGTCTACTTCGCGACGTGGGGTGAGGGCGGCTGGGTCAATCTGCTCGACGAAGTGACATCCGGCAGCGGACCAGTTCCCGTCGCGTTATCGATTAGCTACGGCCTTGCCGAAGAGGCGGCGGACTGGAGCAGCGGGGCAATGGATTCGATCAATCAGCGGCTCCAGATCGCGGCCATGCAAGGCATCACCGTTTGTGTTTCGTCGGGTGATGACGGCAGCGGCTGCGATCAGACAGGCAACCGCTGTCATGTGGAGTTTCCCTCGTCAAGTCCGTTTGTGCTGAGCGTCGGCGGCACAATGTTGACATCGCAAGCGGGCGGCAGTGTCGACGAAGTCGTCTGGTGGGTTGCGCCAGGCGACCGATCCCGGCGGGGCGCAGGCGCGACGGGCGGCGGCGTGAGCACGCTGAATCAGCGCCCTGCGTGGCAAACTGTCCAGGTCCAATCGAAGAACCCGCATTCGATTGATGGACGGGTGGTTCCCGACGTAGCAGCGTTGGCTGGAGCGCCGCTCTATGATCTGCTGCTTGATGGCAATTCGTTCCCCGATGGCGGCACGAGCGCGTCGACGCCACTGTGGGCTGCATTGATCGCGCGGATCAATGCAGCATTGCCAGCTGACAAGAAACAGCGGTTTTTGACCCCCCTTCTATACAAGGCCAACGTCGGGAAGGACGGTTTCACCGATATCGAATCCGGTCAGAACGCTTCCCATCCAAGTCCCGGGATAGGTTATTCGGCTATAAAAGGCTTCGATGCCGTGAGCGGTTGGGGCGTACCGAACGGGCAGGCACTCTTGAATGCATTGAGCGCGGTGTGAAGTTTGGTGACCATTGTGAAGTGGACAGCATCCAGGAGGTTTCAATGAACTCTACGACGCATAAAGAGTTGCCGCCCGATCAACCGCTTGCGGACGCGACTCCGTATGGTTATGGGCCAAACGACTCTGTCAGCGATGCCAATGAAGAGGCGGCAATCACCCAACATACGCTGAACATCAACGGAAAATCGTTATCCTATACGGCGACAGCAGGTCATCTCGTCACGACAGGGTCATATACTGCCACGCCCGCGGCCAAATTGTTTTATGTGGCCTTCACGGCAACTGATCCTAACCCGTCTGGAAGACCGATCACTTTCTTTTATAACGGCGGCCCCGGATCGTCGTCTGTTTTTCTGTTGCTCGGTTCCTTCGGGCCGAGGCGCATCAGAACTAGCATGCCGGATTTCACACCGCCCGCGCCGTACACGCTGGAGGACAACCCGGAGACCTTGCTTGACGAAAGCGATCTTGTATTCATCGATCCCGTCGGAACGGGATACTCGACAGCGATCGCGCCCAAGGTAAACAAGGACTTTTGGGGCGTCGATCAGGACGCAAGCTGCATTAAACAGTTCATTAAGCGCTACCTGACCGTGTTCAACAGATGGAATTCACCGAAGTACCTGTTTGGCGAGTCGTACGGAACACCACGTACCTGCGTTCTCACGTGGATGCTGCATGAAGATGGCGTGGATCTGAATGGAATTGTCCTGCAGTCTTCGATACTCGACTACTCGCAGGCGAGTCCGGTTGGCGTCTTGCCGACATTTGCCGCAGATGCCTGGTTTCACAAAAAGGTGTCGGTCACCCCGGCTCCCGCCGACCTTCCCAGTTTCATGGAAGAGGTGATGGCGTTTGCAATGAAAGATTATGCAAAGGCGCTGGACTCGTTTCCGAAGGTGCCCCAGAACGTGCTGCAGCATCTGAGCGAAATACTTGGCATCCCGCCAATGGTCCTCAAGTACTGGCAGCTAGATCCGACAACTGGAAATGGACCGGTGTTTTTGACGAGTCTTCTTTTGGAAGACGGACTCGCAGTGGGCTCGTATGACGGCCGGGTGACCGGTGACGATACAGGCATCGCCGAGTACATCTCGCCTGATGCGGGTGGTAACGATCCGACGATGACTGCCGTGGGCGGCGTATATACAACGATGTGGAACGTATACCTCAATGAGGAACTGAAATACACATCCATATCGCCTTTCATGGACCTTAACGACAAGGCATTCAAGCACTGGGACTTCGGCCACATCGATCCGACCGGTTCGCAGAGGGGTGGCATTGGCAGTCTTTATACGGCAGGAGATCTTGCTGCGGCCATGTCCGTGAATCCATATCTCAGGGTGTTTTCGGCGAATGGCTACTACGACTCGGTAACGCCTTTTTTCCAGACAATACTCAACTTTCAGAGCATGCCGCTGGGAAATGCACAGGCGTTGAATAACCTGACGATCAGAAACTATCCGTCCGGTCATATGATCTATCTCGACAATGAATCGAGAACGGCGATGAGGGCAGACCTCGCGTCGTTTTATCAAGCCTCGGAAAGCCACGCGGCAGCGATGAAAGCCGCGCTCGCCAAGGGACCATCGTCGCAAACTGGTTCCGTGCGATACCACAGGCGTGCGAGTCGGACACCCTATTGAGAATCGAATAGAAGATGGGAAGTCGAACTTATCCGCGATTGGCCTGAAGACCGCCGTCTTCAGGCCGACCCCGGATGCACCGGTCAAGCTGGGTGCTCGCGTCTGCCACCACCGAGGGTGCTGTAATCTGCAATTGCTGGTGACAGGTTGTGCGATTGACGCGAACAGGCACACGGGGGGCAGCAGTAGCCGTTAAATCCGCACAATCGTCGCGGAGATCTGTGCTATACGCCATCGGCAGGGCGGGGGAGCCTGGCGCGACCGTCGTCCCCCTCACAGTCCAGCATCTGACGCTGCCTGGCAGAACTCCATCAGACCGGCCCCAGTGTCCTGAAGGTTGTTGTGGTACTCCTGCAAAGTGGGATAGAAGTTGGTCGGATAGCCAAATTCCATGGTGAAGCCGTACACCTTGTTCCGCTTCGCGTCAACGCGATGGCGGCGGAAAGCATAGTCGTCGCTTGCCTCGAAAGCAAACCGGATTCCGAAGGGCGCCAAAAGGTTCTGGAAGAGGAACTGTCTGCGGCCGGTGCGCCAGCAGACGCAGAACTCGTTCGCGTCGCGACCGCACTCCTCGAACAGATCAGGACGCTGCCGGGCGGCACCCAGCATGTTGTGCAGATTGCTCAAGGGACAGGCATCGCGCAGGCCACGGGTAACAGCGCAGCGACCGTCAACCTCTACGGGTCGCCGCCACTGAAAAATGACTGAGCCGGATAGCGGGTGACAGTCCGCCCACGGACTTGGTCGCGGGGATGCCGTCGCCTTCTCGATTCCGGCCGGTAACCGTTTCTTCACGTTGATCGAAGGTCACGAGCACCTGGAAGCATACGGCAAACTGTTCTATGGGAAGGCGCTCAAGACATTACGTTTTCATTGTTGAATGCGTGGCGCCCCTGTCAGGTCTGCCAGGCATGCACGCATGCCATGCCTACCGGTATGTAGTCCCATGCCGCAGTTGTAACTGGGACAGTTGTAGCGAAGTGAGTCGACGTGTCACCGTGCGCTCCGCTGGTCGGCGCCTGCCGGCATTCCGGCGGGTATCAGCGATCGACCAGGTGTCAGATTCGCTGACGCTGCTGAACGACCGCGTAATCTGGCTGCTCGACGACACGCCGTTGACCCGCCGCCTGATTGGCCGCTACATCGACGTGTGGGGGTATCCGGACGGCCGCCTCGAGATCCGCGCAGACGGCGTGGCGCTGCCGTGTGTGCCGTACGACAAGCTCGCGGAGATTGATCAGGGCGCCGTGGTGCAGCACAAGCGATTGGGACACGCCCTGCAGATCGCGCAGGCGGTGGAGGCGCAGCGTGACAACCGCCCCGCATCGGGCACGCCGTCACGCACGAATCGCGGCGCCGCGGTACGCAAACCGAAATCCCTGTCCGACACAAGGAAGCCGCGCGAAGCGACGCTCGATGACTGGAATGCGGCCGTAACGGGGACACACCGCAACCTAGCAGGCTCGGTGCTAAAAACCTCCCGCAGAGATCAGAAGGATTCCGAATCATAACTTCACCCAGATCCATAAAACCGACCTCAACCCCAACATCTGTATTTAGCCACAACCCCGACATTTGAATCTGGCTTTGACATGCGCGCGGATACGCTGGCCCAGCCATGACCGTTTCGGCCGGCATTGCGCACGCGAATGTATAGCTCGAACCGCCTATGGCCGCCACGAAGGTGAGAGCGCTCGGCGCCCTCTGGTGAGTGGCAACGTGGTGCCACAGCAACGTTGACGGCTGGCGGAATCAGCCGGAGTTACTTCGACAACGAGACGCCCGATCCGATGCGTGTCAGCTTCCATTTTTCCTGTAGCGCAACGGCGTTGCGCCCATGCGTTCAGAGAAGAGTGTTGTCATGTGCTGCTGAGAAGAAAAGCCACATGTGACGGCCACATCACAAAGCGGCGTGTCGGTCGTGCGCAGCATTCTGGCGGCCGCATTCAGCCGCTTTTCCACTACGAAGCGGTAAAGGGAATGACCTGTTCGCGCTTTCACGCCATCGGAGATCACCCGGACCGGGAGATCCAGCATCGCTGCGATTTGCGTGCAACTTGGCGCACACTCGAGATTTTCTTCCACATACTGTTCGAGTCGGCTGAATTCGACGCTCGACAGCGTCGGTCGTTGATAGTCTTTGGTCGTTTCCAGTTGCCGCGTCGTTTCGATCCATGCCAGTGACGCGAGACACTGCATCTCCCACGGATCGACGGGCAATGCCGCATCCGATGGAGTCTTTAGCCGCGCATAGCGCACCAGATGACGTATCGCTTCAGTGCCGAGATTGTCCCGGTGACCGGTGCTTTGCGCTGCATCCGCGCGCCAATCGGTCATGCTGCGCTTGAACTCGTCGGAATAGCGAAATGCGACGAAGCCGAGGCGGACCTGTTGCGCGTCGATATGCATTCTTCCGCCGCGCGGATGAAAAGCCGCCGTTTCCGCGTGAAAGGTCAACGCGAGCGCGGGCCCGTCGTCAAAACGCGTCTTTGCGACGATTGTGCCGAGCAGCAGACAGACGGTATCCAAGGTGTTGTGCACGTCGAACGTGTACGGATGAGCACCCGAGATACAGTATTCGAGTCCAGATATGCCGCTAACGGCACGGAACGCGTCGATATGTTTCCCAGCCGCCCGCTGGGCCAATGCTGTCATGGTTGTCTCCGTATCCGTCGATGCGTGCGCGTGCGGCTCGACGTTCATATTTCTGTTCATTTGAGTATAGAGGCACGCGTTGCCGCGAGCACGTTCCGACTGTTCGGCAATCGCGAACGCGGCGTCCGTGGATTTCCCCTTAGTAGTGACCCGGATGTCCGCTTTCGCCCGGAATCTGTAAACCGCAAAACCTGAAAGACCCGCCGATTGCGTCGACGTACGGTGCACCCCATGCCTGACGGCACCCGACACCAACACGGAGACGACGATGAGAGCACCATCGGCGCGCAAGCGCTTTAGGCACTGGCGAGACAACGCACGACGACGCAGCGGCACGCTGGTCGCATTGATCGGCATGACGGGCACGCTGCCGTTCGCCGATACGGCGCAGGCGTCAGGCATCCCTTTCGCCACCGACCGGCCGCAGACCTGGCAATTCAGCTCGGATTTCGAAGGTACTTACGACTCATTCGGCGAGAACATCTGGTGGAATCACGACAGCCGCGCGTTCGACTCGCACGGCAACCAGATAGACGGCCCCGGCACGAATACCTTCGTCGGACTCTCGACGTTCATCCACTACTGGAAACTGCCGTCGCTGCCGCATGTCGGCTTCAATGCGAGCATCACGTTGCCCGCGATTCGCACGCAGGGTTCGCAATTCTCGGCCAGCGGGATAGGCGATCCGCTCGTCGGCGGGCTCGTCTGGTACAACCCGGCGCCCGCGACGACGCTTGGTTTTCAAGCCTACGTTCAGGTCCCGATCGGACAAAACAGTGTATCGACGAACACATGGTCGTTCTGGCCTTCCGTCTTTTACGACGACTGGTACGGCCATGTGAACGTTGATCTGCTGGTCGGCGGCATTCTGCGCGGACGGACGCTGCAATCCGGTCATAACGATCTGAGTCCGGGCGATACGTTCCATCTGAATCTGCGTATCGGCTACAGCATCTCGCCGCCAGACAATCCGTTCGCCATTCCCTTTCTTGCGGTCGATCACCAGACGAGCGGCGGAACGTTCGACCAGACGGCGGGCATGCCAGTGTCGAACAGCGCGAGCCGCGAAACGACCATCGGCGCCGGCGTGCTGTTCCAGTTCAAGCCGAACAGCCTGCCGTTCGTGCATCAGAGGATGTACGACCAGCTCTCCATCCAGTACCAGCACTCGGTGTCGGGCCGCAATACGACGCTGACCAACGCTGTCCTCGTCCAGGCGTGGCACTACTGGTAGGGGTATGCCCACATCCATCGATCGGAAAACCATCATTCGGAGACAAACCATGACTGACGAGACCCAGGCGCCTGCCACATCGCGGCGAAATTTCATCAAGGCTGCAGGCGCAGGCACTGCTGCCGCGGCATTCGGCGCCGTGACGCTTTCCGCGAAAGCCGCGGATCAAACGAAATTCGACGCGGAATACGACATTGTCGTGTGCGGCGGCGGAGGCGGTGGCTTGCCCTGCGCGCTCTTTTCGCGTTGGCTCGGCAACCGCGTAGCGATTCTCGAGAAGGCAGGCAGCGTCGGCGGTACGGCGGCGAAAGCGGCCTTCTGGTACTGGGTGCCCAACAACGAACCCATGCGGCGCGCCGGCATCGCAGACCCGAAGGACGATTATCTGCGTTACGTCGCGCGGCTTTCGCGACCGGAGCAATACGACCCTTCGCTGCCGAAACTCGGACTCTCGGACTGGGAGTTCGAGATGTGCGAAGCGATCTACGACAGCGCATCGCCGGCCGCGGAACTGCTGGCGGCGAAGGGTGCGTTGCCGTATCGGCATGAAGCGGCCGTGCCCGACTACTGGGCCGAGCTACCTGAAAACAAGGCTCCGCGTGGCCGCGTGCTATTTCCGAAAGACGGTTTGCCCAGCATGTCGGACGGCGGCCGCGTGGCGATCCGCACGATGAGCGCGGCGGCGCGACGCGACGGCGTCGATATCCACACAGGTTATCGCGTACAGAAGGTGCTCGTTGATGCGAACGGCGCGGTAACAGGCGTCGAGGCGTTGACCGAGGAGGGCACGATGTTTCGCGTACGCGCGAAGAAAGCCGTCGTGTTCGCAACGGGCGGCTTTACGCATGATCCCGAGCTTCGGAAGAACTTCCTGCATGGCGCCGTCTATGGCGGATGTGCCGCCGTCACCAACGAAGGCGACTTCGTACGCATTTCGAGCGCATTTGACGTGCAGTTGCGCAACATGAACTACTCGTGGATGGCGCCGATCTCGCTCGACAAGGCGATCGCAAAGGACGGTTCACTCTCCGGTATCTTCACGCCGACGGGCGACTCGATGCTGTATGTGAACCGGTTTGGCAAGCGTGTCGTCAACGAGAAGCTCGCATACAACGAGGTCTGCGCGACGTTTTCTCAGTGGGACGGCTCGAAAGGCGAATATCCGAATCTCGCGCTGATCTCGATCTGGGATCAGCAGGCGCAGGAGCATTGCGCGAGCGACGACTACGGCAGCCTGATCGTGCCGCACGGCTCCAATGATCGGCACGTGCTACGCGGCAACACGCTGCAGGAACTGGCCATCGCAATTCGCGAGCGCCTGACGAAGCATGCGAACGCGCTTGGCGGCATGCAGTTGAGCGACGACTTTGTGCAAAACCTTGATGCGACCATCAAGCGTTTCAATGGGTTTGCGAAAGCGGGCAGGGACGCCGACTTCCATCGTGGCGAACGCGTGGTCGAAAAGCTTTTCAACGGACCGATTCAGAAGAAGGCTGATCAGCGAAACGAAACGATGTATCCACTCAGCGCGCAGGGGCCATATTACGCCGCGCTGATCGTCGCCGGCAATCTCGACACCAAGGGCGGTCCGAAGACCAATTCACATGGCCAGGTGCTCGACGTGCGCGATGTGCCCATCAAAGGCCTGTATGGCGTGGGCAATTGCGTGGCGTCGGCATCGGCGCGCGCGTACTGGGCAGGGGGCGGCACGCTCGGACCTATCATCGCGTTTGCGTATCGCGCGGCGAACGCAGCGCATGCAGAGAAAGTTTCACGCACATGACGGGAGGCATCATGAAACGCATTGACACTCTATCAATTGGGATCGGCATGTTGTTCGCGCTCGTGAGCGGAGCGTCCCATGCCCAGGACGCGGCGGATCTTGTCGCGTTGGGCAAGAAGCTTACGACCAACAACTGCGCCGTGTGCCACACATTCGGCAAGGATGAGCGGAGCGGACAGGGGCCGAATCTCTTCGGCATCGTCGGCAGGCCGATGGCTGCGCAGCCCGGATTCAAGTACTCGGCGGGCATGAAAGCGGCCGCTGCGGGCAAGGTGTGGGACGAAAAGTTGCTCGACGCATGGCTTTCGGATACGCAGACCGTCGCGCCGGGCAATGCGATGACCTACTTCGAAGGCGATGAGGCGCGTCGCCGGAAGATCATTGCCTATCTGAGTACGCTTCATTGAAATCTACCCAGGAGACAAGACATGGAAACCACCACGATGACTGACGAACAACGCAAGACGATTGCACTCGAATATCTGCGCCGGCTGGACCGCGGCGCGCCGTTTTTCGACCTCTTCGACGACCACGCGGAAGTTTACTTTCCGAAGTGGGGCATTGCGTCGGGCCGCGCGTCGTTCGAGAAGCTTTTCGCGGACCTGGGGTCGGTCGTGTCGAAGTTCAAGCACGATCTCGCGTATGTGAACGTGATCCAGCAGGGCGATACCGTGGTCATCGAGGGTACGAGTTACGGAACGAGCAAGGGCGGGGTCGACTGGCGCGCGGGCGTGTCCCACGCAGGTCGCTGGTGCGACGTCTTTGAGATCCGGGACTTCAGGATCCAGCGATGCTTCATCTATCTCGACCCCGACTACGCAGACGCGGACACGGCACGCTATCCTTGGTTGTCTCGATAGCGGCATAAACAACACCATCGCGGCGTGGACGCCTGATGGAGCCGGTGCGGGAAAAGGCCGGCTCCGCCATGAGCGCTGTCAGCGCGTGTCACTGAAAAAACGACGATATGCGCTACGACACAGTTTCCGTCCAGACCTGCGGTCCTGCCGCGGGCGATGTCTCCGATCCGCTTGATGGCCAGCATGAACTCGCCGGTCTTGTCGTAAGAAAAATCCACCCCCCACTATACGGGCGGCCTCAGGAACGGCCGACGTCGCGTGATTGGTCAGAACGATCTTGATTGTCTTGCAACCGGTGCGGGTCAGCCCGGAGACGACATCCAGTCCGCTACCTTCGGAATAGTAAGGCTGCCGGCGTTTTATGCGGGCGTAACGACGCCGCTAGTGCTAGACCTTTTCTTTATGTGGAGCTTTCCATAAGGCCGAATCACGGCCATCTGTTTCGATGGGTTTGTCTGTACTTTATCAGGATGGCTGATTGTATCCATCATTCGAGACCCTCTTCGAGCGGGTACCGTGCTTCCCACGCAATTCACGTCTTGGCAGGTTCCTCGGCGAAGAGCTTTTCATCGGGCAGCATCACGTGGTCCTCAGCGGACAGAATCATCGATCGCGGCCCTGTTCAATTGCGCGGTCACCTTATCGAGGTCAAAATGCATCGCGCGCTCACTACTGCTGGACCCGGAAGGAGGTCGTGACTCGCACACTCCACGCGACCGACTCAACACGACGCGTGCTGTCTGCGCATTAGACGATTCGCGTGCCACCCTTTCGCCCGGTTGTCACCGTCACGCCTCCCCATCAGCCCCGATCCACTCGCGAAAAAGGTTCACCTTGTGCTGGTGCGCGAGGCAATCCGGATAGACGAAATAATAGCGAGCGCCCGTCGTCAGGACGATGTTGAACGGCATCGTGAGGCGCTTCGACGCGACATCCTCACTGACCAGCGAGCAGTCGCTGATCGCAACACCAAAACCCTGCGCCGCCGCGTTCGTCGCGAGGTCGAGTGTTTCAAAACTCTGACCGAGATCGGCATCGATCTCGGGTGTATCGGCGTGCGCAAGCCACATCTTCCAGTCACGGTGGTCGCGCGTCGGGTGCAGGAGCGTATGCCGGGCAAGATCGGCCACGCTGTCGAGCGGCGTATTCTCCAGCAGCGAAGGCGCGCATACAGGCGTCAGTTGTTCGTCGAACAGCGCAATCGAATGAACGCCGGCGCCCGGCGACGAGCCATAGATGATCGCCGCGTCGAATGGTTCGACCTGGAAGTCGACGTCATGCTGCCATGTGGTCGTCAGTTGCAATTGAATGTCAGGATACTCGGCCTGAAAGCGCATGATCTTCGGCAGGATCCAACGCATCAAGCAGGTGGGTACCTTTAGCGCGAGGTCGGTTCGCTGCCGGGTTAGTCGCAGCGAAATCTCCTCGATTCGCGCGAAGCTCTCTTTCACTGTCGGCAATAGCTGTTCGCCTTCCATCGTCAGCACGAGTCCCTTCGCGTGCCGCGTAAACAGAGCAAATCCGTAGTACTCCTCGAGCGCCTGGATCTGACGGCTCACGGCTCCCTGGGTCAGACAGAGATGATCGGCAGCACGCGTGAAACTGCGGTGGCGCGCCACCGTTTCGAAGATTTGCAGCGCGTTCAGCGGCGGCAGGCGGCGCATCGTCGTTCCCATCGGGCATTTGGAAAAGACATGACAGCCGGATGTACCTTCCAGCTCGCTTTTTATTATATGCACCGAACAAGGCGGTCGATTGGTCTGAACGTATCGCTATCCTGACTACGCCCATGAGCAAGGGACATGGAGAGCATGCAAATTCATCGGTTGCTGTGGACACGTCGCGGAACAAGAATGGGCCACCACAGAAACTCCGGAGCCAAGCATGCACCGGCAACCGATCGAAACACAGGAGTCTCATGAACTATCCTGAAACGGCCTCGCTCTTCGGCCACGCGGACGGGCGCCACCAGCCCCGGCCGATGATTACGCAGACCTGCGGCGAAGCGCTCGTGACGCTGCTCGAACACTACGGCGTCGAACTGGTGTTCGGCATCCCCGGTGTCCATACCGTCGAGCTCTATCGTGGGCTCGCGGGGTCGACGATGCGCCACGTCACACCACGCCACGAGCAGGGCGCGGGGTTCATGGCCGACGGCTATGCGCGCGTTACCGGCAAGCCCGGCGTGTGCTTCATCATCACCGGGCCGGGTATGACGAATATCGCGACCGCGATGGCGCAGGCTTATGCCGATTCGATCCCGATGCTCGTGATTTCCAGCGTCAACGCCACGCGCCAGCTAGGCGGAGGCACCGGGCGCCTGCACGAACTGCCGTCGCAGCGCGGGGTGTTCGCTGGGCTCGCCGCGTTCTCCCACACGCTGCTAAATGCGGACGAACTGCCGCAGGTGCTGTCCCGCGCGTTCGCGGTGTTCGCGAGCGAGCGGCCGCGGCCGGTTCACATCGAAATTCCGCTCGACGTGATCGTCGCGCCAGCTTGCGGCATGGCATCCGGCGCGCGCGTGCTTCCCGCGAAAGCCGCCGGAGAGCCGGCCGCAATCGACGCCGCCGCCGCCTTGCTCGCTGGCGCGCAGCGCCCGCTGATTCTGGCGGGCGGAGGGGCGGTCGAGGCCGCCCCCGAGTTGCGCGCTCTGGCCGAGCGCTTGCAGGCCCCGGTGGCGCTGACGATCAACGCGAAGGGCCTGTTGCCGCGCAGCCATGCGCTGTCGATTGGCTCGACCCAGTCGCTCCCCGCGACGCGCGAGGTGGTGTGCGAGTCCGACGTGGTGCTCGCGGTGGGCACCGAACTCGGCGAGACCGACTATGACGTGGTGTTCGATGGCGGCTTCGTCATAAACGGCAAGTTGATCAGGATCGATATCGACGGCCAGCAGGTGATGCGCAACTTCCCGCCCGACGTGGCGATCGCGGCCGACGCGAAGCTCGCGCTCGCCGCGCTCGCCGCCAGGCTGGCGACATACCCGCTGCCGCCTCGCGATGCGGGGTGGGGGGCGCCGCGCGTGAGCGCCGCGCGTGCCGCGATCAACGCCGGTTACGACGCACCGATTCGTTCGCAGGAGACGCTCTTTGACACCATATCGGACACGCTGCCCGACGCGGTCATCGTGGGCGATTCGACGCGCCCGGTCTACGCCGGCAATATCGTCTTCGAGGCTTCCGCGCCCAGGTCGTGGTTCAACTCGTCCACGGGGTACGGCACGCTGGGCTACGGGTTGCCGGCCGCGATCGGCGCCAGGCTTGCGACCGACAACCGGCCCGTGATCTGCCTCATCGGTGACGGCGGCCTGCAGTTCACGCTGCCCGAACTGGCGAGCGCTGTCGAAGCCGCCGTACCGGTGATCGTGCTGCTGTGGAACAACCGGGGCTATGCAGAAATCAGGAAATACATGGTCGAGCGCGATATCGAGCCAATCGGCGTCGACATATACACGCCGGACTTCCTCGCGCTGGCGCGCGGCTTTGGCTGCTGCGCAGCAACGGCCGAAACACCGGCTCTGCTCGTGAACGAACTGAAGCAGGCCGCAGCTCGCCGCGTGCCTACGCTGATCGAAATCGACGAACAGAAGTGGTTCGACAATGTATCGGGAGGGTCGGCATGAACGCGCCAAACGACACGCAGTTCCTCACGCGGCACTATATCGATGGCCGCTGGGTCGACGGCGCACTGGGCCGGACGATTGCCGTGGTCAACCCGGCGACGGGAGCCCACCTGGCCGACGTGGCCGCAGGCACCGCACACGACATCGATCTGGCGGTGGCCAGCGCGGGCCGTGCACTCCGCGTGTGGCGGCAGACGACGGGCGCCGAGCGCGCACGCTACCTGCGTGCAATCGTGACGGAAGTCGAAGCGCGGCGAGAACGTCTCGCGATGCTGCAATCGCTGAACAACGGCAAGCCGCAAGAAGAGGCGCACATGGACGTTGACGACGTGATCGCGACGTTCCGATATTACGCCCAGCTGGCCGAGCGGCTGGATGATGCGACCGGCGAAGAAGTCAGCATCCCCAGCGCCGAGCACCGTGCACGGATTCGCCGCGAACCATGCGGCGTGGCCGCGCTGATCGTACCGTGGAATTTTCCGATGGTGACGACGGCATGGAAGCTCGCGCCGGCGCTCGCGGCCGGCTGCACAGTCGTGCTCAAGCCGTCCGAAATCACGCCTCTGCCGGAGCTTGAACTGGCCTCGGCCCTCGCATCAGTCGGCTTGCCGGCGGGCGTTTTCAACGCGGTGACGGGTACGGGTGCTGACGTGGGCGCGTCGCTCGTCGCACATCCGGGGATCGCGAAGGTGTCCTTTACCGGCAGCACAGGTGTCGGCCAGACGGTGATGAAGACTGCCGCCGACACGCTGAAAGGCATCAGTCTCGAACTCGGGGGCAAGTCGTCGATCATGGTGTTCGACGATGCGGACCTCGACCTGGCGGTCAAGCTGGTCGAGGCCGGTGGCTTCTTCAATAGCGGCCAGATGTGTTCAGCGACGAGCCGGGTGCTGGTGGCGCGCGAACTCGCGCCCACGTTGCTGGCGAAGCTTGTCGAGTGCGCAGAGCGAATCATCGTCGGCGACCCGTTTGCGCCCGGCGTGCAGATGGGTCCGCTCGTGAACCGTGCCCAGTTCGATAGGGTGCGCGGCCATATCGAACAGGGTATTGCCGACGGTGCGCGGCTCGTAACGGGCGGTGGCGCGCGGCCAGCCGGTGTGCCGGAGCAGGGGTTTTTCATCGCCCCGACGATTTTTGCCGACGTGCCACCGACAAGCGCTTTGTGGCGAAATGAGATTTTCGGTCCGGTCCTGTGCGTGCGCGTGTTCGACACCGAACAGGAAGCCGTTGAACTCGCCAATGACAGCGAGTATGGGCTGGTGGCGACCGTCGTCACCGCCGACGAGACACGCGGCGAACGGGTCGCTCGCGCTCTGGAGGCAGGCGTGGTGTGGGTCAACACGCCGCAACTCATCTATCCGCAGACCTCTTGGGGCGGGTACAAGCGCAGCAGCATCGGGCGCGAACTGGGCCCGTTCGGGCTTGCCGCCTTCCAGGAAATCAAACAGATACTGACGCGTCGTCAGGCCTATTAGCCAGTCTGCTTAAAAGGATTTGCGATGAAGCACGATAACCAATCCGACAACCCCTTCAACCAGCCGCTCGGCGGCAACCGGATGCCGCGCTTTGCGGGCCCGGCGACGATGATGCGCCTACCGACCGCGATATCGGCCGAGGGGCTCGATGCGTGTTTCGTTGGCGTGCCGCTTGACACCGGCACGTCGAACCGGTCGGGCGCGCGGTTCGGCCCGCGTGCGATCCGCGCCGAATCGTGTCTGCTACGCCCGTACAACATGGCGACCCGCGCAGCGCCGTACGACAGCATGCAGGTGGCCGACATCGGCGACGTCGCGATCAACACGTTCAACCTGCAGAAGAGCATGGACATCGTCACCGAAGCGTATGACGAAATCCTCGCGCATGGCTGTGTGCCGCTAACGATGGGCGGCGACCATACGATCGTGCTACCGATCCTGCGCGCGATGAAGAAGAAATACGGCCCGGTCGGCGTGGTCCATGTCGACGCGCATGCGGACGTGAACGACACGATGTTCGGCGAGAAGATCGCGCACGGCACGCCGTTCCGGCGCGCGATCGAAGAAGGGCTGATCGACGGCAACCGCGTCGCGCAGATCGGTCTGCGCGGCACCGGCTATACGGCGGAGGACTTCGACTGGTCGAGGTCGCACGGCATACGTGTCGTGCAGGCGGAGGAGTGCTGGTACAAGTCGGTCGCGCCCATCATGGACGAGGTGCGCGCGAAACTGGGCGACGGCCCGGTCTATCTGAGCTTCGACATCGACGGCCTGGACCCGAGTTTTGCACCCGGCACGGGCACGCCAGAAATCGGCGGCCTGACGATTTGGCAAGCACTTGAAATCATCCGGGGCTGCCGTGGGTTGGATATCGTGGGTTGCGATCTGGTGGAGATTTCGCCGCCGTACGACCCGTCTGGCAATACGGCATTGGTCGGCGCGAACCTGCTGTATGAAATGTTGTGCGTGCTGCCG
The DNA here is from genome assembly GCF_013426915.1 of Paraburkholderia sp. PGU19. Lineage (GTDB taxonomy): Bacteria > Pseudomonadota > Gammaproteobacteria > Burkholderiales > Burkholderiaceae > Paraburkholderia. Next base: position 282,590 of record NZ_AP023181.1, read on the forward strand.
AAGGTTAAATACCGAACGTAAGTGTGTGAATACGGGCGCGCGGCGAGCCGTCACCCCGGGCTTCGCTCCGTCCCGGCTACGGCCCGGGCCATGCACACTCTACTTGCCGCCACCTATAACAACAAGAAACCGGGTCACCCGCCTATGCGCTTTGGTCATGACACGCATGCCGATATTTCGCTTGTGATGCCCTTCCTGCACTTCTAGAGTCAGTACATACGCGACGCCATCACAAGCACTCATCTGGCATATAGATCGGATACCTAACTTAATCACTCATGGAGACAGCAATGAAAGATTTCAGATTTCATCCCCACACCAGAATTTTCGGCAGAGGAGCGACCAAGGCCATGCTTAACTCCTTTCCCCTGCGTGCCCGTCGCGTGTTCGCTACGGCCGCAGCGACACTCGCGTTCACCGGTATCGCCGCGCTGTCGGCATTCGCGCCTGCCGCTCATGCCGATGCGATCGATTCGATCGCCAAGTCTGGCGTCGTGCGGATTGGCGTGTTCGAGGACTATCCGCCGTTCGGCTCAATCGGCCCGGACATGAAGCCGCAAGGCTATGACATCGACGTCGCCAACCTGATCGGCAAGGCGCTCAATGCAAAGGTCGAACTCGTGCAGGTGACAGGCGACAACCGCATGGCCTATCTCGCCGACCACAAGGCCGACATGCTGCTGTCAGTCGGCCAGACGCCCGAGCGCGAAAAAGTGATCGACTTCTCGCGGCCTTATGCGCCGTACTACCTCGCGGTCTTCGGTCCGAAATCGTTGACCGTCAAGAACGCCAATGACCTCGCTGGCAAGTCGATTTCGGTTGCACGCGGCACGCTGGAAGACCTGAGCGTCACCAAGGTTGCGCCCGCGAGCGCGACGATCAAACGTTTCGACGATCCGAATGGGGCAATTTCCGCATTCCTCTCCGGACAGGCCCAGTTGATGGTGGTCGGCAACGACGTGGGGGCGACGATCCTCGCGCGTCATCCGGCGAACGATCCGGAGCAGAAGTTCGCGCTGTTCAGCTCGCCGGATCACGTCGGCCTGAACAAGGACGAGCCGCGCCTGAAGCAGAAAGTCGACGACACGATTGCCCGCGCCCGCAAGGACGGCACGATGAACGCGATTTCTGAAAAGTGGTTGCGCGCGCCGCTTCCGACCGATCTTTGATGACCGGCTTTCCCAATCGGCCTCCCCTGACCACGAGCAATACGCCATGACCTATGCGTTCGATTTCAGCGGCTTCGGCTTCTACGCGGGCATGCTCGCACATGGCGTCGCCGTCACCCTTGGGCTCACTGCCGTGTCCACCGTGCTGGGGGCCTCATCGGTATCACGGGCGCCAGCATCAGCGTCGCCGGGCCTCGCTGGGCCCGTGCGGTGGTCGCCAGCTATGTCGAGTTGATACGGAACACGCCGTTCATCGTGCAGTTGTTCTTTGTGTTCTTCGGGCTGCCGGGTCTCGGTATCCGTATCGACGAAGTGCAGGCCGCGATCCTCGCGATGACGGTCAATCTCGGTGCCTACGCGACGGAGATCGTGCGTGCGGGTATTGACTCGATTCCCCGCGGCCAGGTACAGGCCGCCCAGGCGCTGGGCCTGCATGGGCGGCAGGTGTTCCGCCATGTGGTGCTGCCACAGGCCCTCGCCAATGTGTTTCCGGCGCTCTTGAGCCAGGTGCTGATCGTGATGCTGGGTTCGGCGGTCGTGTCGCAGATCTCGGTACCGGATCTGACCTATGCGGCGAATTTCATCCAGTCGCGCAACTTCCGCTCGTTCGAGAGTTATCTGATCATTACCGCGACCTATCTGCTGCTGTCAATCCTGTTGCGGCAGTTGCTGAACTGGCTCGGACGCGGCCTTTTTGCAGGACGCACGCCACACACACCCGATGCGCGCCGAAACTGGTGGACATGGTTCGCCCGACGTCATGTGTCGACGATGGCAACGGAGCGCTAACAATGAACGAATTCACGCTGTGGGATATCGCGCGCAATCTCATGCTTGCCGCGCGCTGGACCGTGCTGCTCTCCCTGATCGCTTTCGTCTGCGGTGGCGTGGTCGGGCTCCTGTTACTCGCGATGCGCGTGTCGCCGCTGCCGTGGCTGCGCCGCGTGGTCACGGTGTATGTCGAGCTGTTTCAGGGCACGCCGTTGCTGATGCAACTGTTCCTTGCGTTCTTCGGCCTGCCGTTACTGGGCGTGGAAGTGTCCGCATGGGTTGCCGCCACCGTCACGCTGACGCTCTACACCAGCGCGTATCTCTCTGATATCTGGCGCGGCTGCGTCGAAGCGGTGCCGCGTGGGCAGTGGGCAGCAGGCGCGAGTCTAGGCATGACCTTCGGCCAGCAACTGCGCTATATCGTGTGGCCGCAGGCGAGGAGGATCGCGGTCGCGCCGACCGTAGGCTTTCTGGTGCAGGTGGTGAAGAGTACCGCGTTGACGTCGATCATCGGTTTCACCGAACTGACGAAGACCGGCACGATGATCACCAACACAGCGTTCCGTCCGTTTCCGATCTACGGAATGGTCGCGCTGCTGTACTTCGCGATGTGCTACCCGCTCACGTGGTATGCGCGCCGCCTGGAGCAGCTGCAACGCGTGCAGACACGCCGGTGACAATGGTCAGGATGCAAGACGTCTTTCCGCCCATCTCGACGTCTTGTTGTCATCGTAGCTGCAAGCCGGCAGTTCGGGGACGATCCGGGGCTTCCCGCTTCGTGGTGTGTTCCACGGAGCCCAACAAGGAATGAATTTCACCATGATCTCAATCAACAATGTTTCGAAGTGGTATGGACATTTCCAGGTGCTGAGCGGCTGCACAACGGAAGTCAAAAAGGGGGAAGTAGTGGTGGTGTGCGGCCCGTCGGGTTCGGGCAAGTCGACCCTCATCAAGACGGTCAACGGCCTTGAGCCGTTCCAGAAGGGCGAAATCACGATTGACGGCCAGTCAGTGGGCAACAAGAAGACCAACCTGTCGAAGCTGCGCGCGAAAGTCGGCATGGTGTTCCAGCACTTCGAACTGTTCCCGCATCTGTCGATCACGGAAAATCTGACGCTCGCGCAGATCAAGGTGCTCGGCCGTTCTAAGGACGAAGCCGCTGCGAAGGCGCTGAAGCTGCTGGATCGCGTCGGCTTGCGTGCGCACGCGAGCAAGTTTCCAGGACAATTGTCAGGCGGTCAGCAGCAGCGTGTAGCGATTGCGCGTGCGCTGTCGATGGACCCGATCGCGATGCTGTTCGATGAACCGACGTCGGCGCTCGATCCGGAGATGATCAACGAAGTGCTCGACGTGATGGTGGAACTCGCGCAGGAAGGGATGACGATGATGTGCGTCACGCACGAGATGGGCTTTGCGAAGAAGGTCGCACACCGCGTGATCTTTATGGACCGCGGCCTGATCGTCGAAGACGACCGTAAGGAAGATTTTTTCGCGAACCCGAAGTCGGATCGCGCAAAGGATTTTCTCGCGAAGATACTGCACTAACGCCTTCGTCACTCAGAACGGGGCGCCGGGGCAGGCCCGGTCAAAATCAATGGAATCGCGAAATCAGATATCGCGGTAGGAACGAATTGTGTGGGCGCTCGCCTGGCTCTGTGGCATCAGGCGCCGTGTAAAGAAGAGCTCGGGCAACAGGTTGCTGAGACGTCGGCCTTCGCTCGCTCCACAAACGATCGGGATGTCGATTCCAAGTAACTACCCCGGCAACTTGAGGCATTTTCCCTCATATGGAATGCCTGCCGTGCGGCGTTACCTGTTGTGGAAATGAGCACCGGCTTAGGGGCGGGTTCGCCCGCTCCCGCAACAAGGAAGCGGCCGCTCGCGACGGCTGCAGTTGGCTAAACGCGAACGGCTGGTTTTGCCGACCAGCGGGCACGCCGGGTGGCGCCGGGTAGGGCAGGTACGGCGAGTCGGACCGGGTCGTTTGACATAAACACCGCTGGCGCAACCGCAATCATGGAAGGTCAAAGCAGGGCGCGCGAGCGGGCTGGGATGTTGCAAAGGCAGGCGTACCAAGTCATGCCGACGATTCAGAATGACTCCGGCGGGCGGAATGGATGCGGTCAAAACGCCGGGAATCCCGAGCGTTGTTGGTTAATAGCCGCGCCAGGCTAATACATATATGGCAACGTTCGGCCGACTCCTGCATGGCTGATTGCATCTCTGTTCAGCATCGAGTGTCGCTCGTTGGGTGGGGACATGAAACGGGGCGATTATTCGCGCGCGCCGGCCCAAGCCACCTCGATGCGCTTTATGCGTCATGGCACGAGGGGGCCCTGGCACTACCAGTGTCGGCCTCAACCCCTAATAATTCAGAGCTTTGGAGCCTTCCCTAAACCCAGTTTTTCCATTGCCTCATGAGCGTCAATCACCATCGTAGCGATTTCCCCTACCGTGACCCGGAGGCTTGTCGCGCGTGAGCGCATGTGCTCGTAGGCTTCATTCTCACTGAGCCGATGGGCATCCATCAGAATCCGTATCGCCTTCTCGATATGGCGTCGCGCCTTGATTGCTTCCTCGAGCTTGCCAATTTTGTGGTGAAGTCGCTGTTGATAGCCGGAGGAGGCGCGTGCCAGCACCAGCGTGCTCAGTATCCCGCTAGAGCGATATGGTTTCGTGATCACGCCATGCGCCTGGGTATCAACGAGCAGTCGTAAAGCCGTCGGATTTTCGTAATCGGACAAAGCAATGAGCGTCGCTTCGGTGTCTACTGAACTCCAGTTGCCCGCGCTGCGAAGCTCAGGGCCCACGAGGAAGAAAATCACGTCAGCGTCAACCGGCAATTGCGCTGGAAATGGCCAGACGGTTCGTACGGGGCAGCCAATCCGGCGCAACTGCTCTTCCAGGACGCCACGATCCTCCCCTGGCGGATGGATCACGACGACGCGCAGCGTGCGCAGGTCGTCAAATAGACGCCGCACACTGGTATTCATGCTGGTTCTCCGTCGAGCCAGAACTCCGTGAAGCCGTACGAGGTCAGATAGGGGTCCGGTTTGACCGGGCTACTGCCTTCCCATACGACGTCGAACGCGCCATCCGGTCGACAGACGGCAATGCGCGGCGTCAGGATGGCGTGATTATTCTCCGGATCGATCCTGAGCGGTCCCTCGGGTGAATCGAACTCGACTTCGCGGACCGCCTCCACCAGTTTGGCGGTATCAAGACTTCCGGTGCGCGCAAGGGCGAGAGCGAACAGGTGCACCTGGTTGTACGCCATCTCGGACCACATACTGGCCGGTTGCTCTCCGAAGCGCGCCTGCCATGATTTCAGGAAGTGACTATTGCGCTCGTTGCCCAGCGTATTGAAGTAGCTGGCTGAAACGATATGGCCACCACACAACTCCGCGCCAATCATTCGCGTTTCGCCCTCGGTCATAGTCAGACTTGCAATCGGGATGCGGGCGGGATCGATACCGTGTTCTCGGTAGAGCTTGTAGAAGACACGCGCTCCCCGACCGATCAGGGTCGAGAAAACCACGTCCGGTTCGACGGCTTTGATTTCCCGCACGACATCCTCCAGTGCGGAGGGATCGGCGTCGCTGGGCAGATACACTTCTTCCACAATTTCTCCGCCGTGTTCCTCGACCATGTCACGCATGATCCGGTTCGATTCCCGAGGATAAATATAGTCGGCGCCGATGAGAAAAAAGCGCTTGCCCCGGTTGTGAAGCAGGTACGCAGCCAGTTGCATGCTGTTCTGGTTCGGTACTGCGCCCGTATAGATGACGTTCGGCGAATATTCGAATCCTTCGTAGATTGAGCAGTACCACAGCAGCGCATTCTTACGCTCGATCACCGGCAGCACCGCCTTTCGACTCGACGACGTCGAACATCCAAAAATCACAGTTACGTCATCTTCCTGCAACATGCGCGTGGCGAGTCTGCGATATTCTTCGGGGTCGCTTTTCGGGTCGTATGCGACCGGATCGAGCAACCGCCCATCGACGCCGCGAGCAGCGTTGATTTCTTCTATTGCGAGGACAGTACCAAAGAAATGCTCAGATTCGGTTGCTGAGGTCACACCCGTTCGCGAGTAGAGGACGCCGATTCGCCAGCCATCATTGTGCTGGCTGTCCTGTGCTTCGGTCGTGTCTGCCCGGTGTTTGCTGTTAGCCGCCAGTTCTGCGGCACGCACTGCCGAATCGTCGTGTGAACTCCCGATGGTCATGGTATTGCTCCGTGCATAATTTGAAGATCCCCGCTCATGTGCCACGTCATGCCGGCCCCGCACAGGTTACGCCTCTTCCGCCCGGTGTTGACTAACGCCGGGCGTTCTGGCCGTCGCGTATCGATCACTGATGGGTCTCGCTGTCGCAGCGCCTCGCGCGTCCCTACTTTGAAGGATGATCATCCGTGAACACAGCGATCGCCTGCTCAACGAACGCGGCGGCGTCGAGGCATCGTGCGTCCTCCCACGGACGGCCGATAACCTGCACACCGACGGGACCGCCGCGTGTGCCCCACAGCCCGGGAACGTTCACGCACGGACATCCAAGCAAGGTCCAGTTGCGATTGAATGCTGGATCGCCGGTTGAACCCAGCCCGTCTGGCGCTTCATCGGGCGCGCTCGGCGTCAGCAACGCGGAGACGCCGTCGAAAAGCTCGGACAGCTTGCCCTTCGCCTCTTCCATCAGCAAACACGCGTTGGCGTAAGTTACCGTGTCAATATCGGCTGCCCGGTTGAGAAACCCGGCAAGCTTGGGCGAAAGATCGGCCCGGTGATGATCGTACTCGTATCCCAGCGCCCGCCAGGCCTCGTAACTCTGAATCATGTCGTGCGCTTTGATCATGTCCGCCATCCACGAACTGAAGCGAATCCGCCGCACCCGGCCGCCAGCGCGTTCAATCGCCCGCACGGCGGTGTCAAGCACGGCACTCGCGTTTTCCGACGGGGCGGTCCACGGATAGTTCTCAGGGACGCCGAACACCGGAATGGCTGTCGAGGCGTTCACCGCGAGCTGGCGACCTGACAGAACCTGGGCCAGGTACGCCACGTCAGTCACGCCGGCAGCAAACAGGCCGACGGTATCAAAGGACCACGAAAAGCATTTCATGCCAACGGTGGGCAACATGCCGAGAGTCGGCTTGTAACCGGCAATCCCGCAAAACGATGCCGGACGGATCGTCGAGCCGCCGGTTTGGGTACCAATCGCGTACGGAGCCATGCCGGCCGCCACCGCGGCGGCCGAACCTGAAGAGGATCCACCGGCCGTTCGGCTCATGTCACAAGGGTTACGCGTCACGGTCGGCGCCATGTAGGCGAACTCGCTGGTCACCGTCTTGCCGATGACGACACCGCCGTTTCGGCGCAACTGCGTAACGATCGCGGCATCGGATCTGGGCTGGTAACCCTCGTAGATAGGTGAGCCATAGCAGGTCACCAAATCGACTGAGTCGAAAATATCCTTCACCGCTATTGGTAAACCTGCGAGCGGCCCCTTAGCCGCTGTTGCTTCAGCGATCGCGGCCTCCTGTCGGGTGATCGCAGTCATGGCTCGAACTTGTGGATCGATTTCCTCGATCCGCGCAAGGGCGTCCAGAATGATGCTGTTGCGTTCCGTCGGATCGTTACCGATTCGCTTGAGAAGATTCAATCCCGAGACGGGACGATAGATGGAATTTGCATTCATCAGATTGTGGTCATTGTGGTGTGCTTTATACGCGCAGGTGTTCAAAAATCGAACCTGCGGCCCTTTCATCCTTGGCATTTCCGTGATCGACAATCTCGCCCTGCTTCAGCACCGAATAGCGGTCGACGACCTTCAGCGCGAACGCAACGTTCTGCTCGACAAGCAGGATCGTCGTACCGTGGCGGCTACGTTCCCATAGCAAAGCTTCCGCCAGGCGATCAATCACCGACGGTTGCAAGCCTTCGGTTATCTCATCAAGCAGGATGATCGAAGGACGCATCATCAGCGCACGGGCGACCAGCAGCATCTTCTGTTCACCGCCGGACAGCGTGCCGGCGTACTGTTTAAGACGGCTCTTGAATACCGGAAAGATCGGCTCGATTTCGGCGAAGCGCTCATCAAAAACCGATACCTTCTGGAGGCCGAGGCGCAGATTGTCACGAATCGTCAGATCCTGAAACAACGCATGTTCCTGCGGCGCATAGGCAATCCCTGACCGCGCGATCCGGTGCGGTGGCAGCCTGGTGATGTCCAGTCCATTCAGACGGACCGAGCCGGCTTTCTTTGGCAGGTAGCCCATGATCGTCTTGAGCAATGTGGTCTTTCCCATCCCGTTCTTACCGAGCAGGGCGACAGCTTCGCCGCTCGATACAGTCATCGACAGCTTTCGAAGCACGACCGAGGCCTTGTATCCGCTCGTGACGTTCTGCAGGTCCAAAGCGATCTGGCTCATGATGCCTCCCCGTGTTTGGCGGTACCGTCACCTACGACAGGTTGGGCGGTGCCAGCATAGATCGTCTTGACGAGCTCTGAATCGACCACGTCATCGAAGCTGCCTTGCATCACAATTTTTCCCTGATGAAGGACCACGATGCGTGTGGCAATTTCGGCCACGAAATCGAGATCGTGTTCCACGAGCAGGCAGCAAAGCTGATATTCGTGTGCCAGTGCGGCGAGTACATGACCAATCTGCGTACGCTCAGTCTTGGTCAACCCCGCTGTCGGCTCGTCGAGCAGCACGATGCGCGGTTCCAGGGCAAGTACCATAGCAAGTTCGAGTGCCTGCTGTTCCCCGTGAGACAGATCCTTCGCCACTGCGCCCAACTTCTCGTCAAGGCCGGTAGTGCGAATTACCGCCAACGCGTATGGCGGCAAGGCGAGCGTGTGTGAACGCTGGAAAAGTGAAGGCCGTTCGATAATCGTGCCTGCAATTCTCAGGCATTCCGCGACTGTGAGAGTGTCGAAGATGTTCGCATTCTGGAACTTTCTGCCCAGCCCAAAGTGTGCGCACCGGTCCGGCGGGAATTCTCCGATATCATTGCCGCACAGCACGACTGTTCCAGCAGACCGTTCGGCGCCATCGCTCATGCAGCGCATCAACGTCGTCTTGCCTGCTCCGTTCGGACCGATCAGGCCGACCAGTTCACCGGCGTTGGCATGCAGATCGATACCCTGCAGTACCTTGAGGCTGCCGAATTGTTTCGCAACGTCGTGCATCTGCAATGCAGGTTCGGAGCGCGTCTGCCGATGATCAGCTCGAATCGCACGTTCGGCCAGTTCAACTTCAATCCTGTCGCCGGCCAGGCGGCGGAGGGGGTTGAGCAGCAACGGCACCAACCCTTGCGGCAGCAGGACGATCACCGCCACAAAAGCAGCACCGAGAATCAGTTGCCACGCGAACGGCATGCTGCCACTGAGATAGGCTGTCACGACGTTGATCAGGAGCGCACCGATCACCGGTCCCCAGAGAGTTCCGCGGCCACCGAGAGCGACCCAGATGATCAACTGGGTACCAAGGACAAAACCGGTCAGTTCCGGCGCAACCACGCCGCTAAATGATCCATAGCCAAACCCGGCGATACCGGCTACAACGGCGGCCACAACCAGCAAGACGATCTTCACGAGTGAAGTGTTGATGCCAAGGTACGAGCAACGCGATTCATTGTCTCGAATGGCCACCAGCACGCGGCCACCATCGCTGCGTACGAAGAACCACGCAAGCGTCGCGATGAGGAGCAATCCAGTGCCGGCGATCCAATACCACGCCTGAAGCGACATATCGAATGTTTCGTAGCCAGTCAGGCCCGAACTGGAGCCAGTCCACTCACCGCCAGACAGAAGCAACTGGCTGAGCACGATTGGTAGCACGAGCGACATCACAGTGGCAAAGAATGGCGAGGCGCCACGATAAAATGATAGCCAGCCGAGCAACGCTGCGACCGCGGCGGCGACGAGGATGGCGGCGCCCAGTGCCAACGCAACGTAGCCGGGCGAGAAGCCGCCATGTGTGAACACGAGGCCCGCGGCATAGGCACCAATGCCGAAGAAGGCTGATTGCCCGAACGTCAGGTAACCCGTGTAGCCCCACAGGATGTCGACGCTCACCGCGACGATCGAGAAGAAGAACGCCTGGATCAGGACGTTCAGCAGATATGTGCCGAACAGAAACGGACCGACGGCCAGCAGCAGTACGGCCAATGCGCCGACCAGCAATATTGCGCGCGAATGTGTCTTTCGCCGACCGGGCAACTGATCCCCGCGATGCGAGGAATCGACGCCGACATGGGGCGGCGACATATTGACTTTAGCCATGAGAAAACCCCTTCGGACGAACGCGCAGCGTAAGAGCGGCAAGCACTGCGATCGTCAAGCCACCGAGGACCGGACTGACAAAAGTGCTGACCAGAACCTGGCATGCCCCGAACACCAGACACGTAACCAGAAGGCTGACCATCGAGTAGCCGGAAACCATGACCAGCATGAAGGCATTGACTAGCCACGGTAGACCCATGTTGGGATCGACGCTTGACAAGGGTGTAATCAGCGTGCCCGCAAGGGAACCAAGCGCTGCGCCCAGACTGAACGTGATGAAACGGATGCGCCCGGAATGAATGCCGAGACCCCGTGCGAGGTCCTCATTCATGATTACCGCACGTGTCTTGACGCCAAAGCGTGTGCCGGACAACAGCGCGGTGAGGACTGCGCACATTCCTAGCGCGATCGGAATAAGCAGCAGGCGATACGCGGAATAGTCCGTGCCGGCTATGGAGAATGCTCCCTTTAAAGGCGTTTCAACGAACTGGACCTCCCGGCCGAACATCATCACAATAACCTGCCCGATGACGATTCCCAGACCCCAGGTGGCAAGGATCGCATCAAGCGGGCGCTTATAAAGCGGGCGCACGATCATCTGCTCGACGAGCATGCCAACAGCGACGCCGACAGCAATTGCGAGCGGCACGCCAAACCATGGATTGAGCTTCAGTTGCGTGACCACATAGCTCGCGTACGCGCCCATCGTCAGCAGGCCGCCATGAGCAAAGTTGACGATTTTCATCACGCCGAAAATCATCATCAAACCAGCGGTCACGATGAACAATACCGCCGCAGTCGTAAAAATATCTAGTCCTAGAACCATTTCCGTCTCCAGTCGCATCCGCCAGCGAGATGTACCACGCACATACAGCAGGCGGATGCCAAATACTTGATCTCGATTACTTGATGTTTGGGCACTGCGCCCCGGGATCGACGTCAGAAAAGGTTTGCAGGATCTTCACGGAGCCATCGGCCTGAATCTGCCCGAGGCGCATCGCCAGAGGCGTATGCCGGCTCTTGTCCATCGTTACCGCGCCGCGTGGACCTTCGAACGACACCTGGTCAAGTGCCTTGACCACCTTGCCCGGATCTGTCGAGCCTGCCTTCTCGACCGCCGCCTTATACAGGAAGAAGGCTTCGTATTGCGGCTCCGACAGCTCGTTGGGCGTCTTCACGTCCTTTCCGAATCGTTTATCCATGGCCGTAAGAAATTTTTTGTTCGCGGACGTATCAATGCTCGTCAGATAGGACCCTGACATGTACGTGCCTGTGGCAACGTCGCCCATGCTCTTCGCGGTGCCTTCGTCAATGGCGAGATTTCCGTACGGCAGCGTCATACCTGAACCCTTCAGTTGCTTGGCCAGCGCCACATTGGGCGCACCACCAGCTGTGGCGCTGATCAGCGCATCGGGATGAACGGCACGGATCTTCGAAAGAATAGGCGTCCAGTCGGTGCCGTCGATCGGCAGGTACTCTTCGCCGACAACCTTGCCGCCATGTTGTTCTATATATTTCTTCGTGAACTCAAGCATGCCCCGTCCGAACGCGTAGTCGTTGCCGACCAGGTAGAAAGTCTTCGCTCCCTTGCTTTTGTTGAAATAGTCGACTACCGGTGCAACCTGTTGCTCCGGCACCCAGCCGTTGACATACATCCACGGACTGCACGACCGGCCTTCATAGAACGACGTGTAGATAAAAGGCTTCTTGCCCCGCGCCACGATGGGTAGAGCTGCGTTGCGAGCGGCACTGGTTTCCATCGAGATGATCGCATCAACGTTCTTCTGGAACACCAGCGTGTCGTAGGCCTTCTGCGCGCCGACAGCACCAGACTCGTCGTCCACGATCTCGAGCTGGACTTTGCGTCCCAGAATGCCGCCGGCGGCGTTGATCTCGTCGACCGCAAGATGCGATGACTGCACGACGGCAGGCGCGACCACGCTGTTGGCGCCGGACAAGCCAACCGCAACGCCGATCTTGATGGGCTCTGCGGCATATGTGGCTGCAGTAAGCGAGGCTACCGCTGCAACGGCGCCGACAAGGACTCGCTGTTTGAACGGATTCATGGTGTCTCCTTCACGTAAGGTCGGTTTGGTTTTCAGGATCATGCGGACGTCGCCGGATTGCTCACGGACGTGAGGAAGGCCAGCCAGTGCCCAGCATAGGGTCGTACACGTCCGAGCGCCGGTCGCGCAGCACGTGGTTAAAAGCGTTAAGCGTGCGTCCGGAACGGGTGCGATGCAGATTGATCGCCGCGTACAGAATTTCTTCGCTATCCTGACTGGCTGGTCCGGCCAGTGGCCAACCGTCAGCCCCCACGATCAGGCTTTGTCCGATGAACTGCTGCCCACGCTCGGTTCCGGTCCGATTTGCGCACGCAATCATCAGACCGTTGCTATGTGCGGCAGCCATCGTGAGAGTGGTGGCCATCGCTGGGCGCTCTGCCAGTTGACCTGGCATGGGGACCCAGTTCGTCGGAACGCAGATGATGTCGGCGCCTTGCGTGGCGGCCAGTCGGTACACCTCCGGAAACCATCCGTCGTAGCAGATGGCGATCGAGATCCGTCCGAGCGCTGTGCCGAACACTGGCACGCCGCCGTTACCCGGCTCGAAGAAGAGGTTTTCGTTGTTCCAGAGATGGAGCTTGCGGTACGTCCCGATGTGCCCCGACGGGCCGACGAAGACTGCCGAGTTGTAGAGTCGCCTGCCTTCGCGCTCTGCAATGCCCCCAACGATATGGATGCCAAGACGCTGAGCCGCGTCGGCCCAGATCCGCACGGTCTCGCCGTTCGGAAGGTCTTCGGCCAGGCCGAACGCTTCCTCGCGGTCCGCAAAGACATAGCCGGTGTTGACCAACTCAGGCAGGACCACGAGGGATGCGCCGCTTTGCGCAGCTTCCTCGATGTAACGGAGCGATTTAGCTACGTTTTCGCGCTTTTCGCCGACGCGAGGCTCCATCTGTACGCATGCCACAACGGGCTCATTAATGCTCCGAGGGGCAGGGTTGCACCGCAAGTCTTCCAATTTCGTTCTCCAAAAGCAAAAAGCCCCCGAACCGGCGTTGGTACGCAAGTTCGGGGGCTGCATAGCCTTCCATGTAGCGCGGCATCGTTGCCGCAGATTGCCAATGACGCCCGGCAATCAATGTCGCAAATCTACGAGCCCCTCGTTAAGTCGTCAAGAAGATTTGACCGGTTTTCAGGGAAAGTCCCTAGCTACGGTGAGACCAAAATTCAGAATCCTCGCGGCCCTGTGGCGCAACCGGTCAGCTCCAAACCTTAACGCCAGCAGTTCGCTTACGAAGCACAACCGTTTGCATGACCGCGTCTGCGTCAGCCGCGGCAGCCAATCGTTGGTTATCGTCGCACCTCATCTCATGTCTCTTTGCCTTTCTCGTGAAGCCTGCCAAGCCAACTTCGCTCAGAAGTGACATAGCGATTGGCATCACATTCCCGCCGGTGAAGATGCCGTCGAGTGGTACAACGCGCGCGCTCGATAGCGCGTCGAGCGAGGCGATGTGACCACACCGGAGGCAGGCGTCTTTAGGAACGCTGAAGGACCGTCACTTCTCCACCACGCTGAGCAGCGCCTGCTTACCGTCGACGTACTTGTAAAGCGAAATCACGCCGTGCCGCAGATCGCCCTTCGAGTCGAATTGCGTCTGACCAAGCACGCCGTGGTAATCGGTGGCTGGCATCGCGGCGAGAATCTTCGCCGGTTCGGTGGATTTCGCACGCTTCATTGCATCGACGATGACGCCCACCGCGTCATACGCAAACGGCGAGTTCAGCACCGGCGCGTACCCGAAGCGCTTCTTGTAACGTTCGACGAAGGCCGGTCCTTCGGCCATTTTTAGCAGCGGTGCACCGGCTATCGAGCAGATCACGTTGTCGGCTGCATCGCCTGCGAGCTTGGCAAGATCGTCGGCACACAGGCCATCACCCGCCAGCACTTTCGCGGATATGCCGAGTTGCTTTGCCTGCTTCGCGAACGGGCCGCCCGTGCCATCGAGGCCGCCGTACATGATCACATCGGGCTTTTCGCCCTTGATCTTCGTGAGGATCGCGCGGAAATCGACGGCCTTGTCGGTGCTCGCATCGTGCGAAAGCACCGTGATGCCGTTCGCCTTCGCCTGCTTCTCGAACTCGACAGCGAGTCCCTGCCCATAAGCAGTCGAATCGTCGACAATCGCTACCGTCTTCACCTTGAGTGTTTTCGCCGCGTAGTCGGCCAGCGTCGGACCCTGCTGCGCATCGGTGGCGACCACTCGGTACGCAGTCTTGAAACCCTGCAACGTGTACGCCGGATTCGTCGCGGACGGCGACACCTGCACGATGCCCGCGTCGTTATAGATCTTCGACGCGGGGATCGTCGAACCGGACTGCATGTGCCCAACCACTGCGACGACCTTGTCGTCAGCGAGTTTCTGCGCGACCTGCGTGGCCTGACGGGGATCGCCCGCATCGTCCTGGGCGTCGAATACCAGCGTGATCTTCCGCCCGCCGATCACGAGCCCTTTCTGGTTAATTTCCTCGATAGCGAGACGTGCGCCGTTCTCGGTGTCCTTGCCCAGATACGAAGCTGGCCCGGTCACGGGCGCGGCTTCGCCGATCTTTACCGTCTCGTCAGCCTCGGCGACGCCGGCTGCGACGATCGCCAACGTTCCCAATATGCCGACAGTCGCGACGCGACTCAAAGTTGTGATCTTGCTCATGCTTCACCCAAAAAATAGTTGTGGTTGACCGCGACGAACGACCAACGCCGCCCATCGACCGGATACACGAACCGCACACGCTCCAGTTGCGGCCGAATCCCGCTTTCGACAGATCGTTCGCGCCTGGCAGCGCGGCGTCATCCGTCGGCAGGTCAAAATTTATGCAATCAGAATGCGGCGGCATTGAATCGATCTGCCGGGAAATAGAAGAATTGCGGCAGGCATTCACGAAGGTCCGAGCGTCGCCCGTCGCCGTATAATCCGGACGAACCACCCACGAGTTCGCGCATGCCGACCGCTGCCCCTTCTTCGAACGTTTCCCCGCCCGTGGCGCAAACGGCACATGAGCTGGTCGAGCAGCTGGACGCGCTGCCGCGCACGCTTCAGACGCGCCCAAGCCGGTCCGAAGCGGAACTGAGCGTCGGCATCCTGCTATGGCCACGATTTCCCATGCTGTCGCTAGCGGGGTTATGCGATGCACTGCGCCATGCAGCGGATCGCGGCGACCAGAGCCGACAGTTGCGCTGCCTGTGGACGATCATCGGCGTGCAAGGCGAGTCGGTCGAAGCAAGTTGCGGTATTCCCGTGCAGGTACAGTCCGCATTTCCGGATCTCGCGCAATTCGACTATCTGGTCGTGATCGGCGGCCTGTTGGCGGATCTCGATCACGTCGACCGCCGCTCCTGGGACTATCTGAAACTGGCCGCTCAGGAGGGCATTCCGCTTGTCGGGATGTGCACTGGAAGCTTCGTACTGGCGCGAGCAGGTCTGATGGAAAATTACGTAGCCTGCGTGCACAGCTTCCATCTCGAAGACTACCGACGCATGTTTCCGGCGTTGCGCGTAATCACCCATGCGGACTATCTGATCGACGGCAACCGCATCACCTGTGCAGGCGGCATTTCCGTGGTCGAACTGGCCGCGCGCCTGATCAGCCTGCATTGCGGACCGGATCGCGCCTCGAAGGTGATTCATCAGATGACGGTGAGCCGTCAAGGCGGCTCGTCGTTTGTCGAACGGCGTGCCGCGCTCGGCTATCTCTCCGTCGGCGACGCAACCGTGCGCCACGCAGTGCTGCTGATGGAAGAGAACCTCGAAGCGCCATTGAATATCGCCGTCATCGCGAAAATGATCGGCACCAGCGTCCGCAATCTCGAGCGCGCATTCATGGCGGAGATGGACACCTCGCCAAACGAGTTCTATCGACGCATGCGGCTGCGTTACGCACGCTGGCTGCTCGTCAATACGGCACGCAAAATCACCGACATCGCGTACGAGTGTGGCTTCGCCGACTCGGCGCATTTCATTCGCGTATTTCGCGAAGCGTACGGGGTTACGCCGGGCAAACTGCGCGCGTCGCGAACCGCCGGGGTTGCCTGAACACGCGGGGCCTAAGCCCATCACATTGCGTCCCACCTCCTTCGCACCTGTCGCGTTTCTTCTACTTTCCGGCAGATCAATGCAATTTCTCCGCATTGGGCCGCACTACAGTCCCGTCATCGGGTAAGCCACGCATCGCGTGGCACGCCTCCAACGCGAATCACACAAGAAAGCGAGTGCGTCAGCATGCGCCTTCCTCAAATCTGATCGAACCCGCATGACCGCAAAGCCCAACATCCTGGTTATCGGCACCGGCGGCACGATTGCCGGCCAGGGCAAAGCCGCCATCAACACGTCCGCCTATCTGTGCTCGGTGCTCGGCATCGACGAGATTCTTGACACACTCCCTCAGGCCAGAGCGCTGGCCAATCTGCGCTCGGAGCAGTTATTGCAAACCGGCTCTGAGAACTTCAATAACGAGCATCTGCTTGCAATCGGCAAGCGCGTTGCAGAAGTACTCGCACGGCAGGATATCGATGGCGTAGTGATCACACACGGGACCGATACGATCGAGGAAACCGCCTACTTTCTGCATCTCACGCTCAAGAGTGCAAAACCGGTGGTCGTGGTCGGATCGATGCGCCCACCGTCGGCGATGAGTTCCGATGCGTCGCTCAATCTTTACGATGCGATCGCGGTCGCAGCGCATCCATCCTCAAGCGGCATCGGAACGCTCGTTGTCGCGAACAGCGAGATACATACCGCACGCGACGTCGTGAAGAGCAACAGCTTCAAGCTCGATGCGTTTCGCTCGCCCTATGGTGCGCTCGGCTGGGTGATCGAAGGCGTCCCGCATTACTACCGCCGTCCGGCCCGGGCGCATACACTGGACACGCCGTGGTCGCCCGACCGTCTTTCCAGTTTGCCCAAGGTCGAGATTGTCTACGGATACGGCTCGCTGGAGTCCGATGCGGTTGAAGCCATTGCCGCTGACTCTCGCGGGCTGATCTTTGCGGGCACCGGCAACGGCAACATCGCCAGCCATCTGCTGCAGCCGCTGCGAGATGCCGCGCGGCGAGGTTTGCGAGTGGTTCGCGCATCCCGCACTGGGAACGGCATCATATTACGCAACGGTGCACAACCCGACGACGAATACGGTTGGATCACCGTCGACGATCAGATCCCCCAGAAGGCTCGCCTTCTTCTCATGCTGGCGCTCACACAAGACGCGGACACGAACGCGTTGCAAGCGGTCTTCGAGCGCTACTAAAGCGTGCTCCTTTCACGAACAACTCTCGATCTCCCGACACATCATGCATTTCATTACCGACGACCAGGTGCGCCGCCTCATCACCATGCGCGACGCTATTGCCGAACTGCGCGTTGCCCTCACCGAACACGGCGCGGGCCGCGCGTCGGTTCAACCGCGCGTCAGAACGAATGGCGACCATGTGTCGATCAGTACGATGGGAGCAATCCTGCCTCGCGCGGGCGTGTGCGGCGCAAAAGTCTATTCGACGCATCAGGGACGGTTCGATTTCGTGATCCCTCTCTTTTCGAGCGTGGACGGACAGTTGATATCGATCGTCCACGGCGACGCGCTGACCGAATTCCGGACTGCTGCCGTCACGCGTATCGCGAGCGACGCGCTCGCCCGTCATGATGCGCGTGTACTCGCGGTGTTCGGGACTGGCCGCCAGGCCAGAGCCCATATTCGGGCGCTCGCCGACGATTCGAGAATCGAGCGTGTACTGATCGTCGGGATCGACCATGTTGCGCAGACAGTCGCAGAAATGCAGGCGCATTTCCCCGACAAACTGATTGAAGCCAGTCACGCGCAAGCCGCCGCGCAGGCCGCCGACGTGATCGTCACCGCAACGCGAAGCGCGACGCCCCTGTTCGACGGCAGGTGGGTGAAGCCGGGCGCGTTCGTCGCAGCGATTGGTTCGAGCAAACCCGATGCGCGTGAACTCGACGACACACTGTTGGCGCGCGCCGGCACGGTCGTGGTCGAGTCGCGGGAGCAGGCGCGAATCGAAGCAGGCGATCTGTTGATGGCCGCGCCAGGTATTGTCAATTGGAATCAAGTGGTTGAGTTGGGTGCCGTGCTCGTAGCGCCTCAGATTGTTCATCCCGCGCAAGGCGACGTAACGGTGTTCAAGTCACTCGGTCTGGGTATTGCAGATGTTGCATTGGCCGGGTTGCTGACAGCGCGAATGACGTGACGCCGTTGGCAGTCGTCCCGAAGAGACGACGCCGCGAGGAATTGACGGCTGTATATGATCTTTTTTCAGTCTTCAGCGACGGATCAGCGGCGGCATCGTTGGCCGATCGACGCCGCCAACGACTTACAGCAAGACCGCTTGCTGCAAAAGTTCCAGCGCTTTCAATTCGTCCAGCCGACCCGCGCGTGCCTTACCTGCCAGCGTCCTGATCAATGCTTCTGCTATCGGTGCAATACCGTGAAGATTGTCCAGGCTGGTCACGGAAGCGATCGGGAGTGGAGCCGGATTTTGCTTGGCTGCCGAGGCCTCGCCCTCAATTTCGTCCGGTGAGCGGCTGGCGAGATCGTCGGAGACGTCATTTACACGAGCTTGCGGGCTGACGACGATCGTCTCTCGCTCTCCCGCGACATCCGCCGAAACAGGTGAGGGGCTTTCCGAATTGCCCGGGTCGCCCGTACGCGAGCGCGTCGTGTGCGCCTTCGCTTTGGCGAGCTTCTTCCCTGGCGCACCATCGTCTGTTGCAGTCGCAAGCGGCTCGTGTTGTTGGGCGGATACGCGACCACGCGGAGCAGGCGCAAGCATACGCGACACCGACTCTGGAATCTCGGCTTCGGTACGCGGCATGTCCAGCCAGCCAGTTGGCAAACCCAGTCGCTCCGTGAACCGGTTTGCTTCGACACTGTCCATGCGCTTCTTGCCATGTAGCCGATCGGCGATGTTGAATCCACTCATCTCCATGACCACGCCAAGTCTTACTTTCGATCCGTTGCGACTCGTGAGAAGGTGGAGGTTAGCGCGCCGGATGTTCTCCACCTCGGCGCTGTCGCTCAATGCCAGCGGTTGCTGTTGGGGCGTTTTAGGAGACGCCTTGTCTTTCGAAGTCGAAGCCTTGAGTGGCGCGCGAGCCTTAGGCTGTTCGGCCGTTCCGCTTCGACTGTTCTTGACGGCTCCCGGCGAGCCGCCAGCTACTTTCTTTGGCATTTGCGCTTCCTCGGACAAACTATCTTCAGGAACTGGTTGCTGGTCGACGGTCCTGGCAGGAGCCGGCTCAAGTGCTTCGGACTCTGCGTCGAATCCTTCATCGATCTGAACGAAGTCGAGCGGTGACTTCAGACGAGCGATGGTCTCGTCCGCGAGCGCAGGATTGGGCTGGTCAAAGAAGCCATGCGGTAACCCAAGCGTGGTTTCCATGTGAAAGGCGGTCTCGGGCGTGAACCTCTCGCCTTTCATCAGTTCGGCCACGCGCGTCATGTTCGATTCGAGTGCTATGGCGATATTCTCTGCGCCTACCGCATCGACCAGAAACTGAAACGATCGTGTTTTGAAGATGGAGGCAGTCTGGGCGGAGTCTCGAGGAGGCGCCTTCACATACGGTGGTCCCTGCCGTTGGGGCGGAGATTTTTTCTCGTGGTGAGGTTGGCGTTGGCCGTCGCGCCGGGATCCCGCATAGCGCCCGCGGGCTTGACTCATAAAATACGGCTCCATGCGATGTGAATATTCTGGGTATCCTGATTATAGACGAGGCGATGTCGTCGAAAACGCCTTGCCTGGCAGTCGGCAGTGCTGCATGCGGTGCCTTTCGCTCATCCTGGGACGCAATGTGCGGCAGGTTCGAGGAATGAACGCCGCAGGACTTTCACCCGATGTGCAACACGTCCAAGACCTTCGGGACGACTACGTCCAGGGACGGACCGGATTCTGTCCAGTTCGCTGGACGCCGTGGTTGCCCGGTTGGCGCGGCCCATTGCAATTGCGGCCTGTGCGTTCCGCGTAGACTGTCGGTTCATCTGCTCCCGAACTGCAAATGGCCCGTTTGATAAGACCGACACCTGAACAGCAGGCGATCGTCGATGCTGTCGCCGGTAGCGGCAATCTCAAGATCAAGGCGTACGCGGGTGCGGGCAAGACCTCGACGCTACGGCTTGTCGCAAACCGTCTCGCCCGTCAGCGTGGCATCTATCTGGCGTTTAACCGCGAGATTGCAGAGCACGCGCGGCGCGGCTTTCCGCCCAACGTGCTGGCCGGAACCGTCCACTCGCTGGCCTACCGATCGGTGTCGCCCGCGCTTGCCGCGCGGGTGAACCACCCCGCTGAGCCGCCTCACGAACTTGCTGCCCGCTATGGCCTCGGTCCGGTAGCGGTGCCCCTCGTGACGGGAAAGACCGTCGAACTGACACCGTTCGAGCTCGGCCGCATGATTGTCGATGGACTGGGCAGGTTCTGCCGCTCGGCTGACGACGCGCCGAAAGCGATCCATGTCCCCGTCGACGAGAAGATCGACGATAAAGCCGCCGACTGGCTGCGGGAAGGACTGAGCCCCTATGTCGCGCGTCTGTGGAGTGAGAGCACGGACCCGCGTGGCCGCAGCGCCATCATTCCCGACGTCTATCTGAAGGTCTGGGCGCAAGGGCATCCGCGCATCGAATCCGACTTCATCCTCTTCGACGAGGCACAGGATAGCGATGGCGTGATGCTGTGGCTTCTGAACCGGCAGCCACATGCCCAGATCGTCTACGTGGGTGACCCGTACCAGCAGATATACGAATGGCGTGGCGCAGTGAACGCCATGGCGCAGATCGATGCACCCCAACACGCGCTGACCGAGTCCTTCCGTTTCGGTCACACGTTCGCCACGCTCGCCAGCCGGCTACTCGGGCTGCTGGGCGAGCAGACAGCCGTTCGCGGCCAGGGCACGATCGGCTCGATCCTCGTCGAAGACCCGACGATCGCTCCACCTGTTGACGCCATCCTTTGCCGCAAGAACGTATCAGCCATCTGGCATCTGGCCGCAGGCGTGGAGGCGGGCCACCGACCGTCGATCCGCATGAGTCCCGCCGAAATTGTTGCGTATGCAGATGGGGCAGAGAGGCTGCTTGAGGGGCGGCGGGCCTACAAACCTGCAGCCTTTGCGCTGTTTGAGACGTGGAAGGATGCACAGACTTTCGCTCGCAGCGCAGCCGGCGCCGACCTGCTTCCCGTCGTGCGGATTGTCGATGAATTCGGAACCGGCTATCTGCGGTCGCTGGCACAACGGATTACGCCAGAAGCGCAGGCCGATTACGTGATCTCCACGGTGCATCGTGCCAAGGGCCTCGAATGGAAGCGGGTGAAAGTCATCAACGATTTCCTGTTCAAATACGTCGATGGTCGCCTGACGGTGGAGGAGGACGAGCTGCGGCTGCTCTACGTCGCGTTCACACGCGCGCAGCACGTGCTGGACGTATCGGACCTTCGCGATGCGCTCC
This sequence comes from Paraburkholderia sp. PGU19, assembly GCF_013426915.1. Lineage (GTDB taxonomy): Bacteria > Pseudomonadota > Gammaproteobacteria > Burkholderiales > Burkholderiaceae > Paraburkholderia. The sequence continues at coordinate 304,316 of NZ_AP023181.1, forward strand.
TGCGTTTGTTCAGATCATGAATCTGATCGGTCGCGGAAGAATTGGGTGAGGAGGATGTTCAGATCGTCGGCCGCGATCCGTCGAAGTGCAGCGATGCTCAGAAGAGGGATGGCTGTTCAGTCGGAGCGACGTCGGACCGGACTGCGCTTTTCCGGTCGGTTTCCCGTGGACGCCCCGGCGCAGGATGCACAGCGCCGCTGGAGAGCGAAAACGGTTCTTCCTCAAGCCGACGGCCGAGCACTTCCCGACTGAAGACGACGTCGGGAGAAAGGCGAACGAACGGCGAGGGGGCTTCCGTTGGCATTGGGTTTGAGTACGGCGTCGAAATGATCCGCTGAAGGCTTCGATCATTCTGATAGTACCGGGACCGCGAGAAAAGCCCTTGCAGGCTCGACCGTGGGACATCAGCAGTTTGGTTGCGTCGAAAACCCTGTTTCGGCGCCCCCTTGGGATAACCCAGACGGGTGACGCTTTGGGTTTCGCGGTTGCCACAGTTCCAGCGCGAGGGATCTGTGCTATCCCGTTTGCAGCAGAAACGGTCTAATACGTGCAACGCGGCGACACCCGCTCAGGAATACGTAGGGCGAAAGGTGAGGGGGCTGCGTGTTTGATATTCGTCGACGTAACGCTCATCAGGTGCCATCGAACACATCGAATCTGGAGGGCTCCTGTCCGAAGCCCTCCAGCGTCCGGTGCGACGCTATTTAAGCCGCAGCATCCTTCAGCTTTTTCAGCGCACGCGCCTTGATACGAACGGTTGCCGGCTTGGCGTCGAACCAGCGGTCCTCGCCGGTAAAGGGGTCCTTGCCGAACCGGCGCTTCTTTGCCGGTATCTGCTGAACACTGATTTTCAGAAGACCCGACAGCGTGAACTCGCCAGCACCCTTCTTATGGATCGAGCCGAGCATGATGTCCTCCAGTGCGGCAAGAACGGCCTTTGCGGCCTTCGGCTCAACGTTGGCCGCCTGTGCAACGTGCGCGGCGAGCGATGCCTTGGTGAACTTCTCCTTCACGGGCGCACCGGCGACCGGCTTTTTCGGCGTAACATTTGTAGCCTTTGCGCTAACCCTGGTAGCGGGTGCAGCAGCTTTGCCTTTTGCGGCGACTTTCGGTGCAGCCTTCGTTGCAGTCTTTGCCATGGCCGTGGTTGTCTCTCTTTCGAATTGGGAGGCGCTCGCTAATCTGTTTATGCAGCAAGCACGTGCATTCTATGATGCATCACAATCGGTATGTCAAGAAAATGCCCTAAAACATGCACTCAAATGAGTGTCCCGCAACACCACCGGGCTCGGCGGATTCAGGAAGCGGGCCGGCATCTGTCAATTGTCCCGGCGATCAGAACCAGCAAAAAGTGAGGATTTCCAGGAGTTAATCCGGTTCTGACCTCGAGATCCGGGCGAGTCAGGTCGCTCACAATGCGGGGGGCGAGACGACGTTCCCATCATCGACGGAGCAGCCACTCCGTAGTGAGTTCTTTTAGAACCGGAAGGAGTATCTTCTGGAGCGGCCCGGAGACATCGCGCCATTTGTCAGTGAACGGACTCGCCAGGCCCGGACGTAGTGGGTCTCCGGTGGCGCAGTTTCTTTACCGCGACGTACATGCCGCTAGCGGTCGTGCAAACTCCGTCGTTCGAACTCATGAAGCTCATGCAAGAGCTCCTGGACCCAGTGACGTTGGTAGTCGGTGAGATGTAGCGATTGGAAAAGAGTGTGAAGTCGGTTGCGCCAGTATGCCGTAGTGACGGCATCGGGTGTGCATCGAAAAACGAACGCGCGCAAGACCCGGGCGAGATGCATGATGTCTTGCTCAACAATCGTATTGGTTTGCACCGTTAAACCGACTCCGCGTTGAAGCCCGCAATCCTGATCGTAAGCGGGGCGAACAATACACGGCTCGCTGCACCATGGCAACCATCTGTGCGCTGTCGTTTTCCCTCCGGAACGTAACCCGGCACAAGCCTTTTCATTACCCCGCGCGGATCTGCCCCGTTGGGCTTCTTTTCCGTGAATGCATCAGTTGAGAATGGGCTGGTGACGCGTCGGGGCATGAGAGGTACGGCTTTCCTTACAACATCAGGATTATGGTTGCTACAACAGGCTTCCACCTGAAGTGCGCCCATCATCATCGATAAACACCGCCTCCAAACTGGCTCGCGAGATAAAATGCGTCGGTCTCAGAGACACGACTGCCATCGCTGATGGGCAAGCGTCGTAGCGAAGACGCGGATTTCGCTCGATGAGCAATGACGTGCTTTTTCGGGGGGCCGTCTGGGGAGCGATTCCGAAAGCGTCACTGAGATCGCCTGTGCACAGCCCTGCGGCGTTTCCTGAACGACAGGCTGAGGCTCACAACAACGTAAGCAGACCAATGTCCAGCACTGACGTCCTTCTTGTCGTCGCCATGGTGTCATGCATCGCAAGCGCTGCCGTGCTTGGCAGCCTCGCGCGTCATCGCATTGCAGGTCTTGACCGATGGCTCGCCGCGCACTGCATGTTATTTGTGGCATTTGGCATACTCGTTTCAAGGCGCGGCAGTTACCCGCCACCGATCATACTCACTGCGTGTTCGTGTGTCCTCACGGCTGCGGTGCTGATTTTGCAAGGCTGTCGCCGCTTTGCCGGCCGGCCGACGATCGGACGATACGAGCACCTTGGCCTGGCCGTGTCGGTCGGCGCGGTGTTTTACTGGACCCTGTTTTCACCCAACGAGAACGCGCGAGCAGCCGTGATGTCGGGTCTGCTCGGTTATACACGGTTGGCCGTGGGGTGGACCATCTGGAATTCCCGCACGTCGCGTCGGCGCCAGTATGGTCACTGGATGGTCCTGCTGGGAGCGGCTGCAGGCACGGTGGTACATGCGTCGAGAGTCGTTCAGTGCGTTTTCTTCGCAAAGCCCACGGCGAGGGTTCTGGAGCCGTCGGCATGGAATATCGCCTTCATTTCAGCGGGCATCCTTTCGCTGCTACTGCTGTCAATCGGCCTCGTGATGCTGGTGAACGACAGTCTCGTGGATCATGCGCAACGCCTCGCAACAGTCGACGAACTGACAGGTCTGCTTGCAAGACGTGAACTCCTGTTGCGTGGGGAGCCCTTTTGAAGGGCGCTCTATCTGACCGTTCGCTGCTGTCGGTTGCCATCATTGATCTCGATGACTTCAAGGTCATCAACGACCATTACGGGCATCCTGCCGGCGACCGCGTCCTGCAGAATTTTGCCATCGAGGTGTCCCGGCAGCTTCGACGTACGGACCTTTTCGGGCGACTTGGTGGTGAAGAGTTTGCAATTTTCTTTCCACAGACCGGACGGGAACAGGCGGCCGGACTGATTGAATCCATTCTGTCGTCAGCGAGCGTTAGCAAAACACAGGCAGATCAACCTCGATGGACCTTCAGTGCAGGTATCGACGAGTGCGGTTTTGACGATACGCTCAGCGACCTGATAAGTCGCGCTGACGCAGCGTTGTATCGTGCGAAGCGGAAGGGAAAAGGGCGCGTTGAACTGGCAGGTTCGCACTCGCTAACTCCAGCCTGATACTTCGCGATCTTCAACCCGGTGCGCGTGCCTTTCAACGAAGCGGGAAGACAGGCGCGCGGCGATACTAGCGCCTGGTCAATGCCGTGTGGCATAGTGCGGCCATCGCTAAATCAAGGGGGGAACAAATGGCAACGCTCGAAAAAGTACAGGCACAAATCACAAAGCTTCAGGCGCGAGCCGAAGCTCTCATCAAAAACCAGTCGTCCACCGTCATCGCAAAGATTCGTGACCTGATGGAAAAGCATGGCTTGAGCGTCGCGGATATCGAAGCACACGTCGGCGACAAGAAGCGTGGCCGCAAGCCAGGCGCCACGACGGTTGCCAGGCCGACAGCATCGGCGAAGTATCGTGATCCGAAAACGGGCGCCACCTGGACGGGACACGGCCGCGCCCCGGCGTGGATCGCGAGCGCCAGAGACCGGACGAAGTTCCTGGTCGACGACAGCACCGCGCAACCGGCTCCTGCCGCTAAAAAGACGGCAAAAGCAGGCAGCTATGTACGGGGTCCCCAGGCGCCGAAATACCGCGATCCCAGGAGTGGTGCGACGTGGAGTGGTCGCGGTCGGACACCGGCATGGCTGGCGGGTGTCAGGGATCGTTCAAAGTCTCTGATCGCAGCAGCGGAGGAGGTATCGTCGACCTCGAAGTCTGCTCCGGCCACCAAGGCAGCAGTGAAGAACGCCGCGACCAGAAAGGTTGCAGGAACAAAGGTCGTCGCAAAGAAGGCCGTTGCAAGGAAGGTCAAGGCAGTGACAAAACCGGCGCCGGCGAAGAAGGCCGCAGTCAGAAAAGCCCAGGCGAAGAAGCCCGTAACGAAAAAAGCGCCTTTAAATAAGGCACTGCAGAGTCCGGAAGCGGTTGCATCGACCAGCGATATGGCCTCGGCAACGGTCTCGGCCTGATATCCGCAGCCCATTAGTCATGAGAGGTTCGGTATGGGCAGGACGCCTCCGTCCTGCCCGAACAGCTCCGGCACCTTTATCACGCGACCGTCGTCGCATCACCGCTCGCCTGACTGCGGCAAAGAGACCTGTGCCGTCTGCATATGAGCCAAGGCAGCGCGGCCCGGTTGTCGGTTTGCAGTAGCCTGGCTTCGGTACTGCAGCACGGCATGGTGTAGCATTCGGACGCCACGTCTTCCGGAAACATACCTCATCCACCTGATGGCCAGAACGATCCCATTTGCAAGAACGACCCAGACTGCACGGACGCGCCGGAGCAAGGCAATGCTATTGCCCATGCCGCATGCCGAGGTGGATCGTGTCTGTCTGCAGGTGCATGTCGCGCTCGATGCCATGCGGCGCGGAATGGGCAACTTCAATGCTGCACAGACGCTATGCCAGGTGATGATCCTGACTGGCCTGCTGGCTGAAGCGGGATATGGCGATGCGACATTCGAGCAGATGCGGGACGCTGAAAGCATCCTTTCCGCCGCATTCGATCATGGTCGCGACTCCGACGTGTGGGCGCTCGATGAAGAAGGTTTCCGGCAATTTGCCACGATCGTGGCGACGTACGACTATCAGATGCAGCGCGCGCCGCTCGCAGCAATCGCGGACGCGAGTGACCGTCTGGAGCGTTTTCGGGCGGGTGAGTCGTTCGAACAAGTGGCGCGAAAGCGCGCGTAACCGCTATTTGCGCGATGCAAAGTTTCGGTGCGGTGTCCGGCGATCAGCGCCCGCCCGCTTCGCGGATAGGGCGCGACCCAAACCGACTCCAGTACGCCATCGATAAACGGTATGACGGGAGCGGTCTTTTGCGGCGTGTCGAAGTTGGTCCCGCTGATGCGAACTGCGACTCACCCGTGATAGAAGCACCACCCACGACGATTACTGAATGCAGGAGCATGCGGTGAAAAGAACCGCCGGGAACAAGCTGGTGGTCGCAGTACGCGTCACCCCACAGATCGAGCAACGGTTGCGGCTACTGGCGGAGATAACGGCACGCAAGCAGTCGCTTTTCCGTGTGTCACGAACGTAGGCGAGAGCCTGCGGTGCTGTACTGAAGATGGGAGCAGGCCTCCCGAAGTCGGCTTTCAGGAGCAGGCTTCAAACCGCCCGATGCTGCTGCGTTCAAAAGGCGCGGTGGTGAGCGATCGTGGAAAAGGCATCCTTTAAAGATGTCAGGTAGGTGTTGAGAAGATGAGCGAAAGCAAACCGTTCGACGACGCATCGTTAGACTGCTAAAGCGCTGTCAAAACTGGAGCCGGGAAAAAGCTTCAGGATCAGTCGGGACGCCACCTGATTACGGACCCGATGGCAGCCGGTGTAAAGACGGCATGAGCTCAACACAGGCTTCAGTATGGAACGTGAGAACCTTGCTTCGGATGTTAAGAGAAATGACAAATGGCTGACACCATGAGGAAGAATATCGATGCCGAAGTGAGGGGCGGAGCTGCCCGTAGTAGTGTTGAAGCCCTTGTAATGAGGGTGGAGCGAAGGGGCAGCGTTATCCGGTTGACGAACGTCGCCAACCTGCATTGCGGGGATGAGTGACATGACCTCAACAAAGCCGTACAGCATTGCAAAGCGGGTCGTGTGGGAAGCGTATCAGTTGGTGAGGGCCAACCGCGGCGCTGCGGGCGTGGATGATGAAACTATCGCCATGTTCGAGCAGAACCTCTCTGGAAATCTGTACAAGCTGTGGAACCGGATGTCGTCGGGGTCGTACTTCCCGCCACCGGTGAAGCAGGTAGAGATTCCGAAGGCCAAGGGCGGCACGAGAAAGCTGGGCATTCCGACGGCGATCTCATAATGCACCTCTCACAGTTGAATGCTGGACTGCTACGGTTGAAGATGCCCTGAATTGCGGATCCAGTTCTGAAGCTGATGCTCTTTCGTGGCGTCCAGGGTGATCCACCACGCTCCCCGGCCGTCGATCTTGCGTGCTTCGACGATACGGCGGTCGATCCAGTAATAGACGACGTACGTGCTCACCTGCAATCGACTGGCGAGTTGCTGCACGGTGAGTTCGTCAGGACGCGTCAGGCAGGCCGGCGCAATACCGTACCTGAAGCGGACCCATTTGATCATCGCGAGCGTAAAGGGCTTGCCGTAAGGACTGCGGAGCCCCGCCTGATTGAAGCGTGCGACGATTTGCGGATCGGACATACTTCGCGCTGCCTGGCGGACCTGCTCGACGGTCTCCGCCGGATAGCGTATCGCTTCGGGACGTGGCCTGGGCAGATTGACGGTGATGTCGGTGCAGACGCCGCCTTGCCAACGCACATGCAGAACGAACTGCCGTTGCCCGGACAATTTCTCTACGGTGATGTCGCGGATGAGCAGTCGCAGCATCCGCTTGCGTTCCTTCGCGGCAGTCGTTGGTGCGCCCCACAGGCGCGGCAGATCACAGGCCAGAGCAAGGATCTGGGCCCTCTGTTCCGCCGTGACAACGCGCGCTTTCTGGCTCTGGAATTGCGCGGCTTCCGTCCTGATCGACTCGACGCGAAGCAACGCGTCGTTCCAGCGCCGCTCGAGGGTGCCCGCAACCAGACGGTTGGCAGGATCGCATTCCTGATAGCGTCGTTCGGCAAGCGCGGCCTCGTATTCGGCTCGCTCGATGCGCATATGCCACTGACGCATGATGGCCTGATCACGTTGCTCAAGTTCCTTCAGCGCCGTCAGGGCGAGTTCGAGCTCGGCCGGGCGCAGCGCATTGATCACCGCGTCGCTGATCGCGGCGTCTAGCAGGTTGCTGCGCACGCTCATGCAGTCCCGGGTTGCCAGACCTTCACGGCGCCGCCAGTTGCACACATAGACCGGATAAATGCCGCCGTTCCCCTGGTAGCGTACCGTGATGGCCCGGCCGCAGCAGCCGCACACCAGCAGGCCCTGAAGCAACGCGAGTCCTTCACGAGCTGCACCGTTCAGCATGTTTCCTTCGCCGTTAGTGCGATTGCGTGCCAGGCGCACCTGATTCTGCTCGAATTCATCCGGGGTAATGTATCCCTCGTGATGTTCCGGCAGATGAACGCGCCATTGCGCCTTTGGTACCGCCTTCATGTGCGTGCGCACATCCCCTTGGGGCGTAATGTGCTTGCGATACTGGTAGCGTCCAAAGACATAGACGCCCGCGTAAGACGGGTTCTTGATCAGCCCACGCACGCGTTCATGACTGAGTTGCCCCCAGATGATCTGGCCTGCCCAGGCCCCGCCGTACGCGCGCCTGGGAAACCGCAGACCATCTTCGGCAAAGCGCTTGACGACGCCGTACGCGCTACCGGTTTCACGAAACAGGCGAAACGCCAGCTGAACGGCGCCGCGCACCTCGTCGTCGGGATCAAGGACGATGCGCCCTTGATCGTCGTAGCACAGGCCGACAGGAAGAGGAAACCGCAATTCTCCCTTCTGCGCCTTGTTGAGCTTGCCTCCCTGGAGGCGCCCGCGCAAGAAATGTAGCTCCGCCTGTGCCATCGTTCCCTTGAGGCCCAGCAACAGCCCGTCGTTGAAGTCGCCAGGGTCGTAACAGCCGTCGGCGTCGATAACCAACGTATGAGTGAGCGCGCACAACTCCAGCAGCCGGTGCCAGTCCAGATTCGAGCGTGCCAGGCGTGACACCTCCAGGGCAAACACCGCGCCCACCTGTCCCATCGAGACATCCGCTACGAGCGTCTTGAAGTCCTCGCGTCCCGCCATCTGTGCGCCCGACTGACCGAGGTCCCGGTCCAGCGTGCGGATCGCGGTCTCTGGCCAGCCCAGTGCCAGTGCCTTGTCCTTCAACGCATACTGGCGCTCGGTACTCTCGTGATGGTGGCGTACCTGAGCCAGCGTCGACTGGCGGATATAGATGTACGCCGGTTTGCTGTGATGCTGTTGCGTGATCTTGGGGTTCATCGGCGGTCTCCTCGATCGGTGCCGGGTCGAACCCGGCCACAAGCCAGGCCTCGAGCATGTTGGCAATGAGCACGCCGGCAAGATGCGGATCGATGGAGATGGTGAGCGGCAGAGGCTGGCTCACCGGGTCTCCTTAGAGTGCCTCGCGGCGACGTAACAGTTCGCGGTTGATCTCGCAGATCTCTTCGATGATCTCGCGCACCCGGTGATAACTCGCCAGGCGCTCGACGACGTCGGCGTGATCGGCCTGTGGCACGTAATCCATTTGCGGACGACGACCGGGGAAGCTCACGGAGAGGTAGTACTTGGGGCCATGGCCTGGGCCATCCGCGCACTTGCAGCCGGGTTTGCCGCAGCGCTTGTAGCGTTCGATGAGGGAGCCCCTGAGCAGCGTGTCCAGAGCCGGCATTTGCCGCAGTAATTCGGCGCGTCGTTTGCGGAGGGTGGACGACGGAATATCTTCCATTATCAGACCACGTGATTAACTGGTCTGATAGTAGGTCACGAATGTTCATTGATCAAGCTCCCTTGATCGGCGAGTTCGTAGAAGTTGACGCGGTGATCTGCTCGATCAGGGCAACCAGATCCAGCAGCATGCCGGGATCGAAGTAGCATGCCGGGGCCTGCGGATCGGCAACCGGCGAGCCCCAATCGGTCCATTCGCGGGGAATGCTGAAACTACCGCGCTTTGCGTGACCCACGATCAGCGTTTCGATACCCGAGACGCGTCGCCTCTTCAGCACCGGAAAGCGTTGGCCCTTAAGCGGATGAAATGGATGACAGATCTCCGCCCAACCCAAATGCTCGTTGAGCGCTTGTGTAGTTCGCGCTGACCGTCCCTACGGTAGCTGATCGGGTGGCGCAAAGTGTGGTCAAGCTGATGATCGAGCCGACACTCGATCCGATATTCCATGAGGATTCTTATGGGTATCGGTCGGGCAAGTCGGCGAAACAGGCGATTGCGGTGACGCGCACGCGTTGCTGGAACTACGACTGGGTCGTTGAGTTTGACATCAAGGCGGCATTCGACCAGATCGATCATGCGCTGCTGATGAAAGCGGTGCGACGCCACATCGAGGAAAGCTGGATCCTGCTGTACGTCGAGCGGTGGCTGACTGCACCGTTCGAAACTGCGGATGGGGAGAATTTGCCTCGAACGCGGGGTACACCACAGGGCGGAGTGGTCAGCCCGATCTTGATGAATCTGTTTATGCACTATGCGTTCGATAGCTGGATGCAGAGGACATGGCCTCAGTCTCCCTTTGCGCGCTACGCCGACGATGCGGTGGTTCATTGCCGCAGCCTGGCGGAGGCGCAATCTGTGATGCGAGCGATCGCAACACGGCTGAAAGAGTGCGGCCTGACGATGCACCCGGAGAAGTCAAAGATCGTCTATTGCAAGGACAGCAATCGCACTGGCGCTTATCCGAACGTGCAGTTTACGTTCCTCGGTTTTACGTTCAGACCGAGAATGGCATTGAGCAAACACCAACGGCGATTCACCAGCTTTCTGCCGGCGGTGAGCAACGAGGCGCTAAAGCGGATGAGACAGGCAGTGCGAAGCTGGCGAATACACCGCCGAACATCGGTGACGCTGGCCGAACTTGCGCAGGAATGCAACACGACGATACAAGGGTGGTGGAACTACTATGGGTCGTTTTATCGGACGGCAATGCACAGCCTCTTCGACTACGTCGACCAACGGCTTAAGCTCTGGGCTCGACGGAAGTACAAGCGGATGCGGCAGCGCGATCGGCGTAGCCAGGAATGGCTACACAAGATGCGAGCCATCTACCCCCGGTTGTTTGTCCACTGGCGTGTCGTTGGTGTACAGGCTGGATAACGGGAGCCGTATGAGGCGAGAGTCTCACGTACGGTTCTCCGAGAGACTCAGGGTGAAACTCCCCGGGTCTACTCAACTGCAGCAGATGATCGAGAGCGGCATCGGCTCGATTGAGGCTACCTGGCTCCCGCCGGATGTGCTCTCGCAGGTCCGGAGCGGCACGATGCCACCGCGACAGGAGGCGAGCGCCGTGATTTCAGACCTCTTTGATGGCCATTGAGTCCAGAGGAAGCTGACGTGTTCACGGTCTTTCACGATGTCCGCTCTGTTTCCCGACAACAACGATCGCTGGTCATCAGATGAAGAGTCGACGTCGTATTTCGGTACGCAGCTCACCCATTCACGGGAAAGGCGTGTTCGCGACCGTGACGATCCTGAGCGGGGAACTGGTCTGCGAGTACAAGGGAAAACGGGTCCCACGGGAAGCCGCGATGAGCGGCGCGCCCCGGGATCCTGCGCAACCGGACCACACCTTCCTTTTCGATATCGGAGATGGTTACGTCATCGACGGTGCCGTCGGTGGCAATAGCGCCCGATGGATTAACCATTCATGCGATCCCAATTGCGTTCCGGAGCTGGATGGACAGAAAATCTTCATTCGCGCCCGTCGCAAGATTGACGCCGGTGAAGAATTGAGCATCGACTACGCTCTGGTCAGTGATGAAAACGTGTCAAAGGCACTTCGCGAACGGTATGTTTGCCACTGCGGGGCCCAGCGATGTCGAGGTACGATGATCGCTGGAAAAGGGTCGCGATAGCCAGGTCGGGATAGCGCCAGTGCTGCAAAACGCTGCGCGCCAGTCGGTCGAAGTTCAAGATGTGCAAGGAGGCGTCAGCAGGCACGTAGTGCCTTTGCCGGATGGCAGCGCCATCGACCCGCCCGCAAACGGATCCGTACCCGACCCGCGTCGTGTACCCATTCAACCCGATCGCTGGTCTGCGCTTCTTGCCCGCCTCGCCCAATCCGCGGACGGCACAAGTTCAGCAGGCACGACAGCGCGCATCGTGCCACCTGCGGCCGCGGCGCGCAGATTAACGCGCCCCGGTTGGCTGCGCGAAGATCTTCCAGGTCTTTTTCTGCGTGGCCGCGTCGGCCGTTTCGTGCACCGAGCAGTCCAGACGCAGATCGGTGTCCGCCATCGACAGATCCAGCAGCATGCAGTGATGCGGCGTCTTCTTCGGGTTCTTGCCCGGTTCGAAGTGCGAGCAGGTCACGCACATCCGGTGCGGCGGGATATCGCCTTGCACTTCGAGCTGACGCACCGTTTTCAGCAGCGTGCGATAGAACATCGACTGCTCTTCGTCGCGCAGCGTGCGGACTGCCTTCGCGAGGAAGTCAGGCCATTGCACGGCGCGCCTGGCCGCGGTGCGGCCACGCGCCGTCAGACGCACGGCAAGCGCACGCCCGTCGTCGAGCGCGCGGCGCTTTTCGACGAGGCCCTTGGTTTCCAGCGTACTCACGGCATCACTCGTCGTCGCGGCCGTCAGCGCGGTTTCGCGGGCGATTTCGCCGAGCCGCATCGGCCCCTTGCGCTGCATCAGCAGCACGAGGATCTCGCCCTGTGTCGGCGTGAGGCCTGCGCCTTCCGCCCACTCCCATGCCTGGCTCCGCATCGCCGTGCTGAGTCGCAACAGGCTGTGGGTCACCCGCCCGGTTGCCTGCTCTCCGTATACGCTTTCGCTCATAGTCTGTCGCTCGTTGTTGACGGCTTATCCCTGTCAGTTCACATCTGGTGTTCGATGCCAGCGTGTTGACGGTCTTTGGGCGCAGCGATGCCGGACAATCCGGCACGCCGATTTCTGCTATCTCAAAAATGTCCCGAGGCTCGGGCCTGTTCCGCAGAAATCTCGACTCTTTAGGTTCCACCGCGAGCGTTTTCGTGCAGACAAGCAGCTAGCTGCAAGTTCCGCAGCAAAAACGACATTCTATGCAAGAGTGGAGAATCGTACAGCTAAGTATTCGGCAGCCTGTTGATAACGGCGGAATAAGACGGTCTACTATGTACGCCGCGTCTTCAGGGCAGATACGCGAATGCCATCGGCGGCGACAGCGCCAGCCAAACGCCACGATTGTTAAATACTACTACGTTTAGAAAATAAAGAGGAGTTTCATCGCCAGATCCGATGGATGTGGGCGCTCCGCGCGAATCGTCGACGCATCGTTCCGTGATACCGTTACGCCCGGTTCATGGCGCGCCGGGAACCACCAGAGAAAGGCGCGTTGGCGCGACCACCGACACGATCGTCGACAGCGGCGACAGAGGCCGTCCGATCGGCGGCTGCACAGAACGCAAAAAATTTTCAGAAAACAATGTCCGGCATGGCGCCCGAAAAACTGCTCACGTTGTATTCAGGGCAGATGGATCTAGATGCACACCAGGTCTTGTCATTGGGCCGTCAGTTCAATGAGATCTGCTGCACACCCACGCCGCATTGACGGAAGTACTGCTTGCTGGCCCAACACGGCAACAGTAGGAGCGTCAATAGTCCGCACTCGTCGGAATGCAACGTGGATAACGACGTGCCCGTGTTGCGGTAGCGCCTGGATGTCGTGCTCGTCGATATAGGTCAGTCGTTACCTATGCGTCTCCGCCGCCGGGTGTCCAGCGCCAAAACGGCCGTCCTCATGCTGTCACATTTCGACGTTAGGCTTTCCGCCCGCGGTATTAAATCCACCGTTGTGGGTCGTCACCGACCGCGCCGTCACCGGAAAACCTGACGACCAGTGTTTCTCTCTTTGCATCAGGAGCATCCCGTGCTGAGCGCCCACGAATTTGCAACATTGATGCTGGTCAAGGAGTCCGCCGATCACATTGCCGATCGGGAAGAACTTGGTACGTTGCTTGAACGCCAGCTTGTCGCACTGGAGCGACTCGCGGGCGGGGCAGTACGCCCCCGCATCACGGAGGACGGAGAGTCTCTTCTCCGTCACCTTGCCTTTATCCATTGATGAGAGAAATCCGTCGGCCGCCTCTCAGGATCGTCCACGCGCTCGACCCGCAGGCGGTAGTGCCTCAACGCAGCGCTTCCAGACGGCGTTGGCAACGTTTGTCATCTCCACCGCGTCGATAGCTCTGCATGGCCTTTGTGCGGTCCGGGACAACGCTCCTGTCTTCTGCACCCCACACGCCTTCCCAGAAAAGTCCGAGACTGTGTGCTGAGGCCTTGTGCCCCAGTTCAATGGCCTGCTCGTAGAGCGAACGCGCACGGCTCACATCCACCTGCATGCCCCGCCCAAGCCGTGCGCTGTCAGCCAGCGCGGCGGCCGCCAGGCCGCGCAGACGTTCCTCCGCGGTTTCATCCTTCATCACGTCTTCAAGAATCGCATTACCCCTCGCAAAGTCCGCCTCCCCTCCGGTTGGTGTGACGAGCGAAATGGCCATTGCCGTTCGCCAGGCCGGATGACGGTTCGCGCCAACGCGCTCCAGTAGCCAGCGACCCAGATAGGGCGCATGGCTTAACGTGCTGGTGAGAAGGGCGTTTGCGATTGCGGCGAGCGACTCCGGTGACAGGAACCCGGTCTTGTTTGCCGCAATGACGTGGCGGGAAAACTTTTCGACATCCAGTGTAGGGTCGGCGCGGCGCAACTGATGCCATTCGCGTTCGATTGCTCCGACCCAGCTTTCCATTTGCATGGTGAGCGATCCCATGGTGAAGAATGCACCTGATTCTAGCTCACCTTTTACCGATTGCAACCTGCGAAGCTAGTGCGCCAGTGGCAAACCTGTCTGCCCCAATGGTGCTCGGAATGCACGGATCCGAAAAGCATGCGATGCACCGGTTTAAGAATGGAAGTCGTTGAACAGATGATCCAGAAGGTATAGATACTTGAGTATTTATACCTCCAGATATGGCACAATCCCGGCAAAGTCGGCGATGGCGCGCAGGCTGCCTCATCCGTCCCGCCCGGGAGCAACACGACGTCACAGAAGGGGAGTCTGATCTACGATGGCCGATGCATTCGAACTCGTTGCGCTGGCGCTGCCCGGTGACACCACGCCCGAGTCACTGCCCGCGACCGTCCGGCAGTTCGTCGCCGAGTGCTGGCCCGGCATGAGCCGCGGCCAACTCGTCGCTCGCGCGCGTCGCCACGCGCTGCGGCCATCGTTGCGCGCAGGTCGTTTGTGTGGTGCGAGCGCGCCGGGCGAGGTTGGCCTGTTTGCCCTGACGCTGACCGTGGGCACACAGGTCGTGTCGCTGATTGCCCATCTGCGGCGGGTGCCGCAGCGCCGCGCGTCGGCGCGCAATCGCAAGGCGACCACCGCGGCGCGGCCGCCCGTGCGCGATCCGCGCCAGGCGTCGCTGTTCTAGGAGGTGAGCATGGGACGTCCGCGCATCGAGTGGAATGACGCGCAGCTGCGCGCGATCATGGGCGCGCTCGCCGCGCTCGAGCGGGACTTCCCGCTGGACAATGCGCGTTTTCTGGACGGGCTGGTTGCGGCGGTGCGTGCGATCACGGGCCGCGTCTATGGCGCGATGACGTACGGCCGGCTGCTGCGGGATGTCGCGCCGCAGTCGGGTGTCACCCGGCGGCCGAGCACGCCAACCATCCAGGCAGCCGTGCTGCGCGCACAGGCCCTCGAGCACGGCGCGGTCGAGGCCGCGGCTGAAGCGACGGCGCGGGTCCCGGTCGCGTCACGTTTCGTGTCGACGGGTGGAAGCATGCTGCGCCCTGCGGCAGCACAGGGCCGGGCAGGCGAAGGCGCCAGCTATCCCATCACCCTCAACGCCGATGCACTGCGCGGGGCGCTGGCGCCGCTGGTGCGCGAGCTGCTGCGCGAGAGCATCGCGCCTGTGCATGCGCTGCTCGTCCAAGCGGGGAAGTCCGCCGTTGCTGGCGACGGGGACGGGCGCCAGCCGCAGCTGACGACGGCGGCGCTCGAGGATGCGCACGCGCGGATCCGCCAGCTGGAAAAGGAGATGGGGGAGCTACGCCGCGAACTCGGCGCCGCGCAGGCCGCGCGCGATCTCGCGGGTGAACACGTCAATGCCATGCTCGCGGACCTGCACGAGACGATCGCGGCGTCGGGTCGGGATGCGGAGTTGCTTGCCCGGGCGGCCGGGCAGCTCGCCGGGACCGAGAAATTCCTCAAGACGCAGAACGACGCCGTGCGGGTGCAGGCGTCTGCCGAAGCGGAAGCGCTGCGCACGCAGAACCGGCAGTTGCGCGAGCGGATCGACCGCCTGATTGTCGACAACGACCGGTACCGGCGCGTGGTCGCCAGTCGTGGGACGAAGCGTAGCTGATGTTCCAGCCATTCGTTGTTGCCGAACAGTTCGCGGGAACGCCGTCATGGCGACGTGTTGCGGGAAGCAGACGGCGTGAACGGCGGGCTTCCGGCGACAGCAAGCGCTTTTGCGGCGGCGAGAAACAGGCGAGCGGTCCGGCCAACCGAGGTCAGCTGGCCGCACTGCGCTCAGAACCCGACACCAACGCCGACGCCCACCCCACCGCCGAGGCTGCCGCCTCCCACACCCACGCCGATGCTGGGACCCGGCGCGTAATAGCCTGGGCCGTACGCAGGATCGCTGTAACCGTACGGCGGAGCAGCCACGCATCCCGAGACGGCAGCCGCTAGTGCCAGGATGCCGAAAAGTCTGAGCATGATCGTCTCCCGTGCGCGAATTGCGCGCCAAGACCCGATCCTGTTTCTGGGCGGATCAGTTGGGCTTCCAGCGTACACCTCACGAGCGCGATGTGCCGCATGGCGCCGGGGCGCCCTCGCAAGCAAAGGCGCGTCCGGCTGGACACCCCTGTCAGTCACCGCGGTGACGCGGACAATGCTTGCGGGTCGCGCGGTGTTGTTTTTTGCATGCAGGAATTGTTATACGGCGTCCCGTGCTTTATGGTTACAGTTCCGAAAGTTAAGGCAATTCCCGACTTTTGGTGCGTGTTCAGGCCGACCGTCCAACTGGGGCGATCGGCCAATTTTTTGGCCATCCAAAAGGGGCTCGTGAGCGAAAGGCGATTGGGCGTGCACGCGAATCCCCCCGGCTCCCCCGGCGCGTGGCAATTTCGCCTCCGCAGTTGCGCACGTCGGGGCACAGACGAGAACGCGACGCCACGCACCCCTATTAGGCCATACGGCAATGACGCGACCTGCCGCGTGCAAAAGGGGCGACGCCGGGGCGCCCGAGTTTTCCGGAATACGTTTTTGCCTGGTACATTTCGCCGGCGGGAAAAGTCCACCCGAACCTATGCGCAACGTGTTCGCAGGGTTGTCTGGGCGGTGCGGAATATGAAGGGGTGGATATTGGGGCTATCCGACCCTTCGTTTCAGGACATTGATTGACGCATCAACGAATTTGTACCGCCGAAACCGCGTTCCGCCGACGAAACTACGTCGCGTGCGCTTGGGAACCATGCGTACACGCTCGACAGACCGACACGCTACGCGTTCAGCTGCCCCCGGCTGGACGCGATAGCGCGACTGCTCCCCGGTTGCGTGAAGACGTCCCGATCGGGTAGGGTGGCGATGTCTCCCATCTCAAGGAAGGAATAACGATGACGAAGCAGGAACTGATCGACGCCATTGCGGCGAAGACGGGCGAAAGCAAGGCTGCAACGGGCGAAGCGATCGACGCTTTCATTGCGGCGATCACCGCCGAAGTGACGAAGGGCGGCACGGTGCAACTGGTCGGCTTCGGCTCGTTTTCGACCGGGGCCCGCGCGGCGCGCGTTGGCCGCAATCCGGCCACCGGCGAAGAAATCCAGATCGCTGCGGCAAAGACGGTGAAGTTCACCGCGGGTAAGGCGTTCAAGGACGCAGTGAACGGACAGTAACCGTCAGCGCGTCGGCTCGTTTGGCTTGCGGGCGGCGTTGCCACCGTTTCAACCGGTTCCTCATGGTTGAGACGGTTGGATGGCACGACGATCCGCACAGGGAGGGCGGTCCGTAGCACCCCCAAATAATCGAACCCGAGTTGCGTATGCAGCCGGCGAGCAGGCAGGACATGCAGGAGTGGTCACGGGAACAACTACCTGTTCAATGAGCTGATGCGAACCGTGTACGTCGCGTGGTTTCTTCAGCAGGCGGGATACGGCGACGAGCCGCTTGAACTGTACAAGCTCGCCGAATATGCGGTCGAAGCCGCGCTCACGCTTGCGCATGAATCGGGCGAATGGCGGCTCGCAGACGACGCGCTACCGGTTTTTGAAAAGCTGCTGGCGCTACACGACTCGCAACTCGCCGTTGCGCCGCTGCACAAGGTCGTCGACGCCGAGCGGCGGCTCGCACGGTTCCTTCACGGAACAGCCAGTTCGCCCATTCCAGAAGGAGAGTGAGGCGAGCCGGAAACCGCCGGTAAGTATGATCGCCGTTGTTGATTGTTTGCGTAGGAATCCTGCGCAAATGGATCTGTTCGTCGTACGACCGACCCGTTCACATAAGAAAACTTATCCTAATAGCTCGATTTGATTTCTCGTTCGTCGCGAAAACTTGGCCGCTCACGCAAGTAAAGTTGTGTCTAAACGGCAAGTAAAGTTGTGCCTATCCCTGTGACGTTCCATCGCATGCGAAGTTTTCCACCGTTGAGAGAATACCGGCGTTTGATTTGTTCTTCGCGATCGCTTCGAAAATCATTCTGCTGTCCATTTCGTTGCGAAATTCTTTCGAAGCGTGCATAGCGACACAAATTTACTTGCAGGACCACGCCGCGATAGACACACCCATTAGCGGGACCAGTGTCAAGTGAGCAAGCTACCCCCACGACTGCAAGAGCAGGCGTTTTCCGATTCTCAATGCCCGAATGCAATGGCTGAGCGCGCCCGTTTCTTCAATTCATGGCTGCGACGGATCGCGCCACACACCCATCAGGTTCAAGCGACTGGCGATACGACAGGGGCCTGTCGCCCTGGCGGCCTGCGCCGCCCCAGAAGAACGTTGGTACCCCAATGCGTCCAAGGGGTCGCAACTTTTCGGGGCTACCGACGACTCGGCGCCAATCTACGGGTGGCTCGCATTGCGGGCGGTCCGCTTTAACCGCACATCGGGGACGGCAGGCACGGCATCCCAATCAACTTTCAGGGCTGAAACTCCATGGTCTATCCGGGTTTGCCGGCCGCGGTCAAAAGCTTCACGCGAAGCAGCGCGTCATGTCAAAGGGTTTGCGCTCCTTCAGAATGTGGAAACAGGCGCGCGCGAGCTTGTGCGCCAGCGCCTTGCGTGCAAGAGTCTGGTTCGTTCGGGCTTTCTTGCGCTCATAAAAGCGCTTGGCCTCGTTGCAAAAGCGCGGTGCGTCGTTCGCTGCCTCGATGAAGGCCCACGACAGATACTTGTTGCCATTCTTGGTATTGCCTGTGCCTTTCTTCTTGCCGTTGCTCATATGCCGACTGTCCATGCAGCGGGCATAAGAAGCAAAATTGCCTGCGCTGGCGAAGCGATCGATGGACCCGGTCTCGAGCAGAATGACAGTTGCGAGGATCGATCCGATGCCAGGCACGGTCTTCAGCAACGCGTACTCGGCGCGCGCTTCGACCTTTTCTGCAAGCCGCTTTTCCAGTAATACTATTTGCGCGGAAAGTGTCTTAACGACCGCGAGGTTAGCCTGCATCGCCAGCGCGACGTCGGCGGGGAACCCCATTTGATCGATCGTCGCGTCCGTGAGGTCGCGGACCAGCGCGTTCGAAAGACGTGTTCCATGTTGTCGTGCCGAAATGTTCTCGATGGCGAGGACGTGAGTCACCCGGCTGCGTACGAGCTGCATGCGTTTCCTCGCCAGGTCACGCACACTGCGTGCTTCGGGCGGCAAAATTGTTCCGGTGGGAAGTATCCCAAGACGCAGCAGGTGGGCTAGGTATCGCGCATCTGTCTCGTCGCCGCTGTGTTTGAGTCCGTCGTATTTCTTGATCGCCGTGGTGTTCGCCAGGTGCACGGTGAAACCGGCGGCCTGCAGGCCATCCACGAGCCAGTACCAGTTGAACGTTGACTCGACAACAACGCCAGTAAGTTCCGCCTGCCATGGAGCAAGGAACGCCAGAATCTTCGTCAGATCGTTGGGCAGGCATTTCTCCGCCAGTACCCGGTCGGCTTCGTCGATCACGGTGACCACGCTGTTGTTCGAATGCAAGTCGATGCCGCTATAGTTCATATCGGCCTCCATCTGGTTAAAGCGGTTTCGCAAACTCACTTTAACCCCGCCGCCCTGCGGGGCGGGCGGTCGGAGACCCGCTAGATGATTTTCAACTTTGCTTTTGTGAGCGCGGAGCACGGATACTTGATCCCGCGATCCGCTCGATAGAATAGAGGCCAGATAAAGACTGGTGATCTACCGATGCTGCGAGACGGGATATATCCGGCACGCTGCGAGGAACGCAATCCATTGTCGGCGGCGATGAACGGCCACGGCGCCGTGTATCCAGAGCACGATGCAAGGTGGAAGATCGCGAGGCGATTTTTTAGCGTGACGATAAAGAAGTGTGGCGGTGTAATGCCGCGTTGCACTTCGATCTCAAAAGATGGGGTACAGCGTGGCTCAAGGCAGCAAACGTCAGATCAGCAAACGTCAGATTCGGCCGGAGATTTCCGATCATTTTGGGCAGTGCCGAGATCGACCTCGTGTTCCAGCCGGATGTGACATTGGTAGGGTGCGGCCCGATGCATCAGCGTGGAAACACAGATTGGGTTGGGAAATGCAAGAAGGGTGAATTTGATATCTGGCTATCGGGTCGACGCCACAGAGACGCGAGGAAGGGTGATGCAGTTTCTCAACAGAACCGGGCGCTAGCGCGGAACAGACGTGGCGCACCTGAAGGCTGCGGCAGTCAGAATGCGATAACGGCGACGTAAGGACAGTCAGGATAAGGATTGGAGCCTAGGGTATTTCGCCACGGTTTCACACTGACATCCGCGAGCGTCGCTTTGGATACCGGCATTGTCGTTACTTGAGATCGAGTTCGAGGGTTTCCGCTATTTTTGAGATGATGCCTGAGCGACGCCATTGTAAGTACTTTATGTAGCAGGTTTGGGCGGGTGGCATGTCGCCAGGAAGGTGATGCCAGCGTTCGTTCTGGGTAAGGACCCACAAGATCGCGTTCAAGACGTCACGAGGATGCCGTGGCTGACGGCCGTAACGGCGAACTTTATCTATTGGAAAGAGATGAGCCAAGCGCTCCCAGTCTGGATCAGACAGTGGTTCAAACGCCGTATTGTTTCGCGCGACTCTCTCTACAATGTTTTGAAGTGGTTCGATTACAGTCATAATTGGCAAAGAGGGGGCGAGAAGAGCGATCGCTTGACACGGGGGGATTTGTCTGGTTATCCGGCGGAACAATCCAAGGCCTAAACATCCTGAAAATTTCCTGAGAGCTGCTGTGCTCAGCGAGGCACGATTGAGATGCATGATGCTGGTGCTCCCCTGGCAGCGATGCAGGATCAGCACGCCGTGTCTGGTGTCGCGACCACCTTGTTGCGCAGTACGCCGATCCCCTCGATCTCTACCTCGATCGTATCGCCAGGCTTGATCGGGCCGGCCCCCGCCGGCGTTCCCGTCATGATGTGATCGCCTGGAAGCAGGGTCATATACTTGCTAAGGTAGGCAATCAGCGCGGGCACACCATACACGAGGTCGGCCGTGTTCCCGTTCTGGCGCACTTCGCCGTTGACGCGCGTGATCAGATGCAGGTTCGACGGATCAAGTTCCGTCTCGACCACGGGTCCAATGGGCGCGAACGTGTCGTAGCCTTTGCCGACGAGGAGGCAGCCGAACTCGCTCTCACGGCGCTGCAATATCCGGTCACTTACGTCGTTACCGCAGGTGTAGCCGAATACATACTCGAGCGCATCGCTTTCGGAAACATTGCGTGTTTCCTTGCCGACGATCACCGTGAGTTCCCCTTCGAAATGAATGTTCTCTCCATCGGACGGATACACGATGCCTTCTTCGTGGCCGATCACCGTGGTGCTGGGCTTCATGAACAGCACGGGGAGCGTTGGCGTGTTCTTGCCGACTTCCTGCGAGTGCGCGCGGTAGTTGTACCCAAGACCGAAGACACGCGGCCGGTAAAACGGACTCAACACGCGAACTGAGGCAAGGCTGTCGATGTAGCCAGCAACCTGAAGTCCTTCAAGTGGCGATCTCTTGAGCCTTTCAATATCGCCACCACTCCGGAGGATGCCGTAGTGCCAATTTTCGTCAATCGAATATCGGATGATTTTCATGGAATCTACGAGATGAAAAGCGATGATTTGCTAACGTTAGCACCGTGCAACAGATGCGTCAATCACAATGCTCACCGCGCGCCTGAGTTTGACGAGCCGCCCGAGTTGCTGCCGTAGCCTGTCTGTAGCCCGCGACGCCTCGCGTTCTCATCCTGTTGGGCTGCGAGCCTCGCTTCGGCCGACTTGAGAGTGCCAGGATAGTCCAGGTCACTTCCTTCGATGGAATAGCCCGCTTTCTCGAGTTGTGCCAGTTCCGATTCCACCTGTGCACGTGTTACGGGCGCAGTCTGTTGTGCATTCGAGGCGACGGGAAGCGTGATGGCGGAAACGATAAACACGGTTTTGACAAGCATCTTCATGGAGAGACCCTCGACGTGACATTGATTAGTTCAACTGGATTGATTGTTGCACAGCAACCATCAAGTCGATTATATGTCGCCGAGATGCTATAGTGAATACGCTAATTGACAAATAAATCGCGAACGAAAATATGATTCGACATACTAATAAACTAGAGCGAGAGCAACTGCAATTGAAGATCAACGCGTCGTTGGACGTGGCTCATCACGGCCAGCGAAAGCGCTGGCCGTGATGCGATCCTGCATGGACCGGAAAGCATCTGCGATGCAGTAGCCTTCCCGGGCGCGCAGCAATGCTAGTCAGGGAAGCACGACATAGTTGCTAAAGCCTCCGTCGCGGTCCTTCAACCCGGAGATGGCTTCGTTGACACGTTCAAGCGGAAACTTGCGATGTTCGAGATACGAAAGGTCGATGGCCCCGGTACTCACCATGTCGGCCATTTCCTGCCCCTGCGCAGTCGTGAACCAGTTTGAACCGATGATCTGCACCTGTTCATCCATGAGCCACTTCACGTCGATCGGCAGGTCTTCAGCCACGCCGCCCACGTTGACCACCTTGCCACCGCGTCGAACGCCCTTCATTGAATCCAGCATCGTCGCGGCAGGTGCTTTTGCCCCGAGAGCGCTGATCACAAAGTCCACGCCTTCACCGCCCGTCAGCGACTTCGCCCACTCGCCCGTCGAGCCCTCGCCGAGTTGCATCACTTCGATGCGGTCTGGTGCAAGCGCCTTGACGCGTTTGAGCAGCGCCTCGTCGCGCCCCGTGCCGAGAATGCGCGACAGGCCCATGGCGAGCCCGAGCACCGTTGCAGCCACGCCGAGCGTCCCGGTGATTCCGTCAATCAGGGCGACCTGGCCCGGACCGGCAGCGGCGTTTTTCAGTGCGCCGTAAGACGTGCCCATGTACCCGAATCGGCCGGCCTGTTCAAAGGTCATGTTGTCGGGGAGGTTGACGATAGCGTACTCGGGGGCTGTCATGTACTCACTGAAGCCGCCATATGGGTAGAGATCGAAGATACGCTGACCGTCGCGACTCGTACTGAAGTAACCGTTCAGCGTGTAGTAGCGGCATTCACTGCGTCGCCCGGCGCGGCATGCCTTGCACGATCCACACGAACGCAATGGGCTCACGTAGACGCGATCGCCGGGCTTGACGTTGAGGACTGCTTCGCCGACTTCTTCTACGACCCCTGCGGGATCAAGGCCGAAAATGGCGGGAAATTTCGGCAGCGGCTGATGCGGAAACCAGGTCGGCCAGTTGTTGATCACGTTCGCCATATTCGGCACGATGCCGCAAGCCTTGACCCGTACGAGAACATCAGTCGGTCTCGGCTTCGGCACCGGGATCGTATCGAGCGTCATCGGGGTGTGGAGAGCATGCAGCCGTGCTGCAACCATCGTTCGTTCCATACATTCCTCTTTCTGGGTGATAACTTCCGCGTTACCCGCCATGTACCGACGGAAGTGCTGCGCATTGCATTTGCCAGCGGCCAGGTGGTACCCGCCCAGCCTGTTTGTCGAAGTCAATCCGGATCGCTGTCCTCGATCTGGACTGGTGATCCATCAGCGATAGCTGTCCTCGAGTTCGATCCCGAGCGCGCCCATGATCCGTACGCCGGAGTTGTACCAGGCAATGTTCAGTGCCAGTTCGACCCGTTGCTGATCGTTCAGGAACGGCACGACCCTGTTCCAGGTTTTGTCGCTCACTGCGACCTTGAGCGTCGACTCCCTGGCGACCGCCATTACCGCACGTTCCTCTTCATTGAAGAGGGCCGACGTTTCGAAATCCGGGATCGCCTTCAGTTGCTCGGGGCTGATGCCGGCCTTCAGGCCATGCGACTGATGATGCGCAATTTCGTATTCGGAGCCGGTGCAATGTCCCACCGTCAGGATCGCGAGTTCACGCAACTTCGGGCTGATCGACGACGCCCGGATCGCGTTCGCATACGACAGAAACTGGTCGAGAATGTCCGGCGCATGCGCGAGCGCCCGGAAGATGTTCGCCGTGGGTACCTTGCGTTCGCGTTCGAGCCGGTCGAAAAGGGCGTCGTTGACGCCTTCGACGTCGGAGCGCTGAAGATATTTGACGCGTGCCATGTTCGTTGTTCCTTCCGTTATCAGCTCTTTGCGAGCCGGTTTTGAATGTAGGTCTCGAGCGTGGTGGGGCGCGGTTTGTTGTCTGTCTCGATCAGTTCTGCGCCTTCGAACCGCGAGGCCTCGAAGTACCAGCGGTGTTCTGCCGGCAGACCCCAGCGCACGCTCGTACTGAGCGAAGCGGCATCCCAGCGGACGGGTTCAATCTCGATGTCGATGGTCTGGTAATGGCCGTCGCACAGTTCGATGCGATGGCCATCCGGGTCGCGCAGATAGACGAACAGCATGCCGCCGGGGCCGTGGCGGCCCGGCCCGCGTTCTACTTCGTGCGAATAGCCATAAATGCCCGCGAGGTCACACGCGGTGAAGATGTTGTGTGATTCGGGCACGATGTACGCGAAGTGATGCATGCACGGTCCGTCGTTTTCGACGATAGCCAGATCGAGGCATGTCCCCTTGCGATACATGAACGCGCCGAGCAGCCGGTCTCCGTGTGCGAGATATTCGGAGTTGCGAAAGCCGAGTCTGCTGTAAAACACACAGGACTGGTAGGTGTCCGGCGAGAAGATCTGGAAGTGATCGATCCGCTGTGCGTGCGCGCCCTTGAACAGGTTGCGTTCGAGATAGAGGCGAGGGCGCGTCTCCATTTGCGCGCACAATTCTATCTTCGTGCCGAATGGGTCGGACACGTGCAGGGTTCTTCCCTGATGCGCGACTTCGACCCATTCGGCGGGAAGGCCTTCTTCCCTGAAGAACTGGTGGGCGAGGTCGAGGTGTTCTTCGAGGAAAACGCGAAAACCGATGCGCTTGCAGACGGGGGCGCCCTTGTCGGCCTGCACCAGAACCAGGCTATGGTGGCACGCTTCGGACAGTCCACGCAGATAGCACGTGTCAGCTGTTTCTTCCGTCACGACCAGGCCGACGATGTCGACATAGAACGCCCGGCTTTTCGCCAGGTCGGAAACGTTCAGTACGATGTGGCTGGCGCGCGTGATATTGAAGGGCGGCCGATGGTTGACGGCGGGCAGCATGATTACCTCTCGATTGTTGATGGCGAGCTTGCCGGCATGCCGATGCGGATGTTGCGAGACGTACCGCGTCGGCAGGCAGATGTAGTCAGGTCTTGCTCGGGAAAACGCATTCGATATCCTTTTTGCGACGACAGGATCGCGATCTAATGTGGGCGGTCAGTGAAAGGCAGGGCGGACCATCCGCAGAAGCGAGCTTGCGGTCCCAGCGCCTCCTCAATTCGCAATACTTCGTTCCATTTGGCCATCCGTTCGGAGCGCGAAAACGAACCGACCTTGAGCTGTCCCGCGTCCCAGCCAACGGACAAATGAGCGATGGTGACGTCTTCGGTTTCGCCGGAACGTGCCGATACGATCGTGCCGAATCCTGCCGTCTTGCCGGCCTGCAGGGCCTCCTGGGCTTCCGTTACCGTGCCTGCCTGATTGGGCTTGATGAGCACGGCATTCAACGTACCTTGCGTTGCCGCGGCTTTGACCCGATCCGCATTGGTTACAAGAAAGTCGTCGCCGATGATCTGGCAACGCGAACCATATGATTGCGAGAAGTGCCTGAAGCCTTCCAGGTCGTCTTCCGCAAGCGGATCTTCAATCGACAGGATCGGGTAGGTGTCCAGCCAGCGCCCCAGCATGTCGATCATCTGATCCGTGCCGAGGGTCCTGCCATCGAGCGCCAGTGTGTAGTGTCCATCGCGGCCGAATTCAGACGCGGCGATATCGAGCGAGATGCCGACCTGCTTGCCGGGTTGCAGTCCCGTATCGGCGATGGCCCGCATCAGCGTGTCAAGGGCGTCTTCATTGCAATCGAACGCGGGCCAGTAGCCGCCTTCGTCCGCCACGCCCTGAAGCTTGCCCGCATCCTTCATCAATGCACCGGCTGCCCGGTATACCTCCGCCGTCCACTCCAGCGCTTCGGTGAAGCTGCCGGCAGCGGGGCACATGATCATGAAGTCCTGCACATCGACACGGCGCGCCGCGTGCGCGCCGCCCCCGAAGATCTGAATCTCCGGCAGCGGCAGACGCACGGGGCGGTTGCCGGCGAGATAGCGCCATAACGGCTGCCTGCTGGCTGCAGCGGCCGCATGCAGGACAGCCATCGAAGTCGCGACGATCGCATTGCCCCCAAGGCGGCTACGGTTGGGCGTCCCGTCCAGGGCGACCAGACTGGCGTCGATGGCAGCCTGGTCGCGTACATCGCGTCCTTCGAGCGCTCTCGCGATTTCGCCGTTGACATTCGACAGCGCGTTGGTCACGTCGAGACCGCCGAACGCGGTGCCGCCGTCGCGCAGGTCCAGTGCCTCTCCGCTGCCCGTCGAAGCGCCAGCGGGCGCGATGGCGCGACCGCTTATGCCGCTGTGCAACATGACCTCGACTTCTACCGTCGGGCGGCCGCGCGAGTCCCACACGCGTCGGCCGCGTACTTGGGCGATCGTTGAATCAGTCATATGGATTGTCTACCTCGTCTATTCAGGTGATAGCTGTCAGTGCAGCGCGGGATGGTGGAATGGTCGAGCCCGAGGATTGCGGCCCGGTAACCCATGCCTATGGTGTTCATTCGCTCCTGCGCGCTCCGATCAGCACGAAGGCCAGCGTTGTGGGGCGGTCGCTCCTGTTTCGCCACGCATGGCGGGTTCCGTTCTGCACGATCACATCATGTTTGCGAAGCAGCTCCGCGCGCCCCTCGTCGAGTTCAAGCCAGATTTCACCTTCGAGCACGATGCCGTAGTCGACGGTTGGCGTGGCATGCATGCCGTCCGCCTCGAAGAGTTCAGCAAGTCCCGGACTGATCGCGAAGTTTTCGGCGACTGCGGCGTGGCCATCGAAGCCGGGTGCCAAAAACACGCTGTCGGGCGGAAATGTCACCACGAGAAAGCGCGTGCCCGAAACCGTGGGGACGAAGCTCGAGACACCCGGGGTCGGGTCCGTGCCATCGAAAGGAACGGCCTGCGCCGGTTCCGTCGACCAGACCAGACGGGACACCATGCCGGGGATATGCCGGTACGCGTCGGAGCGCGGAGGTGGCGAATCGAGGGCGACTGTCGAGGCGCCGCTCGTGTCGTGACCGGTGACGACGCGACGAAGCGCGACCGGCACCTCGCCTGTGATCGAAGTATCAGATGCCATTTTCAGTGTCTCCCCACAAAGTCGAACCGGAGTTGCGCGGTATTTGCAGGTTTCACCATGCGCCTGCTTTGCTAACGTTCGCATAGATTGTGGCAAACGGCGATCTCCCTTGTCAATAGCGTATTTACGGAACTTTTATGATGAATCGATCGATCCCGTGCGTAGATGATCGGGGCGCGACCGCTCTATAAAAGCAAACGTTAGCAGGGCTGGAGGTGCGACAGGGTGTTGGGATGTTCTGTATCACACCGATCAGGTGCGCCCCGTAGTTTGTGGGTTGCGCCACCGCCCATTCGCTTCAACAACCGCATGCCCGGCAGTGGCCGAAAGGCGGAATGACCCAACAAGCTCTGCGAGCTTGAGTGCCTGAGCGCGCATCAGGCGCGACTCGTTTTCGGCATGCTCTGCGAGACGCGCGTTCTGAATGGTCATTGCTTCCATTTGCTTCACTGCATCATTGACCTGACCTATTCCTAGGCTTTGTTCCTGGCTTGCCATCGAGATATCGCTCATGAACGCGATGACGCGTTCGACCGATGTGACGATATCCGTGATCGTGCCGCTGGCATCGTCAACGAGCTTGCCACCTGTTTCGACGCTGGCCACAGAATCGCCGATGAGCGCGGCGATCTCCTTTGCGGCGTTCGCGGAACGACGCGCCAGATTGCGCACCTCGCTGGCGACGACTGCAAATCCGCGCCCCTGTTCCCCTGCGCGCGCGGCCTCCACGGCCGCGTTCAGCGCCAGGATATTGGTCTGGAACGCGATGCTGTCGATCACGCCGATGATGTCCACGATCTTGCAGGAACTGTCCTTGATCGATCGCATTGTGCCGATGACCTCGCTGACGGCCCGCCTGCCGTCGCCGGCAATCTCGGACGTAGCCGTCGATAGCGCGTTCGCCTGCCGCGCGTTCTCCGCGTTGGCCGTCACCGTATCGATCAGTTCGCGCATGGATGCGGCAACCTGCTCGAGCGAAGCGGCTTGCGACTCGGTGCGCGCAAACAGATCTGCGTTGCCTGTGGCGATCGTCGTGGCGCCGTCGTTGACGAGGTCCGTGGTCTCCTGGATCTGCGACACGAGAAGCTTGAGGTTGATCTGAAGAATGCGTAGCGCGTGCAGCACCTGAGCGATCTCGCCGTCGCGATGGGTCTCGATCGCATTGGACAGGTTGCCTTCGCCCATGTCGTTGATATAACGATTCAGTTGCGCCAGCGGATTCGTGATGCCGCGCTGCAGCAGGGCAGGTGAAATCAGGCAGAGGGCCATGCCGATCGCACACGATGCGAACTGCCAGACGCGAGGCGGGCCGCTGTCGAAAGCGAACGCTGCGAGGTTCGCTATGAAGATCGAGGTGGCAAGCGCCGACAGTGTGTTCATCCGCGCGGCGAACGAGAGGTGCGTGATAGTCCGAAATACCCGAAAGACCGGGCGTTTCACGATCCGCCCTTCATCCAGCTCAAGGTCTTTGCGCCCGCCGTGCATCGCCGCATATGCCTGCTCGGCTTCGCGGATCGTGTCGGGTGTTGCCTTGCATCGTATCGTGATGAACCCGACAAGCTCGCGCTCCCTGAAAATCGGGGCCGCGGTCATGTGGACCCAGAAGTAGTCGCCGTTCTTCCGGCGGCCTTTCGTCACGCCAGTCCAGGTCTTGTTTCCTTTGACTGTCCGAAGGAAGTCCTCGAATACCTGACTGGGTGTTTCCCCATCGGCCAGGATGCTTTGCGGCGCGCCAAGCACTTCGTCTTCGGTGTATCCGCTGACCTCGACAAAATCCCGATTGACGTAGGTAATCTTTCCCTCGAGATCGCCTTTTGAAATCATCGCAACGGATTCATCGAGGACGTATTCGACGTCGGTGGCGTTTCGATCTGGCCGCATCGTTGCCTGTCTCCTGTTCTTTATTATTTGCCGCCGTCCTCGATGACACTTTCGGGTGTATCGACGTCAGCATCTACGAGGGGCGTTCCTGCTACGGTTCAAGCCGGTCGAGACTGAATCTGTTCCTCGAATGCCGCTGCCACCTGATATAGATAGCCGGCTGGCTGCAGCAGCAATCGGGTGGCCACCGCGCGAACGTGATTGCGTTGCGCCTCGTCGGTCAGATACTCCACCGGCGACTTGCCGTCGACACGCGCGAGCAGCAACGCAGGCAACAATTCAGCGGTTCGTGCTTCAAGCGTTGCGCGCAGTTCCCAGTCTGCTTCGTCGAAATAGGCTTCCGTCAGTGCCTTGAACGAAGCGATCAGCGCATCCCGCTCACCAGGACGAACTAGGCATTTGAGCAACAGATGGTTCAGGCAGAATGCGAGGTCGAAGGCCGGGTCGCCAAACCACGCGCATTCGGCATCGAGCAACACCGGTCCTTTGGGACCGACAAGAATGTTCTTGGGACTCACGTCGCCGTGTACGAGCGCAGTTCTTATGCTCGCAGTTCGCTGCGCCAGATACTGGAGTCTCGATTCGAGTTCTGGGTGACGTTTCGATGTAGCGATCAGATAGGGATCGAGACGCAGTGCCCGAAAGTTATCGAGCGTGTCGAACCTCTCCCGCAGTTCGCCATTGTCGGCACTGACCGCGTGCAGACGGCCTACGAGCCGTCCGACAGCGCGGGCTGTCTGGGGCTCGACCTGGCCATCCATCAATTGCTGCTTCCAGACGGGATGCGCGTCCGGCGCAAGAAATGACATCGCGAACACGCCGAGCTTTGCGTCGTGTGCGAGAGGGGTCGGCACGTTGTCGGGACAGTGCTGTGCAGCAAACTCCATCCAGGCCCATTCATCGGCGTTGCGTGACACGGGTGCTTCCCAGCATGCCGATACCTTGAGTGTGGACAGGGCGCGCTTGACGCATAGTGAGCGCGTCGCGACATCGACACGCCATATATCGGACGACACGCCACCAGTCAGAGGGTGCCAGCTGGCTGCCTCATCCTTGCGCGCGAGACCGTGCTCGACGAGAAACGCATCGAGCTGAGGGTCAGAGCTATTCGATTGCATCATCATGAGTTGTTGGGAATAGAGCGGTTGAAAGCGGTTACGCTGGCGACAGATTGCATGGGTTGTGTGGTGTCTGGCCGCGTAGTACCCGCACCACTTCTTCAGCCGCTCGTCTACGAAGCTCCAGCAACGATGCATCAGACGAAAACGCGACATGGGGCGTCAACATGGCGCCGCGCTCGCGCAGCAATTCCCCCGGTACGACTGGCTCGGATTCGAGTACGTCCAGCGCTGCCGCTGACAGTTGACCGTTCTGTAGTGCTTCGATAACGGCGTCGGTATCAACGATGCCGCCACGGCTCACATTGATCAACAGGCTGCCGCGCCGCATGCGCGCAATCCGCTCGCGGTTGATCAGATGCCGGGTGCCGTTGGTGAGCGGAGCATGCACGATCACGATGTCGCTATTCGTCAGAAGTTCATCGAGTTCAACGGCTTGCACGCCCGCTACGTCATCACGCAGAAATGGATCATGAGCGAGCAGTTGGCAGCCGAAGGCGCCAAGCTTGCGGGCCGTTGCGCGCGCAATGCGACCGAAGCCGACGAGTCCGCAAGTGAGTGCGCCTAGCCGACGCAGTCTGGCATCGGCGGGAGACCAGTGCCCAGCGCGGACCTCCCGATCGAAAAGGATCAGTCCGCGTGTCCATGCGAGCGCAAATCCGACGGCATGATCGGAAACCTCTTCGACACAGTAGTCCGGCACGTTCGTGACGAGAACACCGCGAGCGGTGGCGGCGTCCACAGCAATGTTGTCCAGCCCCACGCCAAGCCTTGCAACGATCTGCAGCCGCGCAGAGGCCTCGACGGCGTTGGCCGACACGGGTGCCCAGCAGGTAAGGATTGCAGAAGGGCGATGCTCTCGCACCATCGCTTCGATTTCAGACGCGGGCAGCGGAGCGGCCGGTCCGCTTATCAGCTGCATGCCGGCGGATTCGACGATATCTCGCTCGACGCTGTCGTCGGGCCACGCATAGTCGGTCAGGAAAACGGTATCGCTCATGGGAATTGAACCTGATGTTGATTGGACATGCTTGCGCCCTGGCGCTGAGGTTTGCCGTCATCGTTTGGGCGACTGACTGCGGCCGTTCTCGTCGGCAGAAAACAGGACGCCCACGAACGAACTGCTCGAAGTTTGCACTAACGTTAGCACGACATGTCGAAGATTCCAAGCAGGCAATTGCCCGGGATAGCAACCTTGGACATGAGGGATTTACGCGTAAACCCTTTGAAAATGTGCTCAAAAACCCGATTGACACATAAAAAAACCGCAACTAGACTCGGCTCATCAGTGCTAACGTTAGCGCCAAAATTGAAAAAATTGCACGTGACTTGAACTGCCTGCTGGGGAGATCCAGCCACTCGACAGCGAGCGATTAGTACGACAACGACGACAGGAAACAGCGACGTGCCAAAAAAATCCATGTTTGAAATCATGTGACGTGGCTGTGCGGCGCTCGATGCCGCTCCTTGAAGGTGTAGCACCCCGGAAAACAACCTAAATATCACGACTGGCAGGAGACAAACGAATGAAGAGGCTTCTTGTACCCGCAATTTGCGGCTGCATGGGTGTAGCAGCACATGCACAGAGTTCCGTCACACTCTATGGGCTGATCGACAATGGCGTGTCGTACGTCAGCAATCAGCGCACGGCAAGCGGCGCGGGTCACAGCAATGTCTTTGCTTCGTCGGGAAACATAGTTGGCAACCGGTGGGGGTGACGGGTAGCGAGGATCTGGGCGGTGACCTGCAAGCGATCTTCAAACTCGAAAACGGCTTTACGGGAACCAATGGTGGTCTTCAGCAGGGCGGGCGCCTGTTCGGCAGGCAGGCGTGGGTTGGGATGTCGAGTACCTACGGCGCGGTCACGCTTGGCCGTCAATATGACTCGGTCGTGGACTATCTTGCTCCGAGAAGTCTCGCGCAGAGCTTCGTTGGCGGTCTCGAATTCATGCATCCGATGGACAACGATAACTTCGGCGACTTCTTCAGGCTCGACAATGCCGTCAAATACGCGAGCCCCGATATTAACGGGTTGAAGTTCGGCGGGTTGTACGCGTTCTCGAACAAGGCGGGCGATTTTGCGGACAATCGCGCGTTCAGTGCGGGCGCGACTTACAGCCACGGTCCTTTCACGTTGAGCGCAGCGTATATGCGCATCGACAACCCGGGAGATGGCGCAGCCGGAGCACTCGACGGTTCATCGACTTCGGGCGATGCGACGTTTCACGCGGCACGCCAGCAGGTGTGGGGTGTCGGCGGCGCGTATGTGATCGGTCCGGCGACGTTGGGGCTGGTGTGGAGTCACTCGCGCTATGACGATACGACGGCCGTGTATCGCGGCAGCACGCTTGCGCCGGCGCCCACGGGATCGCCCACCGACCTGAGCTTCGACAACTACGAAGCGAACATTCGCTATCTGATTACCCCGGCCTGGGTGGTGGCGGCATCGTACACATTTACGGATGGATCGTATTCGAATGCATCCATGCACGCGAAGCCGCGCTGGAATCAGTTCAACCTGATGACATCCTACTCACTGTCCAAACGTACCGATGTCTATCTGATGGCTGAGTATCAGCATGTGACAGGGGCGGCGGGAACGATTTTCAGTGGCGCGTTCATCGGTGGCAGCGGCGGCCCTTCGTCGACCAGCAAACAGGTCCTCACAAGCGCGGGGTTGCGCGTGAAGTTCTGATTGCTGCGCTCCGGGCGGGTGGCATCCCAAATAGGCTACCCGTCGCCGCCCCCAGCAAAACCATTTCACGCAAGCACGGTCACTCAAGCCCCATTGGTTTCCGGTACTGCTCTGCCTGAGTGGTGATCCAGTCGCGAAACACCTTCAACGCCGCGTTGTCGGCCTTGCGCTCGGGATAGATGAGGTAGTAGGCCTGATTGCTCAGATGCTCGTGGGCCGCCGCCTGGATCAACACGCCGCGCTGCAGTTCGTCTTCGATAAGCAGGCGAGGGATGAGGGCGATCCCAATACCGTGAATCGCTGCTTCGGCGAGCATCGAAAACAGTTCGAACCTCGGGCCCGACATATCTCCTTCGACCTGCATGTTGTGCGAAGCAAACCAGTCACGCCATGCATAGGGACGCGTGCTCTGTTGCAGGAGCGGGTAACGCCGCCAGTCCGCCGTTGCGAGCCTGGTGCGTGGTGCAAGCAGTTTTGGGCTGCACACGGCGATCAGCCTTTCGCGCATCAGGAAGGTGCCTTCCGTTCCTGGCCATATCGCTGCTCCAGCGTGAATCGCCGCGTCGAATTCTGTGTCGTCGAACAGGAACGGGCGCGTGCGGACCGTGAGATTGACGGTAATGTCCGGATACTCGCCGATGAAGTCGGGTATTCGGGGTAACAGCCACTTTGTCGCGAACGTCGGGACGACCGCCAGTTCGAGCGATCCGCCATGGCCGCCCTTGGCCATGAGCTCCAGTGTGTCCCTCTCAACGTCATCCAGGCGTGATGCAACCTTGCGGCTATAGATCACCCCCGCCTCGGTGAGGCTGACTCCGCGCCGGTCGCGTCGAAACAGCTTCACGCCCAGGAATTCCTCCAACGAGCCGATCTGACGGCATATCGCGCTTTGTGTCACGGCCAGTTCGTCTGCCGCCTTGGTGAAACTCTGATGGCGAGCGGCCGTCTCGAATGCAGATAGCGCTGCCGTCGAAGGAATTTTTCTGCGCATGCTTGTGACTCGCATCGTTCTTGATTGACCTGTGCGATTTTCGCACAGGTCCGTGCGAACAAATCGTTTGAGACCGTGGAAAAGTGGCTGTAAATTCGCTTCATGCCAATTTTATTTTGAGTATGAAATGAGCGTACAGCACAAATCGCCGTCGTTTAAGTGGGACGATCCACTGCTGCTGGATCAGCAACTGACGGAGGAAGAGCGCCTTGTGCGCGAATCGGCCCATGCGTATTGTCAGGAACGTCTCGCACCGCGTGTGCTCGATGCTTTTCGTCGTGAACATACGGACGCCGACGTCTTCCGCGAGATGGGCGAGCTTGGACTGCTGGGCGCGACGATTCCCGAAACCTACGGTGGCGCTGGTCTCAACTATGTTTGCTATGGGCTCGTCGCGCGCGAAGTGGAGCGGGTCGATTCCGGCTACCGTTCGATGATGAGCGTGCAGTCGTCGCTAGTCATGGTGCCCATCAACGCGTTCGGCAGTGAAGCCACCCGGCAGAAGTATCTACCCAGGCTGGCGAGAGGCGAATGGATCGGATGCTTCGGCTTGACCGAGCCGAATCACGGTTCCGATCCGGGCAGCATGGTCACCCGTGCCAGGAAAGTCGACGGTGGCTATCTGCTGACGGGCAGCAAGATGTGGATCACGAACAGTCCCATCGCCGATGTGTTCGTCGTCTGGGCCAAGGACGACGAAGGCGCGATCCGGGGATTTGTGCTCGAGAAAGGATGGAAGGGACTTTCGGCACCCGCGATCCACGGCAAGGTCGGCTTGCGTGCGTCGATTACCGGTGAGATTGTGATGGATGATGTGTTCTGCCCGGAAGAGAACGCGTTTCCGGACATCCGTGGTTTGAAGGGCCCGTTCACCTGCCTGAACAGTGCGCGCTATGGGATCGCCTGGGGCGCGTTGGGCGCGGCTGAAGACTGCTGGCATCGCGCGCGACAGTACGTTCTCGATCGCAAGCAGTTCGGCAAGCCGCTCGCGGCGAACCAATTGATCCAGAAGAAGCTGGCCGACATGCAAACGGAAATCACGCTTGGTCTACAGGGGTGCTTGCGGCTTGGCCGCATGAAGGACGAGGGCACGGCCGCCGTCGAGATCGCGTCGATCATGAAACGCAACTCATGCGGCAAGGCGCTCGACATCGCCCGTGTTGCGCGCGACATGCTGGGCGGCAACGGGATCAGTGACGAATTTGGTGTTGCACGGCATCTGGTGAACCTGGAGGTGGTTAACACGTACGAGGGTACGCACGACGTCCACGCGCTCATTCTCGGCCGCGCCATCACCGGCATTGCAGCGTTCTGATCCGCCATGAACGGGATACCGAATCAAGGGGCGCTCGACGGGCTGCGCGTACTCGATCTTTCTCGCGTGCTGGCCGGTCCATGGGCGAGCCAGTTGCTGGCCGATCTCGGCGCTGATGTGGTCAAGGTCGAACGACCGGGCACGGGTGACGATACGCGTGCCTGGGGGCCGCCCTGGCTGAGCGATGAAGACGGCGAGTCGACTGGCGAGTCCGCTTACTATCTCTGCGCCAATCGCAACAAGCGGTCGGTGACGATCGACCTGAGTGAACCGGATGGACAACGGCTCGTGAAGGAGCTCGCCAGCAAGGCAGACGTCGTGGTCGAGAACTTCAAGGTCGGCGGACTCAGCCAGTATGGTCTGGATTACGCGAGCCTCAAGGAACTGAATCCGCGTCTTGTCTACTGCTCGATAACGGGATTTGGCCAGACGGGACCCTATGCCGCACGTGCTGGTTACGACTTCCTGATCCAGGGCATGGGCGGGCTGATGAGTCTCACAGGTCGTGCGGATGGCGCGGAAGGGGAAGGCCCGTTGAAGGTGGGCGTCGCGCTGACGGACATCACGACGGGACTGTATGCAACGGTGGCAATCCTTGCTGCGCTTGCGCGTCGCGAACGGTCTGGCATGGGGCAGCACATTGATCTCGCCTTGCTCGACGTGCAGATTGCGTGCCTTGCCAACCAGGCGACGAATTACATCGTGGGCGGCGTGGTGCCTCGCCGCATCGGGAACGCGCACCCGAACATCGTGCCGTATCAGGATTTTCCGACGGCCGACGGTCACATGATCATCGCGGTCGGCAACGACAGTCAGTTCGCCAGT